>DATEDZ010000215.1:0-7081 GCA_035281385.1 Polyangiaceae bacterium
CGGCCAACTGCGAAGGCACCTGCAGCGGTAGCTGCAAGGGCGAGTGCAGCGCCGAAATTTCCGGCAAGTGTGACGGCGACTGCCAGGGCAAGTGCGACGGCAAGGACGCCAAAGGCAAGTGCGCAGGCACCTGCGACGGCAAGTGCAAGGGCAAGGCCGACGCGCAGTGCTCCGGCACCTGTAAGGGCTCGTGCTCGGCCAGCTGCGAAATGCAGGCCAAGGGCGAGTGCAAGGGCTCCTGCTCGGGCAAGTGCAGCGTCGAGATGAAGGCGCCCAAGTGTTCCGGCACCGTCAAGCCGCCGGAGATGAGCGCGGAGTGCAAAGCCAACTGCGACGCCGAAGTCAACGGCAAGGCGTCGTGCACTCCGGCTAGCGTGTTCGTGAAGATCGAGGGCGCCGCGGACGCCGAGGCTGCCATGAAGCTGAAGGCCGCGCTGACCAAGAACCTGCCCGCTCTGCTCAAGATCTCGATGGGCATGAAGGGCAAGCTCGAAGGTGTCGCCGGCAGCGTGAAGGCCGCGGCCGAAGGCGCTCAAGCGGCGGTGCAAGGTGGCGGCGCGGCGGCCCTCAAGGTGGCCGGTTGCTTCGCCGCTTCGATGAAGGCCCAGGCGGACGCCTCGGTTTCGCTCAACGTGTCGGTCAAGGCCAGCGCTTCGGCGAGTGGCTCGGCCAGCGCGGGTTGAGTGGCGTCAGCAAGGCGTCGGGGCAAAGGCCTCGAACGCCAATGGCAACGGGCGCGATCATCGGATGATGATCGCGCCCGTCGCTTTTTGTGATTGGGCGCTCACCACCTATCGTCTCGTCACTGAGGCAAAACGAGCCAGTCGTCGAAGAAGGGTTGCGCAATGAGCGAGGCTAGGCTTTCCTCCGGTTTCGGGATTCGCTCAAGGGGGCCGCCGTCGAAAATGCGTTCTTCATCTTATCTCCTAGGGTTGATTGCTGGACTCTCCATCAGCGTCTGCGTGCCGTCGCGCGCCAGGGCCGCCGAGGCCGGGTTTTCGCTGCAGGCTTCGGAGTCGGGCGCGAGCGCGACCGGTTCCACGTCGGGCGGAGGTGACGGCGACTTCTGGCGCCTGTATCGGCCCACGCCGATGGCGCTGGAGCTGGGCTTCTACGGCGGCGTGGCGATCTTCTCGGCGCAGCACAACCTGCAAGACCTGGAGGTGATCGCGCAGGAGCCGCCCGCCCAGGGCCACCAGAAGCTCGGTCCCGGCCTGGATCTGGGGCTGCGCGCTGGCTTCTACCCATCCTCGTGGCTTGGGGTCGAAGGCGAGCTCGGCCTGATTCCGACCAGCACTGGCGGCAACGACGAGAGCGCGACGATCTGGACCTATCGCGGCTCGCTCGTCGGTCAGTACCCGGAGTACCGGCTGGTGCCATTCGTGCTGGCGGGCGCGGGCGGCATGAACCTGAAGAGCAGCCAGAGTGGCCTCGGCGACGACAGCGATCCGGCGCTGCACTTCGGGCTGGGCGCGAAGTTCGCCATCACTCAGGACTTTACGGCACGCCTCGATTTCCGCGACAACCTGATGCAGGAAAATCGCATCAATCCCGTCACCGAGGACGGTGATCTAGTTCAGAACTTCGAGGTGCTGCTGGGCGTGTCGTTCACGCTCGGGCGCACGGGCGACGAAGCTCCCGCCCCGCCGCCGGCGGATTCGGACGGCGACGGGTTCGCGGATTCGAGCGACGCTTGCCCGAGTCAGCCCGGCGTGGCTCCCAATGGCTGCCCCGCGCCGGTCGCCGCGGCTCCCGTCGACACCGACGAGGACGGCATTGTTGACCCCAACGATCCCTGTCCCAGCGAACCGGAGGATGGCGCTCAGCCGGCCCCCACCGATGGCTGTCCCAACAAGGATCCGGACGCCGACGGCATCCTGGCCCCCGCTGACAAGTGTCCGATCGAGAAAGGCGTGGCGCCCGACGGCTGCGCCATCAAGGACAAGGACGGCGACGGCGTGCTCGACGAAGTCGACAAATGCCCGGACCAACCGGAAACCAAGAACGGCTTCCAGGACGCTGACGGCTGCCCCGACGAGCTGCCGAAAGAGGTCGCCAAGTTCGCCGGTGTGATCAAGGGCATCCAGTTCGACTTCGGCAAGGCCACGATCCGTCAGGAGAGCAACAAGACGCTCGATGAAGCGGTCAAGGTGCTCAAGCAGTACCAGGATCTGCGCATCATGATTAGCGGCCACACCGACAACGTCGGTGAGCCCGCCAAGAACGTCGAGCTGTCCCAGCAGCGCGCGGCGGCCGTGAAGGAGTACATGGTCGGCAAAGGCGTCGAGGCCAGCCGAATCGAGACGCGCGGCGCGGGCCCCAACGAGCCCGTGGCCGACAACGCGACGGACAAGGGCCGACAGGAGAATCGACGCATCGAATTCAAGTTGCTGCAAAAATAGAGAAATTTGGCTCCGAGCCAGCTTGGAGTCCGGCGAAAACAGTCGGAGGAGAAATCATGCGAAGCACAGTGGTTTGGTCTTTTCTTGGTTTGATGGCGCTAGCGGCGGGCGGGCTCATCTCGGGTTGCGACAACGATGTGACCATTGCGAAGAGCAGCGCGGGCGAGTCGTGCGGCAGGACGTCCGACTGCAGCGACGGATTGAAGTGCGTGCAGGGCACCTGCTACCAAAGCGGCAGCATCGTCGGCGACGGCGGTAGCGATGGCGACCCGCTACCCACTCCGCCCGCGTCGAGCGCCGAAGGCGAAACCTGTGCCCGTACTGCCGACTGCGAGACCGGCTTGCGCTGCTTCAACGCGCGCTGCGTGGCGATGGGCGCAGGCGAGGGTGGCGGTGGCCCCGGCCTCGCTACCCTGGGCGGCATCGGCGAGACGTGCGGCCTGTCCTCCGATTGCGGCACCGGGCTGGCCTGCGTGCCGCAGATCAACAGCATCGGCGTTTGCACCCCGGTGCAGAGCGACCTCACCCCGACCGGCAACGACTGCCACGCCGAGTGCCTCGAGGCGGCGGACTGCTGTCAGCTGCCGGTTCAGTACCACATCCCTGCGTACGATGGCGTCACGAATCTCATCCTATACGGCACGGGGGCCAAATCCTGCACCGAGCTGGCTGCGCTGATCGCCTCGGTCAACTGCAACGCCGCGATCGGAACACTCACCATCGCCGAGCAGGCTCGTTGCCTCGCCTCCCAAGCCTTCTGCAATTGCGCAGATGACACGTGGGCGTGCAACGAGCTGGGCCTGTGCGACTACACCGCGGCGTGTTCCGCGAACGCGGACGTTCCCAAGGGCTGTCCCTCTTTTTCTCGCGCAGGCCGCATTCTCCCGACGACGTGCTCCACGGACAACACGTGCTCAACCCCGGCGACCGCTGCGTGCACCAACGACGCCAGCTGCACCAACAAGCCGGTCTCTGGGCTGCAGGCCGGAGCATTGCCCGACACGTGCCAGGCCGGTGAGTGCACCTGCTACGACAAGCAAGGCTGTTATCGCAAGTGCTACACGGATCTCGACTGCGCCGCCGGCACGCTCTGCGACTTGGCAGCCAACGTCTGCACGAACGCACCGCAATGCACGACCAACGAGGAATGCGCGCTGCGCACCGGTGACGTGCGCACTGTATGCGACATGGAAACCGCGACCTGCATCAGGCCTTGCGCAAACGACCTCGACTGCAATCCGAACGGCTTGACGGGCGGCGTCTTCACTCAGCTTTGCAACGCCGACAAGATGTGCGAGGCGATCGGCTGCACGACCAACGAGGAATGCCCCGTCGGGGCTTCCGGCCTCAAGATGTTCTGCAGCCCACGGCTCGACGCAGCGGCGGGCGCTATGATCTGGTCCGCCGTGAGCGACGGCACGTCGGAATGAACCGCCGAGCCGATTCGTAGCGACAACAGAACGCGAGCTCGGCCCACCACGGCACTGCCGTCGGTGGGCCGATGCGAGAAGGTGAGGCGAGCCATACGCTAGGCCGCGCCGGATTTCGGCTGCATTGGGGCAGGTGTGCGGGGCTGGCAGCGCTTTTTCCTGGTTCCCGGCCGCGCGCCTGACTATTGGCCAAGCGACTCAAATGGCGAATCTTTCCGATATCGGCCTGATCGGCCTGGCCGTGATGGGCCAAAACCTGGCTCTGAACATCGCGGACCACGGCTTCAAAATCTCCGTCTACAACCGCACGACCGCGACGACCGACAAGTTCGTGGCGGAGAATCCCAACACCCCGGGTAGCCTGGTCGGGACCGCGACGCTCGAAGAGCTCGTTCAGTCGCTTTCCAAGCCGCGCAAGATCGTGATCCTGGTCAAGGCGGGCGGTCCGACCGACGCGGTGATCGACGGGCTGGTGCCGCTGCTGGCTCCGGGCGACATCGTGATCGACGGAGGCAACGCGCTGTGGACCGACACGATTCGGCGCGAAAAAGCGCTGAAGGACAAAGGCTTCCGTTTCATCGGCTCGGGCGTCTCGGGCGGTGAAGAGGGCGCACGCTTCGGTCCCTCGCTGATGCCGGGCGGCGACCCGGCGGCCTACAACGTGCTCGAGCCGATCTGGAATGCCATCGCGGCCAAGGTCGATGCCAAGACCGGTAAGCCGCTGCTCGGCGCGACCCCGGGTAAGCCCATCTCCGGCGGGGTGCCTTGCGCCACCTACATCGGCGAAAACGGCGCCGGTCACTACGTGAAGATGGTGCACAACGGCATCGAGTACGGCGACATGCAGATGATCTGCGAAGCCTACGAGCTTTTGCGCAGCCTCACGGGCATGAAGCCGACCGACCTTTCGGACGTCTTCAAGAAGTGGAACAAGGGCATCCTGGACAGCTTCTTGATCGAGATCACCGCGGATATTTTGGGCCAGAAGGATCCAGTGACCAAGAAGCCCTTCGTCGACATCGTGCTCGACGCCGCGGGCCAGAAGGGCACCGGTAAATGGACCAGTGCCAACGCGCTCGATATGGGCGTTCCAGCACCAACCGTGGCTGAAGCCGTGTTTTCTCGCTGCCTGTCCGCGGTGAAGGAGGAGCGAGTGGCGGCCTCCAAGATCCTCAGGGGGCCCGGCAAGAAATACAAGGGCAGCAAGAAGGCGTTGGTCGAGGCGGTTCAAGACGCGCTCTACTGCTCGAAGATCTGCTCGTACGCGCAGGGTTTTCAGCTGATGCGCGCCGCGCAAGACGAGTACAAGTGGCAGCTCAACTTCGGAGAGATCGCGCAGATCTGGCGCGGCGGCTGCATCATCCGCGCGGCCTTCCTGCAGAAGATCACCGAGGCATACGGGCGTGACCCGAAGCTTGCCAATCTGCTGCTAGATCCGTACTTCAACAAGACGGTGAAAAAGGCGCAGAAGAACTGGCGCAAGGCCGTCTCGCTCGGTATCGAGCACGGCATCTCGCTGCCCACTTTCTCGAGCGCCCTGGCCTACTACGACGGCTATCGCACCGCGAAGCTGCCCGCCAACCTGCTTCAGGCGCAGCGCGACTTCTTCGGAGCCCACACCTACGAGCGCGTGGATCAGCCGCGCGGCAAGTCCTTCCACCTCGATTGGCCCGAAAAAGGCCGCCCTCAGCTGGCGATTTGAACAGAAGTCGACGAGCCGCGGCTGGGGTGCCAGCGATTGGCGGAGCCGCGGGCAGCCGGCGCGACCCGTGATCCCGGAACATATCCCCGAGCCCGCCCGCACGCCCGCGTCAGTCGCGATTCGCGGGCCCGAGCTCGATCAGCCCACGCATTTGCCGCGCGCCGCGGCGTACATGGTGACAGCGGCGCTGCTGTTCGCGGTGATGAGCGTGATGGTGAAGATCCTTTCCCATTCGCTACCCAACGCGATGGTCGTCTTCTTGCGCAGCGGGCTGGCGCTGCTGCTGCTCTTGCCCATGATGCTGCGGCGCGGCAACCAGGCGCTCCGCACCGAGCACCTCGGCGAGCACATCGTGCGCGGCACCGTGGGCATGGCGGCCATGTACTGCTTCTTCTTCGTGATCGCGAAGCTCGGGCTGGCCGAGGGCCTGCTGCTCAACTATTCGCTGCCGCTGTTCATTCCGTTCGTCGAGCGCGCCTGGCTCGGCGAACCGGTGCCGCGCGGTATCTGGAAGCCGCTCAGCATCGGCCTGCTCGGGTTGATCTTCATCCTCAAGCCCGGGCTCGGCTTGTTTCAGCCCGCAGCCCTGATCGGTGTGATGGGTGCAATCTTCGCGGCCACGGCGCAGGTCGGGGTGCGCAGCCTGACCCGCACCGAATCGGTGACAAAAATCGTTTTCTACTTCTCGATCATCTCGACCCTGGTCGGCCTGGGCCCCGCGCTGCTGGCCTGGCAGACTCCCGCTGTTTCGAGCATCCCGGTGCTGATCGCGCTCGTGACCGCGGGCACGCTGGCGCAGCTGTTGATGACTCGCGCCTACCAACAAGCTCCGGCGGCGCAGGTCGGCCCGTTCATCTACGGTTCGGTCGCGTTCGCTGCCCTATTCGACTGGCTGATCTTCGAGCGTCACCCCGATGGTCTGACCGCGCTCGGGGCGGGCCTGATCGTCGTGGCGGGCATCCTGGCGCTGCGCAGCCCGCGCAGGAATCGCGTCGAAGCGTCGACCTGAGGCACGCCCGATTTCGTTCCGCGAGCACCCGCGATATACGGGTACCGATCGACGCTACGGGAGCCAGCTGCAATTCGAGCTGCACGTTGGCAGCCCGCGTAGCACGCCGCGCATCAGCGGGCTGGGAAGGGAGAAGGCCACGCAATTTGCCCTATGGCGGGCTTTGGCAAGGGACTAGCTGGGGCAGGGGCCCCAGCCCGACAAGACATGTGAGTCTTGGAAGAAAAGATCACGATCGGCGAGAGCAGGAACCACCTACGAGACCAAACCGGCGAGGCCGGCACCCGTTGCGATGAAATCCGCGATGGTCGCAGGAGTCCTCAGCTCGCCTGCTCGGACACCAACCTTGCAGTCAAAACTTGACTCATCTGTCATGGAAACCGGCTCTCAAGAAGCCTAATAGGTGCCATGGGTTTGTTCTTAGGCCTCGATTCCAGCACACAGAGCCTCTCGGCCATGCTCATCGACACCGACTCCGGGCAAGTCGTGCTGGATGAGAGCTTGAATTTCGGCAAGGCGCTGCCCGAGTACCGGTCGC
>DATEDZ010000216.1:0-5647 GCA_035281385.1 Polyangiaceae bacterium
GAGCGCCGAATGCGCTTGGTGCGCACCTCGAAGGCCTAGCTTCCCAAATAAAGCATCGAGATCCAAGACCCCTCTCGGCAGACTGAGTCACCCCCATCGGCATCCGCCACGCGACGTTCTGGCACACGTCCAAGAGCTGACCGCGATTCTGGCCTGAGCGATTCAACCCGCTGGACAAGCCGGCCATACCGAGCTTTCCTTGTTGGAGTGGTAAATTGGAGGATCAGGTGCAGCAGTGGTGCCAACGGTATGGGGGCGCTCGGCGCTGGCCTGCTGATCCTGGTGAGCGCTTGCGGCGGTCGCGTCGGCTCGCAGCAGTCGGGGGGTCCGTCCGGTCAGGCGGGGCAAACCGGTAGCGGCGGATCGAGCTCGACCGACCCGCCCGGTTGCTGTGGCCCCCCCATCGTCACGTGCTTCGCGGCCGGCACCCCGATCGACACGCCGCTCGGGCCGCGACCCATCGAACAGCTCGCGGTCGGGCAGGAGGTGCTGGGCTACGACGAAGCCCTGCAAGCAGTCGTCGCTCGTCCGGTCACGGCCCGTATGCGCCACGATGACGCGATCGTCGGACAGCTCGTGCTCGATGACGGGCGCACCATCGTTGCGACGCCGAACCACCCCTTCTATGTTCAGAGCGCCCGCGACTATCGACCAGCTGGTGAGCTGACATCCGGCGCGGATCTGCTGTCGCTCCAGGATACGGGCCTGCTCAGCGGCGCCACCGCGACCGGGTATTTCCTGGATCCGGCGCCCGTCCACGCGCCGGTGTTCAACATCACGGTCGAAGGCGTGCACAACTACTTCGCGGCCGGCGTGCTGGTACACAACAAGTCGCCGCTCGACCCTTGCGAAGGGTTGACGTCGGAGCCGAGTGACCTCGTCGCGCTCACCAGCTGGGAGCACGCTCGCAGCATCCTGGAGCTCACCGGCGTTGCGAGCGAGCCGATGCCGCGCAGTAACACCGCCCCCTACCATGGGCTGGAGCTTCCGGCGGGGCCTGCGTACCGCGCACCACAGCTGCAGTCCATCGCGGCTGCCGCTCGAGCCGCCGCCAGCGGTGTCAGCGACCTCGTGCCGTGCGAGGGCGATCCGTCCAGCCCGGGTCCCGAGCCGTGCGCGCTCGCCTTCATCGAGACCCGCTTCCTCCCCTACGTCTATCGCCGCCCGCTCTCCGAGCTGGAGCGCTCGCGCTACCTCCAGCTCTTTCGCGCTGCGTTTGCCGGCGGTACCTTCAGCGAGGCCATGGCGACGCTGGCGGAAGCGGCGCTGCAATCGCCACATTTTCTGTACAAGGTGGAGCTGACCCAGCAAGGCCTCTCGGACTACGAGCTGGCGACGCGCCTGTCCTACTTTCTCAACGGCGCTCCTCCGGATGTCGAGCTGCTGGCAAACGCCGGGAGCGGCAGCTTGCGACAGGGGTTGGACGCCGAGGTGCAGCGTCTCAGCGCCAAGCCGCATTTCCCGGGGGCTGTCCGAGAGCTCTACGGCGCCTGGCTGGGTCTGGATCGCGTGCAGGGCGCCCAGGTCAGCCCGAGCGAGCTGGTGCAGGCGATGCGCGGCGAAACCGAGGCCTTCTTCGATTGGCATGTGTCGTCCGGTGCAGCGTTTTCGTCGCTGCTCACCGAGCCCATCACGTTCGCGGACCAGCTCATGGCGGATCACTACGGGCTGTCACCCAGGCCCGGGCTCGACCGAGCGCGCTTCGAGCTCGACCCCACCCGGTACGCGGGGGCGCTCACGCAGGCGAGCTTCATGAGCACCTTCTCCACCCCGACCCGGCGCGGCGCGTGGATCTTGGCTCGCCTGCTGTGCTCGGAGCCGCCGCCGCCACCCGCCGACGTGATGTTCCCCACGCCGCCCGCTCCCGGGGAAGATTGGCGCCAATGGCTCGAGGCAGCCACGGCCGACCCGGTTTGCCATTCCTGTCACCAGATCATGGATCCCGTTGGGTTCGCGTTCCAATCCTTCGATGAGCTGGGCAGATGGCGCGCGGCCGACGACAGCGGCGGCCTGCCCCGGGTAGGTGTCGCTGTACCGGTGAAGGGCGCGGCCGAGCTAGTCAAGGCGGTGCTTTCGACCAGAGACGTCGTCGAATGCGCGCTCAGGCACTGGACCGCCTGGGCCTTGAAGCGAGCACCGGACGAGCGAGTCGGGTGCGAGATCCGGCAGGCAGCGGTATCCGGGCTCTCGGACCAGATGACCACCAGGGAGCTACTCGGAGCCATTGCCCAGTCAGAGATATTCCAGAGCGGGCAGAGCGACGCGCTGAGCATCGAGGAGCCGGACGCGCCCGGGGAGCCCATCCCGCCGCTTACCACCGAAGCCGCGCGACACCAGGCCGCCCGAGAGCTCGTGCTGCAAGAGCTCTCGGGCTTGCGCCAGCGGCTTCCCAACGATCTATCCCTGGCTATACACCAGAACGAGCTCGAGGCGCTGGCCATTCCCTAGGTGAGCGCTGGGAAATGCGTGCACTGAACCTTGTACCCCCAAGATGGAGGGCTCACGCACTGCAAAAACCACAACCCGTTGTGGGGGAGTGGCTCCCTTCAACAGAAAACCAGCGCTCTCCTAGGCCGGCTCAGGGAGGGGTAGCAGCCTGGCGAGCCGTACCAAGTTGTAGCTGGCGGCAACCATGAAGCCGCTGAGTTGATCTTCGCCAGGCCAACGAAGCGGGACTTAGAAGGCCGCCCACGGTTTTGCCCCAGCCGAAGATCTCGCGGAGGCCACCCGCACTTGCATCCTCAAAAAGAGAATATATAGTTCTCTTTTGATGGTCCAAGTCAGAAAGCCGGAAATGCGCGAAGCCTTCGTGGCTGCGGCCGGGCACGCTTTTGCGGAGCTCGGTTATCAGGCGACCACGATGGCTGACGTGGCCAAGCGTGCTGGCTCGTCGATCGGCAATCTGTACAAGTACTTCGCGGGCAAAAAGGAGCTGCTCGACGCGGTCGTGCCTGCAGAATTCGTGGGTAAGCTCGAGCGGCTGACGCGAGCGCGCATGCGCGCGATGGGCCAGGTCAGAGACGTCGCGGAGCTTGGCCCTGACGCGCGCTATCACGCGCTCGCCGGCGAGCTACTCGACTACTGCCTGCTGCACCGCGCAGCCGTCGTTATCGCGCTTACCCGCGCTGAGGGCACACCATTTCCAGGCTTCGCCCAACGTTTCGTCGAGCATCTCGTGCGCTGGGCGCTCGACTACGCACGCGGGGCCTACCCCAGCCTGCGCGCCACGCCCGAGCTGCGTTTCGTGCTCGAGCACGCCTACCGCAGCTTCGTCAGCGCGACGGCCGCCGCCCTGCTCGCGTTTCCCGACGAGGCGCGTGCCCGCGCCGTCATCGCCAGCCTTACCTCCCAGCACCAGGGAGGCTTGAAGCGCCTGTTCGAGGTCGAAGCCCAATTGCCCGGAGGTTCGCATGCTGAATCGCGCCACCCTGAACGCCCGTCCGTCGTCGAGCCAGCTCATGAGCCGCGTGCTCGAGGTGCCGAACCTGCCCGAGCGGGTACGAGCGCTAACCGGTCCGGCGCTGGGCAAGCTGATCGACCGGGTCGGGCTGGCCGACGCGGCCGAGCTCGTGGCCCTTGCCAGCACTGAGCAGCTGAGCGAAATCTTCGACCAGGACTTGTGGCGCAGCGCCGAAAGTGGTGTCGACGAACGCTTCGTCGCCGAGCGCTTCTTACTCTGGCTCGAGGTCATGTCTGAAGTCGGTGAGCGCTTCGTCGCCGAGCGGTTAGCAGATTTGCCTCAGGATTTGGTGGTGCTCGCGGTACACCGTCACCTTTGGGTGCTCTCGCTCGCCGACCTCGAACGCGAGCTCTCGGGTGATGAAGACGAGGCTTACGCTGCACAAAAAGCCTTCGAAAGTTGCCTCTCGGAAGAGCTCGACGAATACCAGCTGATCTGGCGCGGTGGCGATGGCTGGGACCAGCTGCTCGCAGCTCTGGTCGCGCTCGATCGCGATCACCATGGTCTGCTCGTCGACCTGCTCGAGCGCTGCGCGGCCTTGAGCCGCGGAAGTATCGACGACAGCGGAGGACTCTACGAGGTGCTCAACGGCGAAGAGATGTTGGAAGACGATTTAGCTGGCGAGCGGGAGTCACGCCGAGCCGCGGCTGGCTATGTCGCCCCGAGCGCCGCGCTTTCGTTCCTGCGCCTGGCAGCCGGCCCCGCCAGTGACGAGACGCCGCTCACCGAGCACGATCCGCTGACGCGCGCCTACTTTCGTCGACTCGATCCCAAGCGTGCCACCCCCGCAGCGCCGACCGCCCATTCGCCACGACTGCTAGTCGGAGCCGCCGCCGACCTGGCGGCTCCGGCGACCGCAACAGAGTCCCTGTTGCTGCAGGCCTTGCGCGCTCTGGCGGACGAGCAACCGGAGACCCTTGCCGCGCGCGCCGAGGAGCTCGGCTACCTGGCCAACGTGCTGTGCGCTGGCGCCAGTTTCGACGGACGCCGCCTGCGCCCGGTTGAAGGCATCGAGCTTGCGATTCAAGCGGTGAGCACCGGGCTCGAGCTGGCTTGCCGCGGCGAGCCTAGCGCGGCCAGCGCCGCCGCCGCGCTAGGCCGCTACCCCTGCGACGGCCTGCTGCGCCTTGCCTTTCGACTCGCGGGCCGCGCTGATCCCAAGCGGGACCGCGAAGCAGAGCCGAAAAGCCTCGCCACCGTGCGACGGCTCCTCAAGCAGCTGAAGCTCTAGTACTTAGCGCAGCCTGCTCATGCACTGGGCTTGGCTCAGCCTCATCTCGGCGCTCTTTCTCGGCTTGTACGACGTGTGCCAGAAACACGCGCTGCGCGACAATCCGGTGCTGCCGGTGCTGCTCATCAGCACGGCGACGGGCGCGACGGTGTGGGGAGCGCTGCTCGCGCTGCAAGGCGTCGCGCCGGACCTTTGCCCGGATCTGCTGCGCGTGCCGCCGCTCGGCGTTACCGCGCACGCGCAGCTCCTGCTCAAGTCGGCGATCGTGGCGGCCTCGTGGATGTGCACGTACTTGGCGGTCAAACACCTGCCCATCTCGCTGGCCGCGCCCATCCGCTCGACCAGCCCGCTGTGGACGCTGGCTGCCGCGCTACTGCTGCTCGGCGAACGACCTTCGTGGCTACAGCTGCTCGGCGTGCTGACGACGCTGCTGTCGTTCTTCGGCTTGTCGCTCGTGGGGCGCCTGGAGGGCGTGCACTTTCACCGCAACCGCTGGGTCGCTTGGATGATTCTGGGCACGCTGCTGGCCGCGACCAGCGGACTGTACGACAAGCTGCTGCTCGGTCGACTCAAGCTGCCCCCGGCCACCGTGCAAGCATGGTTCTCCATCTACCTGCTGCTGCTGTTCGCGCCGCTTTCGCTGTGGTGGTGGCGTAGTCGCGCCCGCGACGGCGGCAGCGAACCGGCGCGCTTCGAATTTCGCTTCAGCATGCCGCTGCTCGCGTTGTGCTTGCTGTGCGCCGATTTCGTGTACTTCTGGGCGCTCAGTGACCCGGCTGGCCTCGTTTCGCTGGTCGCCAGCATCCGCCGCGGCGCGACCCTGATCGCCTTCGCCGCCGGCATTTTGCTGTTCAAGGAGCAGAACGCGTTGAAGAAGCTCGGGCCCGTGCTGGGCATCGTCTCCGGTATCGCGCTCACGCTGCTGGGCTAGCATCGAATGCCGGAGGGGCTGCCAG
>DATEDZ010000217.1:0-11502 GCA_035281385.1 Polyangiaceae bacterium
GGCGGCGAGCGCGGCGGTCGTATACAGCGCGGCCTCGCTGCGTGCGAGACCGAAGGAATCGCGCAGCAGCGGCACACCCCAGAGTCCGGCGAAGGCCATCATCCCGCCGCCGACGCCGAACAGCGCCCAGAAGCCGGGCCAGACGTCGCGGTTGCGCAGCACAGTCCACAAATCCTGCAGCCAGTGCGGGCTCGCCTGTGCAGACGCGGGATGCGTGTGCAGCGGCGGCAGGCCGGCGTGACCATGCGACGGCGCGGGCGGCCCGGGGGCGGCGCGCTTGGCGGGTGCAGGCGGCGGGGGCGCGAGCTTGGCGGCAGCGGGCGGCGGCGCCGCCGCGACGCCGCTACTGGGAGTGGGAGGCGGGCCAGAGGAAGGTGGCGGAGGGGCCATCGGCGGCGGGATCGACGGCGATCCGGCGGCCGCGCCATAGCCGCGCTGCCGCGCGTACTGCTTCATCGCGTCGTTGACCAGATAGTCCACCGAGCATTCGAGCTCGCGCGCCATCTGCTCGAACTTCTGCCACAAAGCGTCTTTGCACTGGAAGGTGCGCTGGGTCTTCTTGTTCAGATCCGCCGTCATCGCTCGCTTACTTCTTTGCCCCGCGCTTCTCCATCGCTGGCTTGACGCAGAACTCGACGAACTCGCCGAGCGTCTTGATCTCTTTGGTCTCCGAGCCCTTGTCGGTCTGAATCTCGCACTTCCAATCGCAGTCCTTGGCGTCGTCCTTGCACTTCGGGGTCGCGGCCTTGTCCGACGTGTAGCTCGCAATCTTGGGCAGATCAGCCGCAGCTCCGACGTTGTAGTAGTAGCCCAGCGCGGTCAGCCGCACCGGCACCGGACTGCCGCCGGCCGCGTACTTTTCGACCACCTCGGCCGGCTTGGGCGTGCCTTTCATGCTCGCGATGATCCCGCCGTACTTGAGCGGTTCGGTGATGGCCATGTGATCGGCCCCAGCGAGCTTGCTGAAAAATTCTGGTAGCTGCGGCGTCTCGCTCATCTTCAGCGCGAGCTCGGCAGCGACCCAGCGCACCTTCCAGTTCGGGTCCTTGAACAGATCGTAGAGCTTGTCGATGACCAGCGGGCGCGGCAGCTCGCCGATGCGCTGCAGGGCTACATCACGCACCGAGTCCGGCGTGTCCGAGGCACCGGCGACCGCCAAGATGGCGTTGGCATGGGAGGGGTTGCTCTTGTCCAGGTTGCCCTGCAGGGCTGCCAGCGCCGTTTGTCGCCGCTTCTCCGGCTGGTTCTTGTCTTGGGCGAACTCCAGAAGGAAGGCGACGGCCGGCTTACCGCCGACCCGCTTGAGCGAGGCGAATACCTTCTGCAGCTCTTCGTCCTGGAACTTCACTAGCTGGGCCCGGAACTGCTCCGGCTTCGGCGTGAGCTTCGAAGCCTTGTTGGCGGCCTCCACACCTGGTGCCTTCTGCTTGATCCAGTTCTCGGAGTTGGTCTCCTTGGCCACGGTCACCAGCTTTTCGCTGGCCTTGGCCTTGGTGGCCTCGTCCCCGAAATCGGCGATCATCTGGGAAATACGGTCGATTTTCTGGGCGCCGGGCACGATCAGATCGGGGAGCGAGCGGACGCCGTCGGCCTTGAGCTCGCGCAGCACCTGTTCCATGCCGAACATTTGAGAGGTGTCGTCGAGCCGATCCGCGAAGTTGGTGGCGGTCCAGGATGCCAGCGTCGTCTTGAGATTCTTGCGCAGCGCCTCGTCGGAAAGCAGCGCTCCATCCTCTTGGGTGAGAAGCGCGAATGCCGCGTCCTTGTAAGGGATGGTCGGATCTGCGACGGCCTGACCGGCCTGCGCGGGCGGCAGCGGGCGCTGCATCTCCTCCTGGAGCTTGGGCACCAGCCGAGACACGATCGCGCCGCGTGCGGCCGGCTGCATCGTACCGAGCGCATCGATCAGGCCCGGTTGCTCGTCGTTTCCCTGAATGCCGATGCGACGGCCGCCGCGCGGCTTCATGCTGATCAGCGTGAGCGCCGCGTCGACTCGCAGGTCCATCGGGTACTTGTCGTGAGTGAGCACCGCGACCAGCTTGCGCGGGCCTTGCGATTTGCTGGCCCAAGCCTTGATGTTGTCGCGATCGGTACGGCATGCGGTGGTCGCCCCAGCCAGCGCTCCGAGCAGGACGAAAGTGGGAAGGAGCCGTCCGCGCATCATTCTCTTTGAATTTCGCTGTGTTTGGCGGTGTCCCGTCATGGAATTCTGTGCCCCTGGGTCGAAAGACCCGCCATCGTAGCCTCGCGTATGAGCGAGACTCAAGCTCGGGGCGGCCCGAAGCTATCGGCTCTTCGCTTGCCGTCGCGGGGCGCTCCCCCGTCCTCACTTTGGGCTGTTACTTGCGTGACACAGGTAGGGTGATGTAGGTAAAGGTAACTAAGATGGGTGTCCGACTGTTTTCGGCCCGAAATACGCTCGCGGCTGGGTCGCTGGCCTCGCCCGCCGGCCAGCCGCCGCCCCAGGATCGGCCCAGCGTTCAGGGCTTTCATGGCCGGCTATCCGAAGCGGCGGCCCTCTTGTTGTTTTTTGGAGCCGCCTTCCTGGCGCTGGCGCTCGCGAGCTATCGCATCGATCCCTTCGACCCGACCCAGCGCGGCTCGGACCTGACGGGTGCGACCGGCTCGCTCATCGCTTCGGTGCTGGTGCAGGGTTTCGGCGTGGTCGCGTGGCTCTTGCCGGTCGACCTGGCGCTGCTGGGAGCGCCGTTGTTCCGGGGTCGTGTGCCGAACAGTCTCGGCTACCGCGTGGCGGCGGACGTGCTGGTGGGCGTGGTGCTGGCCGCGCTAGTGCAGGTGGTCGCGCCCGAGCTCGTGGCATTCGGTTCGGTCTCGGCGGCGGGCAACGTGGGCATGCTGTTCGGAGAGCTGTCGCGCCAGGCGTTCTCGACGTTGGGCTCGTTCCTCGTCGGTCTGACCTGCGTCGGCTTGATCCTGATCGGTCGCAGTAGCTTCTCCTTCATCGAGTGGTGCAGGCGCTCCTCCGACTGGACCGCGCTTGGGCTGCGCCGACTGTCGCAGCTATTTCTGCAGCTCTATCAGGCGTGGAGCAAGGCATGCGCGCTGCGCCGCGCGGATCGCGAAGCGCTCACGCAGCGCGAGGCGCCTCGCATCCAGCTTCACGACAAGGATGAAGCCATCCTGATGCACCTCGAGGAAGAAGAATCGGACTTCATTCCGTTCGACCTGACCGGAGAGCCGCCGCTCGCGATTTCCGAGGCGCTCAAAGCGGGGCTAGCCGACCATGCGGCGCTGAGCAGCATCCAAGAAGAGATTTTGACGGGGGCACCGCCGCGAACGGTGGGAAGGAGTGCGGGTTCAGGTTCAGGCGAAGGTGGAGGCGAAAGCGAAAGTGAAGGCGAAGGCGTAGGTGAGGGCGAGAGTGAGAGCGCGGGGAAGCGGGAGAGCAGCAAGGCGCGCGGGCGCGCTGCGCAGCCTCAGGGGCCGAAGATTGTGGCGAGTAATCCGGCCGCCGAGGTGAAGAAGGCGAAAGGGGTCGAGAAGGAGAAGCGGAGGGGCGAGTTCAGGCTGCCCGCTTCGGTGCTGTTTCAGGCGCCGAGCGAGCAGGCGCCCGAGATCGACCGTGCGAAGATCCTCGAGCACGCCGAGCAGCTGGAGAAGACGCTGCGCGACTACGACGTCTCGGGCAAGGTGGTCGAGATCCACCCGGGTCCCACCGTCACGACCTACGAAGTGACATGCGAGGCGGGCACCAAGGTGAGCCGCGTGGCGGGCCTGGCTGACGACCTGGCGCTCGGGCTTTCCCGCAAAGTGCGCATCATCGCGCCCATTCCGGGCAAGAGCCGCATCGGCTTCGAGCTACCCAACGACGAGCGCATCCCGGTGAGCCTGCGCGAGCTGATCGAGGACCAGCGCTTCGAAAAGCTTTCGGAAAAGGCGCCGCTGCCGGTGGTGCTGGGCCGCGACATCGTCGGCGCGCCGTTCTACGCCGACCTGGCTTCCATGCCGCACGTGATCGTGGCGGGCGCCACCGGCGCCGGCAAGAGCGTCGGCCTGAACGTGATGCTGTCCAGCCTGCTCATGCGCCGCACGCCACGAGAGCTGCGGCTGCTCATGATCGACCCCAAGGTGGTGGAGCTTGCGCCGTTCGACGGCATTCCGCACATGCTGCTTCCCGTCGTGACCGACATGAAGCAAGCCGCTACCGCGCTGCGTTGGGCTGTCGACGAAATGGAGCGGCGCTACCAGCTGTTCGCCAACGCCGGCACCAAGAACATCACCACCTTCAACGGCTGGGTCGAGAGGGTGCGCCGCGGCGAGCTGCCGGCGCCGCGTGTCGATCAGGTGCAGGCCATCACGCCGGATGGCGAGACCGTGACCGTATCGACCAGCAAGGACGCTGGCGATGGTCTGCTCTTGCCTGACCCGCTGCCGTACATCGTGATCGTGGTCGACGAGTTTGCCGACCTGATGATGCAGCAGGGGAAGGAAGTCGAATGCTCCGTGGCGCGTTTGGCTCAAAAGGCGCGCGCCGCAGGCATGCACGTGGTGCTGGCAACGCAGCGCCCGAGCGTGGACGTCATCACCGGCATGATCAAGGCCAACTTCCCCTCGCGCATCGGCTTTCGGGTAGCGCAGAAGGTCGACAGTCGCACCATTTTGGACGAGATGGGCGCCGAGCTCTTGCTCGGGCGTGGCGACATGCTGGTCAAGCTGAACGGCGACACCGACACGCGCCGCGTGCAGTGTCCCTTCGTCAGTGAGGAAGAGGTCAGCGCCTTGACCGATTATCTGCGCGCGCAAGGCGCGCCCGAATACAACGACGCCATCTTGAAGGCAGCCGAAGAGGAGCAGGACGAGGATGGGGGCGACGAACCCTTGGATTCCCGCTACGACGAGGCAGTCCGGATCGTTGCCGAAACCCAGCGCTGCTCGACCAGCTGGCTGCAGCGCAAGATGACCATTGGCTACAACCGGGCTGCCAAGATTGTCGAAATGATGGAAAAGCGCGGCGTGGTTGGGCCACCGAATGGCGCCAAGGACCGTGAGGTGTTCGTTCACCCGCAGTAGGCCGCCCGCCGCCTCCCGAGCTGCGGGTGGCAGCGGCGTTGGTCGCCCCCTCCCGCAGCGGGTTCGTGTAAAAGGCTGCTTGAAAATGACCGACCCGGGGTCGCCCGAATTCCCAGCCCCCAAGGACGACGACGATGACGACGTGGCCTGGGCCTTGTCGACCGCGTCCGTGCAGTGGAAGCGGGGCACCCCGGCGGACGCGGTGGTGTGGCTGCGGCGCGCCATCGATTCGGCGGTTGCGGTCGCGGCCACTTGGCGAGCGGCCGAGCTGACCCGACAGACCGACGCGCTCGAAGCGTACCTACAGCGCGTCCCGGCTGCGCCCGAACAGACGATCATCGAAGTCGAAGAGGACTTCGACGGCACCGACATGATCGACGCGGAGGCGATGTCGCTGCCACCCGACGACGACCTGTCCGAGGTGGCGCGGGAAAAGCTGCCGTACGAGCTGAGCGGTGACTCGACCGACGAGACCACCGACATCACCCCGGACGAGCAAGCGGTGGCCGAGCCCGAAGAGGTCGAAGAGATCGACGACGGTGAGGTCACCGCGGAAGAGGATGACCCGGATTCGATCGACGAGCTCTTGGGCGCGGATCCCGGTTTTGCACTGCCGCGCTTCCCGAGTGAGGCTCCCAATCAGTTTCCGAGCGAGGCGCCGACCGCGGAGCTTCCCGGGATAGAGGACATGCTGGAGCTGGAGCCGGAGCCCCAGTCCAAGTCCCAGGCCGAGCCCGAGCCTGAGCCGGATGCTGAGCCGGACACCGTCTCGGAGCCGGAGCCGCATTACGACGCTGAAGGGGAGGACGATCCGTCGCCTACGCCGATACGCCAGAGCGTCGCCGATGCGGAGCCTTCAGCCCAACCTGCACCGGAGCCCCCGCTGGAGCCGGGGCCGCCGCCCGAGCCGGAGCTCAGCGAGCCGCTCGTAGCGGGTGTTTCCCTGGCTGAAATCAAGGGTTTCGAGGATTTCCCGCCCGAAACGCAGATCGCGATGGCCAAGGCGGCGCGCATCGATCACCTGGGCATCGAAGAAGAGGTGAGTGGCTTCGGGCTGGCGCTGGTGCTGCGCGGCGGCGTCAACGTGATGCCCGCCATTGCGGATGTGGCCTGCGGCACCGTGGTCGCGCGCGATCTGATCTACGGGCGAGGAACTTTGACCGAAGGCGTGGCGCTGCGGCTCGTGGCGATGGCGCCCGACACCGAGGTCGCGGTCTGGGATTTCGAAGCCATCGAGCCGCCGCTCGCCGACTGCCCGTGGGTGCAGGAGGAGCTGCAGGCCGTTGCAGATCGCTACCAGGCGCTGGCGGGTGTCTCGATGGGACCGATGGGAGATCGCCTGGACGATTCGCTGCGCGGCATGGTGCTGTCACGCTGTCAGCTGGTACGCCTCCTCCCCGGTGAGCTGTTGGTCGAGAAGGGCAAGCCGATAGGCGGCCTCTACATCGTTGGGGCGGGTCGCATCGAGCTCGATACCGACACGGCCAGCCCTGGTCCGGAAGGCCAGCTCGGCCCCGGTGAATTCCTGTTCGCGATGCAGGTGCTGGCAGCGGGCGTGGCTCCGACCGCCGCGCGTGCCGGCTCGACGGGCGCGCTGCTGATGATGGCGGATCGACACGCAGCCCACGAGCTGATGGTCAGCGTGCCGCCACTCTTGGAGCTTTTGGCTGGCTGAGCTCGCGCGACGCCGCACGGACACTCTTGCCCCCCCCATCCAGCTCCCAGATCAGCTCCTCGTAGCCCTGTGCGCCTGCGAAGCGCAGCCCGAACCAGCGCGCTGCCGCTGAGATCGTAGGCCCGCCGTCGGCGCGCACGCGCGGAAAGCTGACGCGAAAGGCGCTGCGCCAGGGCGTCGTGTACGGGTAGTAGGTGAGCTCGATCGCGCCCGGTTTCTTGATCGGCTCGATCTGCGAGGGCGCGGTCTCGGTACCTTCGTCGTCGATCAGCCGCACGATCCAGGCCGGGTCATTGGCGGTGATGTCGTTCCATTTGTGGCGCTGCGCGTAGAGCGCCAAATAAAACTGATGTCCATCGCGCGCCTCGGCCAGGGACCGCTGCAGCAGATTGTGCCGCTGGTCGACGGTGAGGCGGTAGTCTTCCGCGTAGCGGACCACGTAAGCCCAGCGGAAGTCCCACGACTCGTAGGTCGCGGTGACGCTGAGCACGTTGTCCATCTCGTTGACGTTGGTAAACTGCTTGTTACGCGTCCAGGCCTTGAGCACGCCTTCGTAGTCGGTAGCGACGTATTCGCGCGGCCCCTCGTCGAGCTTGACCTTGGGCGTCGCACAAGCCTGCAGCAACAGTCCGAAGCAGATCGCTGCCGGGGCGAGTTTCATGGCGCTCTCGTCTAAGGCGCGGCTTTGGGTTTGGCCGGCGCCGGTTTGGCGGGGGCGGGCGCGCTGGATTCGGTTTTGGCGCTACTACTCTCCCGGAACAACAGGCGCGTATCGGCGAAGGTGACCACGGCGATCAGCGTCAGCAGCATCACGAAGCCGAACGCGTGCACCATGAATTCGACGCGGGTATTCGGCTTGCGGCGCGTGATCGCCTCGTAGCCCAAAAAGGCCAGGCGGCCGCCGTCGAGCGCCGGAAACGGTAGCGCGTTGAAGCCGCCCAGATAAGCGCTCAGGATGCCGAGGAAGTAGACCAGCGGCATCCAGCCCGCTTTGGCGGCCTTGGAAGTTTCGCTCACGATGCCGACCGGCCCTTTCAGGTCCGGCTTCTCCTGGAACGTCAGGATGCGACCGAGCGCCAGGATCGAGTATTTGACGACCTCGTACGGCCGCTCGAGCGATAGCACGAGCGCCTTTTTTGCGCTGACTTGTACCATCGTGGTGGATGGGACGACGCCGATGAGCCCCTTGCCGTTGTCGTTCTTGGGCGTGATGTTCAGGCTCAGCCGCTCGTCGCCGCGGGCGATCTCGAATTCGAGGGGCTTGCCTGGGTTCTTCACGACCTGCTGGCGCATGGCCTCCCAGTCGGACACCTTCACGCCGCCCACGGCCACGATAGTATCGCCCGACTGCATCTTGGCGGCCTTGGCCGCGCCGTCGTCGAGCACGTCAACCATGGCCTTGTTGGTCGGCTCGGCCACGCCGCTGACCATGAAGCAGATGAAGAACAACACCGACGCGAACAGGTAGTTGGCCAGCGGTCCCGCCAGGATGGCGAAGATGCGCGCGAACAGCGAGGCGTTCGCGTAGGAGGTCTTGTCGTCGGGGTCGATCTCCTCGAACGGGTTCATGCCCGCGATCTGCACGTAGGCCAAAAACGGGACCGCGGCGATCTGGTAATGAGTCCCGCTGCGCTTGCTTTGGTACTTGATGAGCGGCGGACCGAAACCGATGCTGAAGCGGATGACGTGCATCCCCGAAGCGCGAGCCGCGAGCAGATGCCCGGCTTCATGCACGACCACCAGTAGCCCGAGCCCCATGATGCCGGCCACGATATAAAGAAGGCTCACGTAGTCTTTTATAGCTTGCCGGGCGCGGGACGGCCATGGGCGGCCCGCGAATCAACAGGGAGACGGGGAGACGGGGAGGTTTGTTGGGCGCAAAGCCGACCCGCGCCAGCGTCGCCACAAAGCGCGATACAGCGCTGGCGGGGCGATGCGAGCGCCGAATCAACACGGCACCAAGAAATCTCCCCGTCTCCCCGCCTTCCTGTTTGCTCGATCGCAACGTCCGCGTCAGAGGCTGGGGTAGCCGATACACATCTTGCTGAGCCGGCGGCCGCGCGGCGTCGCGGAATTTCTGAGCGTTTGTGGAAATGAGGCGAAAGTGCTAGGGAACCCGCCGCATGTCCGAGCCGAACTTGCCGAGCGGGGCCGAGCCATCCACCAACCTGCAGCTCCAAGGCGGGGCCGCGATCGTCGCGCCCGTGAGCGCGTTTCCGGGTGGTGTTCCGGGTAATGCGATGGTGGTGTTGCCTCTGAGCAAACCGTCAGATGAGCTTTTGGGCTCGCTCAAGAAGGGACCCGTCGCCATCGAGGTCGAGCAAATGTGGAAGCTGCTCGGCTTCAATGGGCCGGCGGTGCAAGTGCAGGACGCCGAAGGGCGTCCCATCGCCATCGGCTTGGAAGATCTGCTCGGCGGCCTCGACAAGCATTGGCAGGAGAACAACTCGGACCTGAACCGCGGCCGGCTCTACGCGCAGGAGCTGATGAAGTACGGCCGCTTCGAACAGGCGGAGAAGGTGCTCGGGCGCGTGGTGGCGCTCGGCGGCACCGGCGACGACTGGCTGGCGCTGGGCATCTCCCAGCTGCAGCAGGAGAAGTGGGACAAGGCCGAAGGCACGCTGAAGGGCGCGCAGAACCTGCTGCAAAAAAATCCCTTCCCCATGCTGCACCTGGCCAAGGTGTATCAGGGCAAGAAAGAAGCCAGCAAGGAACGCGAGACCATCGAGGCCGCCATCAAGATCGAGCCGAACGCGGTCGACGCCTGGGCCTACCTGTACTCGCAGGTCCGCGCCGCGGAGAGCGAGGAGGCCGCGGTCAAGGCGGTGGCGACGCTGGCTGACGCCGAGCCCAACAAGCGCACCGCCGCGCCCTACATTGCGCTGCAAGGCCTGTATGCCAACGAGGAGAGCGGGCGCGACAAGGCCATGGAGTTTGCGAGGAAGGCGGTCGAACGCAACGAGAACGACCCGCTGGCCCTGATCTGCCTGTCGGCGCTACACGGGCAAAAGGGTGATCTGGATTCGGTGATCAGCCTGCTCTCCAAACACGAGTCCAAGATGACGAGCGACGTGCGGCTCGCCAACAACTACTTCGAGGCGCTGTTCCAGAAGCGCCACATCGACCGCGTCACCAGGTTGCTCAACGCGCTGGCCGGTTCCCAGAACCGTGAGGTAAAGCAGTTTGCCATCGAGCGCTCGCGCGCGGTCGCGCAGTATCTACAAAAGCAGCAACAAGAGCTGGCGGCGGCAGGTAGCGTGGCGGGCGCCATTCCGGGACTGAAGCGGTAGGATTCTTGTTTCGTGCTCCTGCCGCTTCATGGTGGTGGCTCCGTGTAGTCACGAATGGCGAAGGCAGTCACGACACGAGTAGCGACGACGTCGGACGTCTTTTCAACGTGATCGCCAAACCGCAGCGCCCAGGGCCGGCCGTTGAGCCCCTGTGTTCCGCGAATCTACATGTTCCGCGCGTCGCGGAACGCGCGGAACGGTTGCTTTTGGTCCTAATGTTCCGAAATATGCTATGTTCCGCGTCGTGAGGAACGGAGCCGCACGCGGAACGACCGGTGCTCGGTTTGCTGCCGAGGTACTCCGCCACCGGCTGCCGCCTGGCTGGGTTGTCGATCTGCGCCCTCAGAAGAGCGGCCGCGACCAACTGACCCTGCGCGCACCCGACGGGCGGCGCGCAAGCCTGACGGTGGTCTCGCGTCAACGGGTGCTCCCGCGGGACGTCGCCAACCTGATGGCTCAGCCCCGCGGACCAGCAGGGCGTATGCTCGTCGCTCCCTTCTTGAGTCCCAGGGCGCGAGAGCTGCTCGCCGCTTCGAACGCCAGCTATGCGGACGAGACCGGCAACCTCCGCGTGATCGTCGAGGATCCCGCGGTCTTCGTGGAGAGCCAAGGGGCCGACCGGGATCCTGAACGACGACCACGCCCCCTACAGAGTCTCAAGGGATCGGCGGCCGCGCGGGTCGTCCGGGCCCTCTGCGACCTTTCTCCGCCCTACGGGGTTCGAACGCTCGCAGAGCGATCGACAACGCCGCTCGGCACCGTCTCTCGCGTGGTGACGTTTCTCGAGGAGGAGGCCGTCATCACCCGTGACGAGAAGAAGGTGATCACAGCCGTCGACTGGCCAGCGCTCATCAAGCGATGGGTCGCCGACTACGGCGTCACCAGCTCGAACCTGATGCGTTCGTACATCGAGCCGCGTGGTCTCGCTGCGCTCGCTCCCAAGCTCGCGAAGCTCGGCCGCTATGCCGCCACCGGGTCGATGGCCGTTGCTGGCGGCGTCGCGCCCGCGCGGCTTGCCATGATCTACGTCGCGGACGCGGAAGAAGCGGCCAAGGCTCTCGAGCTGGTGCCCACCGAAACCGGAGCGAACGTGTGGCTCCTCGAGCCCTACGATGCCGTGGTCTTCGAGAGAACGCAGTTGGTAAAGATAGGATCGAACGCTTCCATCGTTGCGGCGGCTCCCAGCCAAGTTGTCGCCGATCTGATGACGAGCCCCGGTCGCGGGCCGCAAGAAGCTGACGCGCTCATGGAGCGGATGAAAGGAACCGAAGATGCCTGGCGACAGAAGCCCTGACCCCGAATACGTCGCCGCTCGCTGCGTACTCCTCGACGCGCTTCAGGCGCTGGGCGCGCATCTCGAATGTTGATTCTGGTCCTCACCGTACTGTGGTCGCTCGTGGTCTCGTTCATGTGCTCCGTGGCCGAGGCGGTGGTGCTGAGCGTCACGCACGCGCAGGTCGAGGCGCTGGGTCGCTCGCGCGCCGCCGAGATCATGCGCGCCTTCAA
>DATEDZ010000218.1:0-3445 GCA_035281385.1 Polyangiaceae bacterium
GCGCGTTCCGGCGTAAGCTCCAACAGGTAGGTCATGGAAAAGCTCGTAAGCATGGGTCTTCTGGTTGTCGCCGCGTTGGTGGTGGCCTATTTCGCGTTCCTGCGAGGGGGCGACGTGAGTGGTACGGAAGCCCGTCGGCTCGTCCAAGCCGGCGCCCGCTTGGTCGACGTCCGCACGCCCGGAGAGTTCGCTTCGGGGCACATCGACGGCGCCACCAACATCCCGTTGCAAGACCTGGAGCAACGTATGGACGAGCTGAAGCCTCTGGATGGCCCGATCGTTCTCTACTGCCGCAGCGGCAACCGCAGCGGTCGCGCCTCACGCCTGCTCAAGGGCGCTGGCTACTCCGCGGTTCACGACCTGGGTAGCATCAACCGCTGGTAGCCCGACGGGAACCAGTTCGGGGCGCGGCGCCAGCAGTGTTTCGAGCTCGGCTCGCTCCACCGTTTCGTGGTCCAAGAGCGCTGCTTCGAGCGCGGCGAGCCGTGCGCGATGCTCCGAGATGACTCGGGTCGCGCCTGCCAGGGCTCGGGCCAGCAATTGGCGCGCTTCTTCTTCGATCGCTCGCAACGTGGCGTCGCTCAACCCGCCCTCGACCGCGATCTTCTGGCCCAAGAAGGGGTGCTCGGCATCGCGTTCGTAATAGACGGGGCCGAGCGCCTTGCTCATGCCAAAGTGCGCGACCATGCTCGTGGCCAGCTTGGTTGCTTCCTTCAGGTCATTCTCCGCGCCGCTCGACACGGTCCCGAACACCAGGCGTTCCGCCGCGTAACCGCCCATGAGCACCTGCAGCCGTGACTCGAGTTGCGGCTCG
Source organism: Polyangiaceae bacterium (assembly GCA_035281385.1). Lineage (GTDB taxonomy): Bacteria > Myxococcota_A > Polyangia > Polyangiales > Polyangiaceae > PMG-095. The sequence continues at coordinate 815 of DATEDZ010000218.1, forward strand.
GTCGCGAGATGCCGATCCTCGATCGGGGATTGCTGCGTCACGCCCAGCGCCAGGCCTCGCGGGATGATGGTCACTCGTTCCAGTGGTTCGGCGTCGCCCGAGTAGCGGGCAGTCACCGCGTGGCCCGACTCGTGGACGGCCACCCGTCGCTTCTCCTCCGGCTGCAACTTGGCCTCGCGCGGATCGCCGAGCACGATCTTGTCGAACGCCGCGCTGAAGTCCGCGGCCTCGATCGCGTCAGCGCCACGTCGGGTAGCACCCAGGGCGGCTTCGTTGACCAAGTTGGCCAGGTCAGCACCGGAGAAACCAGGCGTATTTCGCGCCACCGAATCCAGCTCGACGTCTTTGCCGAGCGGTTTGCCTTTCACGTGCACGTCGAGGATGGCTCGCCGTGCCGCGAGCTCCGGGCGACCGACGATCACGCGTCGATCGAAGCGCCCCGGTCGGAGCAACGCGGAGTCCAGTACGTCGGGTCGGTTGGTGGCAGCGAGCACGATGGTCAAGTCGTTGCGATCGAAGCCGTCCATCTCCGAAAGTAGCTGATTCAGGGTCTGTTCGCGCTCGTCATGGCCGCCGCCCAAACCGGTTCCACGCGAACGCCCGACCGCATCGATCTCGTCGATGAAGATGATGGCCGGGGCATTCTTCTTGGCCTCGGCGAACAGCTCTCGGACCCGCGCGGCACCGACGCCCACGAACATCTCGATGAACTCCGATGCGCTGATGCTGTAGAAGGGCACGCCCGACTCACCGGCGACGGCTCGCGCCAGCAGCGTCTTGCCCGTGCCGGGCGGCCCAACCAAAAGGACACCGCGCGGCACCTTACCGCCCAACCGACGGAATCTCTCGGGTTCTTTCAGAAACTGCACCACTTCCTGCAGATCGCGTTTGGCAGACTTGAGACCGGCCACGTCGTCGAAGGTGACGCTCACGCTACTGGTCTTCTCGAACTTGTGGCTCTTGGACTTGAGAATTCCGCCGAAAGGGCCGCCAAGTGGGCCGCCGCTCATCATCTTCTGTGCGCGCCGCGAGAGCCAGACCCAACCACCGATGATCAAGACCCAGGGGATCAAGCTGAGCAGTATCTCGATGACGAACGGCTGTTCTTCAGAGGTCACTTGAATGCGCACGTGCCTCTCGCGCAGCAGCGGAAGGAGCGCGTCATCAGCGTCGGGCCTTAGCGTGTGAAACGTTGTGGTGGGCACGCCGGCGACGCTCTCGGCCTGCTTCAGCGACCCGTCGACGACCGCGCCCTTGAGGACGACCGAAGCCACTTTGCCGTTCTCGAGCCAGCCGTAGAAGACCGAATAGTCGACCAGCGGGTGCTGCACGGCTTCCGTGCGCTGGCGAACGTACCACGTACCGAACAGCATCAGCGCCAGCAGCACGAACATGTGCCACGAGGGGCGACGAAATGGTGCGTTGGGGCTCGGCGGCTCCGCACCAGCTGGACGGTTGGGTAGGGCTTCGGGCACGCTGCTTTCGCCTACAGCAAGCGTCGTGCCGCGCGTGTGAACCACCCGCTTCGCGTTTCGCTGGCGTACGCGAGCGGCTCCCCAGCGCGCAATCCCTGCGCGGAGCTCGGGACACCATCGCAGCATTTGCGCGTCCCGCTCCGCCGAAGTCATGGCAAATTCCCGATGGGTTATGAAGGTCGGTGCTCCGAAGGAGATCTGCGTGAAAACGCGGAAGTGGAAAGAGCCCGATCGTCGGCAGGTAGATCACTGCCTGGCTGCACCTGGCCCTCGAGCCCGACACGGCGTGCGATGCCGAGGGCGGTGGCAGGGTGATCTCCGGTCAGCATGAGCACCAATTCGCCGAGTGGGCGCGTCTCCGTTCCGACGAGTGCTGAGCTACATGGCGAATGACTGGCCATGGCCCTGTCAGGTTCGCGTAGCTGCCGTGTTTGCCGGCGCGGCGTGCACCGTTAGCACCGGAACGGGTGAGACCCGAACCACCTTCTCGGTCACGCTTCCCAGGAGTGCTCGGCTCAGACCGCGAAGTCCGTGCGTCCCCATGACGATGAGATCGCACTCCAGCTCTAGAGCCGTAGAAATGATCGTCTGCCAGGGCACGCCGCGTCTGAGCACGGACTTGGCGGTGGGCAAACGGGTCTGCGCCTGGCGCAGTCCTTCTGCAAGACCCGTCACTGCTGCATCCTCGACTCTGGCTATCTCGGGCGAATTGCGCATGAACTCCAGGTAGGGGTAGTCGGGGATCTCCCAAACGTGCAGGAGCGTGAGCTGTGCTTCGAAGGCTTGGGCAAGCCCGATGGCGAGGTCGATGGCGGCTGACGAAGCAGGTCCAAAATCGGTAGGCACCAGGATGTGTCGGAAGGGCCTCATGCGCATCGAGCTCTGGCCCGTCGAGAAGCAAGCGGTGAGCCAGTGCGCGGAGCTCGCGGGGCGCCTGGAGTTCTGGCGACAAGGCGCACCCTGTATGTATGAAAGTGGCGTGCTCAACGCTCGCCTGCAGGATGAAAAAGTCCGGAATTGGGGCGCCACCATCGACGGCGATGTGGTGATTCGGCGTTCGGCCGCCGGTTTGAACGCCGCGCGCCAGGTGTTGTTCGTCGGCGTCAGCAACGACACGACGGCTCGCGCCATGGCGGAGGCGATGCACCATGCCGGA
>DATEDZ010000219.1:0-4779 GCA_035281385.1 Polyangiaceae bacterium
AGAAACTGGCTGGGAGGCAGACCACGTCCATTTGCTCGTGGGCTATCCACCCAAGGTGTCTCTCTCGAGACTGGTGAACTCGCTCAAGGGTGTGAGCGCCAGGCGCTTACGCGCTGCCAGTTTTCCAGAAGTCCGGAACAAACTTTGGGGCGCTCATTTCTGGTCGCCCAGCTATTGCGCGGTCTCTTGCGGAGGAGCCCCTCTGGAGACCGTCAAACGCTACATCCAAGCACAGCGCGGAGGGGCTTCCTCCCCGACCTGAAGGACGGGGTTTCCGCCCCGGAGATTCGATGAATCGCATGAGCTCTCCTTCACGGAAGGCAAGACCTCGGATCTTCTGACTGAGGCGCACGCTGTAGACGGTGGACTTCCCGTCGGGTGCCGTCAAATGAGAGATGGCCTCCCACCGGAGTCCTTTCGATGCGTACACGTTGGGCCAGTCGAGCTTGCGGATCTGATCGAGGCTACGTGCGACCTGAGCTAGCTCGGCGCCTTCGAGTCGCAAGAAGACTTCCAGAAACGCGGGGGAGTTCAGATCGAGCCGGACACGCTGCAACGGCTTCTTCGCCACCGGCATCACCGGTTCTTGCGGCGCTTCGCTTTGGCGACAAGGTTGGCTACGTCCGTTTCCTTCGCTGGAGTTTCGGCGGCCCATGCGAGACCACGTTCGATGCGTGATTTGTGCGGTTCGCTGAGGGTCCACAGCTGGCTCTCCGGCACGTCGACGACAGGTGTCAGGAGCAGTCGGCCACCCTCCAACTGTTCCAAACGCAGCAGTTTTCCGGCGAGCTCTCGCCCGACGCTGATCTGCCCGCTCTGTCCTACGCGCTTCAGCTCCGATTGCATGATTGCACGATTGCATGATCCCCGCGGATGCCAAGGCCAAGCAGAGCGAGATCTTTCCTTCCAAGACCGCCCAACTCGAGACTAGCGACTCCTGCGCTTGAGCGCCGCAAGGGCTTCCTCGATGACACGGCGATCCGCGCGATCCTTTTCACGCATACCCTCCTTCGTCAGGAGCAGGCCTTCGAGCCCCAGGACCGGAATCTGCACCCCGTCGATGTCTCGCTGTTCAATGTGCGGTGCGAGCTCAGCGTAGCCGTGTCCACAGGCGGAGGGCATCACGTCGACCGTGAATTCGTCGTTGATGCGAATCGCGTATTCGCCATCGCGCTGAAAGAGATCGTCTTGTCCGACCAGCTCCCGGCAAGCTCCGTCCGGTAGCGCGCTCAAAGCAGCAATCCAGCGCCTTGTGTTGTCGGGCGCCGGATCGACGAGAATATCCAGGTCCTCTGAGAATCGATTGTAGCCATGAGCCGCAATGGCGTAGCCGCCAATCAGCGCGTAACGGGCGCCTTGCTGATTGAGCACGCGGGCGACGAGCTTCAGGTCTTCCCACGTCGCCGGTCGCGTGAAATCGGGCTCCGTCATCTCTGGCGCGCCGGTTGCCGCGCGACGACGGCATCGATCAGCCAGCGATCCCGATCGTGATTGGCCTCCTCGTGGCTTCGATAGTGGAAGACACCCTTGGGAGCGCGGGTCCGGTACTGCGCCATCTGTGTCATCGCGTCGCGCGCCACCTTGCGGGGCGCTTCGCCTGCTGGTGGTGGCACTCGGCGTCCAATGACGCGCACGCGCTGATCCATGACCCGACTCTAGCACGCCGTCCGCCGAGGCCTTGGTTTGGAAATTTTCCCATAGCGTAAAGCCCAGCTGCGCCACGTAGCCATCATTGAGCGGGTGACGTGATCGGGTTACGCGCTCGGGCTCGGATTCAGAGCGGATTTCTCACGCGAAGTGCCGAAAACCGGCTGAAGTCGCGATCGGCGGACCAGAGCTCGGTCACGCCGTGCGCGATGCAGAGCGCCGCAATCCTGGCATCGTGAACCTTCGCGCCGGCCACCTGCGAATCGAGGATGATTTTTGACAAGACCCCAAGATAATCCTCGGGCTCGCCGATCGCTCGCCCCATCGGGGAACGCAGCCACTCGGCGACTTGCTCGAGTGCGTGGGCGAGAGGCGTGGGATTCTTGAAGATTCGCGCGTGCGTCACTTTGGCCAGGAATTCATGCACGCAGGGCCACGGGATTGCCCAAGGGCGGCTGCCTTCGGCGAGCTCTCGAACCATTCGTGCCGCCGATTCGTGGAATGGCGCATCAGAGCGGTGGGCGTACACCAGGACGTTCGTGTCGACGGCGATCACCCGCGGTCCCCATAGGCGAGCTCGTCGATACGCTCCGTATCGGACCAGGCAAGGCCGCTCAACAGTCCGCCCTCCCCGAATGAGCGATCTCTCATGCGGTGCTTGGCGGCCGGCGTGGCTCGCTCGAGCGCTGCGCGAAGGCTGTCGACCAAGAGCTGCCGCAGCGTGGTGCCTTGCTCGCGCGCGAGCTCCCTGGCACGACGAAGAAGCGGATCGGGGATGTCGACGGAGGTGCGCATATGCGAAAGCATAATTCCGAATATGCCTAGGTGCAAGCGTCGCCCGACACTGGTCGAGGTGGGCCCGCTGAGCCCAGTGCCACGACGCCGGCGCCTGCGACCCAGCGACCGGCGACTGTTTGAATCCGAACCGCCTCGACGGGGCCCCTTGCAACGACGACGATGCATGCACTCGAGACGACAGCTCGCGTTTCAGGACGTTGACTCCTCGTACATGGTTCGCCGGCGTTGTATTGCAGGCATCCCGATCACAATTTGCCAAGTCGCGTACGACGAGACTACGAACACGACCCGAAGCGATTCGCCTTCCTCGGAGAAGATGGGGACAGTGCCGTTGTGGTCCTTCATTGCGCGAACGATCGTCGGGAGCGCTGACGTCACTCGCGTTGATGACGGCGGGAGCGCCACGCTCACGCTTGTAGTCGGCATTGCTATTCTCCAGGATCTTTCGTAACTCAGGAGGCGCGCTGGAAATCGGCCCCGGAAGGGCGCAGCCAATCAGCTTGGGGTGGCGCCAAGCGGTGACCCTGGTTTGGCCGCTGAGTTTTTGGAGGAGCCCACCGTCGCCGCAGACGTGGGCGGCGAAGCAGACGCAGTCCCAGTCGGTCTGGCGTTCAAGAAGCTCCGTAACATCTAACTTTCCAGGCTTCGAAGTACCATCATCTGAGGTGGTACCGCAGGCGCCGATGAATCGCCCGAGCTCGCTGAGCTCCTTCTCGGGCGAGAAAAGGCAAACGAAGTGCACGCCGTCCTTCGTAACGGCTTCAAATCCCGGGAAGACGATCATGCCTGCGTCAGTGGCGGCGCGCGCCAAGCCCTCGCTGTGCTTGACGCGATAGTGATCGGTGATGCCAATGACTCACCCGCGGAATGCCGGAAATGGCCGTTTCGGCGCGGTGAGGAAGGTTCCAGATGCAGGGAGCGTAGATTGGGCTCGACCGAAGACCGGTTTTACGCGATCTTTCCCAACCCTGGAGGGCTCTTCATGAGTACTGCTCGAACTTTCGTGCGCTTGGCTTTAGGTGGTCTGTTCGTCGGCTCGCTGGCGATGGCTTGTGTCGTCGAGGACGGTGGCGACGACGATGACCTCGCCAGCACGCCTTGTGAGGACGGCGATTTCCGGGACTGCGCTTGCCCCGATGGCGAGACCGGCCGGCACGAGTGCAACGCCAGCAACACCGGCTTCGGCTCCTGTCAGTGCGAAGGCAGTCCGACCGCTGGTTCGAGCAATGGTGGAAGCGCGAATCACGCGGGCGAGGGCAACACGACCGCAGGCACCAACAACACCAATTACGGCGGCGAAGGCACGATGGGCGGCGCTCCGGCCGAGACCGGTGGTGCGCCAACCCAGACTGGTGGCGCTCCGGCCGAGACCGGTGGCGCTGGTGGCACCGTCGGCGAAGAAGAGCCGCTCGAGTGTCAGGATCCGGCCGACGATTGCGAGGCCTGCTATTTCAGTTGCTGTGACGACTGGGTCGCTTGTTTCAATGACGCGACCTGCCTCGAGCAGTTCAACGACATTCTCGTGTGCATTGATGGCGACGAGGTGGGCACCTTCGTGGTCGATGACCTCAAGGTTTGCGCCGACGGTGTCGGTTCGGCTGGCGGACCGTGGTCGGATGGACTCGACCCCAAGACGGTCGCCATGATCAATTGCCTCGGCGGTGACCCGAGTAGCCCCGACTGGGCGGACGCACCCATGTGGGCCGAGGACTCTTGTAACAACCTCTGCTTCAATGTGAACTAAGCTCCCAGGTCATGAGGGTCCCCTACTTCTCGAGTTTGGTCGTCGCGCTCGGCCTTTTGGTGTTGGTCCCCGCGGTTGGTCGTGCCGACGAAGCCGCGGACAAGAGGGCCGAGATCGCGCGCAAGAAGGAAGAGGCCAGGAAACGCGCGGAAGAAAGGAAAGCTGCCGCCGACAAGGCTGCTGCTGACGCGAAGGCTGCGGCCGACAAGGCCGCTGCCGACGCCAAAGCGGCGGCGGGCGGTGCAACCGGCACGGGCGGGGCCGCCAGCACCGCTGCTGGCGGTAAGGCGAGCGGTGGTGCGAGCAGCAAGGGTGCGGGCGGCACCACGTCGACGACGACCAAGGTCGAGGAAAAGGATGCGCCGTTGCCGGCCGGCGACATCGAGACGCTGCGCAAGGATCGAACGGAGCGCCGGAAGGCCACCGTCGAGCGTCTCCGCCGGCGCTGGGGCAGCGTCCTCGCAAACGCGACGGGGGCGGCGGATCTCAAGCTGCATGCGCGTCGCGTGGCGTTTCTGCAGCGTATTCGCGCGGTGGCGGAGGTCAAGAAGGACAAGAAGACCGTCGAGGCGGTCGATGAGCTCTTGACC
>DATEDZ010000220.1:0-3571 GCA_035281385.1 Polyangiaceae bacterium
CGCCTGACCGTGATCGCGGGCAGCCGTGACGACGTTGGGCTCGCCACCTACCGGCGCGGTCAGGATCGCGCGGTGCTGGCAGAGGCGCAGAAGCTCCTGGCCACCGGCGGCGAACAGCGCCATTTCGACGACATACCGACACATGCGGCCGACACGCTGCATGAAGACGTATCGTGGGAGCTTGGGCGACTGCGCTCGGCCGGTATCGAGCAGGTGGCGGTCGTCGATCTGAGCCTGCCGGAGTTTCAGATCCCGGTCGTGCGCGTGGTGATTCCGGGTCTGGAAGGCATGCATGATGCACCCGGTTTCACAGCCGGAGCGCGCTTGCGAGCGAGGCTGTCATGAGCGCCGCAGGCTCACGGATCCACGTTTTCGCGGGCCCCACGTTGCGGCGTGAGGACGTGCTGGCACGCCTGGATGCGATCGTCTCTGGCCCAGCTGCCTTCGGCGATGTGTACCGCGCCGCCCATCAACGGCCCGCCGCGATCGCGATCATCGATGGCTACTTCGAGCGCGTACCAGCGACCTGGCACAAGGAGATCTTGTGGGCCATGTCCGAAGGCGTGCACGTCTTCGGTTCGAGCAGTATGGGTGCGCTGCGGGCAGCAGAGCTCTGCGATTTCGGTATGGTCGGGGTCGGATCCATCTTCGAGGCTTTTCGCGACGGGCTGCTGGAGGACGACGACGAGGTAGCGGTGGCTCACGGGCAAGCCGACACCGGATTTCTGCCCGCGTCGGAGGCCATGGTCAACATCCGGGCCACGCTCGACCGCGCCAAGCGTGAGGCCGTGGTCTCCGCCGAGACCGCGGCGGAGCTGACCACGCTCGCCAAGCGCACGTTCTACGCGGAGCGGAACTACGCGACGCTTCTGCAATCAGGCGTCGCGCTCGGGCTCGATTCGCGTGAGCTCGCTAAGTTACGCAGCTTTCTCGAACAAGGGCGCATCGACCAGAAGCGGCTGGACGCGGAGCAGCTGCTGTCTCATCTGCAAGGCTGGCTGGCCGAGAAGCCTCAGCCCAAACGTGTCCGCTATAGCTTCGAGCCGACTGACGCCTGGCACGAGGCCCAGCGCCTCGCCATCTCGACCCTGGGGCAGAGCCCGCAGGCAGCTACGAGCGACGACGCCGGGCTGCTCGAAGAGCTCAAGCTAGCGGACGCCTATAACGCCGCCCATGCGCGGGCTGTCGCTCGCGGCTGGTCGCTGGAAGCAGCCCGGCGCGCCGGCGTCCGGGCCGACGCGCTGGCAGTCCGAACCGCCGTCGAGACATTTCGCCGCGACCAGGGCTTGACCGAGCGTCAGACCTTCGAGCATTGGCGCGTTGAACAGCGGCTCGACGCGGCTAGCTTGACGCGCTTCTTCGAAGACGAGGCGCGCGCGGCGTGGGCCGAGCCACTGAGCGCAGCGCTCGCGCAGGCGCACCTCAAGGCGGAGCTACAGGCAAGCGGACTCTACGGACGTTTCGCCGAGCGGGCCGAACGCAAGGCGCGCAGTCTGACTGAAGTCGGCCTCAACTCGCCCTCGCTGAACGACGCCCAGCTCGACGAGACCCAGCTGTGGCAATGGTACTTCGCCGAGCTGCGGCTCATTCCGCCTTCTGATCTGGACACATTTGCCAGATCGCGAGGCTTCGCAGACACCGAGGAGCTGCGGCGTGCGGTGCTGCGGGAATACATCCATCGCAAGCGCGAGGCGCAGGCGGGCCTCGACCACGCGCCGAAATCGGCGTAATCCGACCAGAAATCCCGACAAAGACGCTGCACGCTCCGCCGCGCCCCCGATTGAGCAAAGTCCTATAGCATGCCGGCGGAGGCCACGTGCCACGCCTAATCGTGAAGGGCCCTGATGGGCAAGCTGCACATACCCTGGATCTGAACGAAGCCGGCTCGGTCCTGATCGGGCGCAGCCCGGATCGCGCGCTGCTGACGGATAGTTCGACCCTGGCTCGCGAGCCGTTGCGCCTGCTGCCGCTCGAAGCCGCTAGCGTCTCCGCCAACCACCTGCTCGCCTGGTCGGAGCAGGGTCAGGTCTGCGTCGAGGATCTGGGGAGCCGAAATGGCAGTTGGCTCAAGCTACCGCACGCGCAGGTGATTCGTAGCCCCGCCGCCGATGCGGTCGTGCAGTTGGCGCGCGCTTCGCGCGAGGTGAGCGATTCGGACGAGCCGACGCCGCCAGTTTGGCGGGGCAAGGGTGACTTCGCGGACGCGCTGCGCGATTCACTCGAACGCTGGTTGCAACAACAGGGTATTGCTGCTCGCGTCAGCACGGTGGACAGTCTGGGCGATGAGGTATCCCCGCCCCATCGCATACCGCTGGCCAGTGGCGCGGCGCTGGACATCGTGCCGCTCGCCACGACCGACGCCAGCTGGTCCCACGTGCTAGAACGCCTCTGGCGCTGGGTAGCGCGCCAGAGCGCGCTGCTCGAGGCGGAGGAGCAGACGCGCGAGGAAGGCATGATCTTGGCCTCCAGCGCGATCCGCGGCGCGCACCGCGACGTGGTCGAAGCCGCGCAGTCCGACGCCCGCACGCTGCTGCTCACCGGCGCCTCGGGCGCAGGCAAGGAAATGCTTGCGGAAGTCTTCCATCGTCACTCCGGACGGAGCGGCGCCTTCGTGGCGGTCAACTGCGCCATGTTCAGCAAGGACTTGCTGCGCTCCGAGCTATTCGGGGCAGAACCGGGCTCCTTTACGGGTGCCTCGCGCCGCATCATCGGGGCGGTCGAGCGCGCGCAGGGCGGCACGCTGTTTTTGGACGAAATCGGCGAAGTGCCCGCCGAAGTACAGCCGATGCTGCTGCGCTTCCTGGACCGGCGCGAGCTCGAGCAGCTCGGACAGTACGGGCGCGCGCGGCGCGCGGACGTGCGGGTCGTCGCCGCGACCAATCGCGACCTGCGCGACGCCACGCGCTCGGGGGCATTTCGCGCGGATCTCTGGTACCGGCTTTCCGTCCACGTAGTCGACGTACCGTCGCTTCGCGTGCGCTGGGATGACATCGAAACCTACCTGCGCACGCTGCCGGTGGAGGGCGCGACGCATTCGGTGCGCGAGGCCTTCACCCCCGCCGCGTTCGACCTGCTGAGAAATCACCCGTGGGAAGGCAACTTCCGAGAGCTGACGAACTTCGTCGAGCGGCTGCCTCGCGGCGCAGCCGTCGAGAGCATCAGCGTGGCGGCGTGCCAGCGCGCGCTCGAGCGCGGCTCGCTCAAGCCGGTCAGCAAACCCTCGCCCATCCCTCAACCGGGCTTGCCCCACGCCAACTGGGCGGAGATCGCGGCGCGCGCGGTGCACAGCTTCGTCGAGGACCATGATCGTGAGCCCTCGAGCTGGGACGATCAGAAAGAGTGGAACGAGAAGTACCTGAAGCCCCTCATCTTCTTCCACTTGAGCGGCGCAGCATCGCAGCCCACGCCAATGGACGATGAGGCGCTAACGGCGCTCGCCTCGCGCAGTGCCTCGCAGGTCCAGGCTGACCGAGGGACGGCTGCCAAACAGCTCGCACGCTACTTCGAGCGTTACGGCCGCTAGGAGGCTCGTGTGAAACACCAGCGGTCCAAATCGGCGGAGCCGCCGCGT
>DATEDZ010000221.1:0-105436 GCA_035281385.1 Polyangiaceae bacterium
GAGCCCGGCGGTTCCGGCGACGACACCGGCGACCTTCTTGCTGCTGCCGCCCACGCGCATGCGCAAGCGGAGACGCCGCTGGCCGGCGGCCGTGAGCTCTCCAGGCACGATGACCCCAAAGCCCGCTTCCGCGAGCAGCAGAGCGCCGTCGCAGAGGAACGTCCACGCTGTGGCTGGGTCGAGATCCACCGACTCGGGGCGCGCCTCCTGGAGCGATCGCGCGAGCGGCGGAAAGAGCTGCGAGGCACGCCCGAGCGCCTCGAGAAGCGACTCCTGCGGATCGCGAAAGGCACGACCGAGCTTCTCGAGGCTGCGGCCCTTCGTCTTCCACGCGTCCGAGGCAGGAACGAGCAGGCTGGGGTCGTCGGGCGACTGGAGCAGGAAGCGCAGCACGAAACGCTCGCCATCGCTGACCGGCAGCTCGAGGCGAAAGCACGCGCGGAGCCGGTCACGCGTGCCGAGGGCGGGCTCGCTCCAGCGTGCGAGATCCTCCACCACGGAGCGCTCCGCGAAACCATCGGTCTCGAAGCTCCGCTGGGCGCTGCCGAGCGCTGTGCGCCAGCGATCGGACCAGGAGCCAGGCGACGCTCGCGCCGTCTTTGATCGCGCAGCCGGCAGTGAAGGTCCCCCGCGAGAGGCCCGCACCAGCGCGTCGACGACGGCGTCGAGGTAGGCACGCAAGAGCGCATCGGGTGCCTACACTCCACCGGAGCGATCGCCCGCCACCGGGACGGCGTGCGCCGCAGGGGGCATGCTCTTGGCGAGCGCAACGACCTTCCCAGCGTCCTCGCTCCCCGCGAGAGCAGCGGCCCAGCGCGCCTCGATCCGTCCACTACGTCGGGTGATGGTCGGCACCACGCGTTCGCGTGCCACGAGGTCCATCGCGAGCTTGCTCGCCAGGACCCACGTCGCCACCGATCCGGGCAAGCTGTCGATGGCGGCGGCGGGCACGACGGCGAGCTTGGCCATGGTGTCGAACAGTGGAAGCTTGAGGGCCGCGGTCTCGCGCAGTCCCTCAGGCGTAGCGAGCGTCGTCGACCAGGGCTCGCCATCCTGGCCGAGGGCCGGCAGTACGCGCGGCGCGGGCTCGGAACCCCAAAGGAACAAGGACTCGACGTCAGGCAGGTAGACGAGCGGCATCGGCCGCCGATCCATGCCACACGGCGACCGCTGTCGGGGAGGGGAAGTGTCCGGTGGGCGGGGGCGCGCGTAGGTTGCGGCGTCTCTAGCGGGCGCCCACGTCGGGGATAAGCGGCGTCTCTAGCGGGCGCCCACGTCGGTTTGTGGAGCGCCTTGGGCGGTCAACGGGCGAACCGGCCGCGGCTGGAGGCTCGTTGGGTCGGTTCGCAGGGCGCTGGGCGGCCCTTTGGGCCCCGTTTGGGCCCGTTTGGCGTCGACCGCGCAGGTCCGGACAGAGCTCCGCCCGAGCGCGCGCCGTCAGTGCGCGTCGAACAGCTCCGCCTGCGCTGGCTCTCCGAGCTTGCGGCGGATGACGACGCGGCGCATCCACCGGACTAGCGGCGCTCGGCTGCCGGAGCTAGCACCGCGCTGCCGGCTTCGCCTAACCCGAGCTCGCACCAGAACTCTGCCACGTCGCCGCGCTCGTCGGACGGGACGCGGCTCTCGCGGTTCTCACCGAGCAGCACGAGGGCGCGGCGTTGCCCTCGGACTTCGCAGACGCCATTTCCGACGCCGAGCGAGCAAGAAGGCCACGAGCAGCCACGGCGCCGCGCCGAACGAGCCGGCGGCTGGTCGGGCGAGGGTGCAGGTGCCTTTATCCGCTGGCTGCGAGCTCGAGCCGGCAGCGCCCTCGGACCCGCCGTCGGGGTTCGGCGTGCCGTCGACTTGCTGCAGGTAGGCGACGAGCTGGTCTAGCTCCAGCGGCGAAAGCTCGCTAGTGAAACCATGACGATCTTCGGGGTTCGCGATGGTAAGTACGTCACGCAGGGTGGCGGCCGAGCCGTCGTGGAGATAGGGCGGCGTTTCCCAGACCCCGTTGAGCGTAGGCGTGTCGATGCCAGGGAGCAGTTGACTGCCACGGCTCCCGGAAGTCGACTTGAGCGTACCCACGTCGTGGAGCTTGCCGCGCGTGCTATCGGTACCGTCCGCACCGGTGTGGCAAATGTCGCAGCCAAGGCGTCTGAAGATGTCCCTGCCCGCTAGGCCATCCGCCGTCAGCGTACCGTTTGGGTTCCGATACGGGCTTGCGTGATAGGTGTCGAGCGAGCTCACGAAAGACGCCAGCGCGTCGAGATCGGCGTCTAGCCCCGCTTTCTTGTCGCCGAGAGGCTGCGCTACGGTGCCCATTGCCAGCTTCTCGGCGGAGAGGAAACCCTTCCCACCGAAAAGGTTGCGGATGTTGTCGTCGGCGTCTTGGACTTCGTCGAAGCTGCCGCTCCAGTTGACGTTTCCGTGCCCGACACCGCGGCGGCCCAGCAGTGAAATGCTGTTGCGGAGCCCTTCACCTGCGCTACCGAAGTCCCAAACTCGACCGTCATCGGCGCCATCGAAGTGGCAGGAAGCGCAGCTGAGGTGGCCATGGTCGCTCATGCGCTTGTCCGACGAGTTGAAGAAGATTTGCTGGCCGCGCAGCACCGCTGGTTCGAGCTTCTCGGCAACCACGGTCGGAATCTCGAGTAGGCGTCGGCCCTCTTTCGAGCTCAAGCTGACGATATCCGCGACGTCGTAGACCACCAGGCTTCGACTGGCCGAGGCGTGTACGAACAGCTTGTTGTCTTCGGTTAGAACGAGTCCGCGCGGGGCGAACCCCGCCCTCAGATCGGTCACCAACTCGCCCGTGTAGGCATCACGTACTGAAACCGCGGCGGAGCCGGCCAAGCTAACGAACGCGTAGTCGCCGAGCGGGCTGAACTCGACCTGATTCGGCAGACTTCGGTCGTCGAGATCGATGCGACGCTCGACGTGCTCACGGCCCTCGGCCACGTTCAATAGTGCAATCAGTGCACGAACCGTGTTCTCGCCGGTCAGGGCTGCGCCGTCGCGAAATGGCCCGCGGAAGACGTTGTCCTTTTTGCCGGGTACCCAGGCCCATAGCCCGTCAGGCGAGAGGCCAATCGAGAACAGGTAGTTGGGTAGCCCGCGGCCTTGCTGCGAAGCGTCCTCGGTAGTCGTGTCGGCTGCGAGCTCGAAGCGCGTCTCGACGCTGAAGGTGGCGGCGTTCAAACGCACCACTTCACCGTGACCGTCACCTGAGATGAATCGCGTCACGTAAATCTGGGCGCCGTCGTGCGAAACGGACACACCGCGCGCCGACGAACCGACATCGGCCTCGGCCAGGATCGTTCCGTCCGCCGCGTCGAGCTTGAGCAGCTTACCCAGCGCCATCAGCGTCACGTAGGCGGCGTTGCCCGTGGGGCTAATGGCCAGCCCCATCGGCTGCGAAGCGTAGGGCAGCACAATCTCTGATTCGACGCTCATCGAGGTTGCGTCGAGGATCGCCAGGGAGTGCGCGTCACGATGAAGGACCCAGAGCTTGCCCTCAGCGCCCAAAGCCAACGAGGTCGGCCCGCGCGAGACGGTCACCTCGCTCTCTTTCACCATGTTCGCCGCATCCACGACCGTCACCGTGTCGTTGTCGTAGTTGGCTGAGTACAGTTTGCGAGCGACTTGGTCGTAGACCAAGTCGCTCGAGCCGGCCGCACGGACTGGAGTGAGTGGCGAGTAGACCGTGTGCTGGAACGAGAGCCCGCCGACGAGGCTGCCCGCACGATCAAAAGCGTGAACCAGAATCCAGTAGTGACCGGGAGCCTCGAAGGTGTGCTCGAACTGCGTGGCACCTTCCACGAGGTCGACCGGCGGCAACTCCCCCATGCTCCAGCGCAACCGCACCGGACCCACAGCATCGGTTACCACCGCGCTAAACGTGGCGGTCTGACCCACCAGTGAAGGCCGACTCTCCGGAACCGCGACCGTGACGGCAGCCGCAGACGCCGTGCACAGCACGCCGGCCGCCAGCATGCCCAGCGAGCTCCACCGCGCTGGCCTCGCACCAGGGCCCACAGCCATGCGCGCGAGCCGCGCGATCCAAACCCATGCCACACATCGTAGCCTCCTTGCGACGCGCATGCCCAAAGCCTACAGGGCCTTCCGCGCATCGTCCACGCCCACTACGCTGCGCTAGCCGTGCTTTTCAACACGCTCGCCTACTCCGTTTGGATCGCGGCATGACGAGTGCCGCCAACATCACCTGGCTCCAGCAGACTGGCCGCCGCTACCTCATCGGTACGCCCAAGAGCGACTTGAAGAAGTTCGCCACGCAGATCGTGGACGCACGCGACTGGCAGAGCGTGCGCGAAGGCGTTGAGGCCAAGCTCTGCGCCGGCCCCGATGGCAAAGAGACCTTCGTGCTCGTGCGCTCCGAAGTTTCCAGCGCGAGCTTGCTCGCCAAGACCCACGTCGCCACCGATCCAGGCAAGCTGTCGATGTCGGCGGCGGGCACGACGGCGAGCTTGGCCATGGTGTCCAGCAGCGGAAGCTTGAGGGCCGCGGTCTCGCGCAGTCCCTCAGGCGTAGCGAGCGTCGCGGACCAGGGCTCGCCGCCCTGGCCGAGGGCTGGCAGCACGCGCGGCGCGGGCTCGGAACCCCAAAGGAACAAGGACTCGACGTCAGGCAGGTAGACGAGCGGCATCGGCCGCCGATACATGCCACACGGCGACTGCTGCCGGGGAGGGGAAGTGTCCGGCGGGTGGGGGCGTAGGCCGAAACGATTCGGGGAGGCAGCAGACGCTGGCGCGCCCAGACCTACGATTTGTTCGGACAAGCTCACTTCAGCTCGAACGAGGCCGAGCCGGTGTTGGTATCGACCAAAAAAAAGCCGGCTTCGATGCGGGGTTGGTTGGCGGCACCGACGATTTGGCCAGGGGCGTCGCAGCGCTCGCCTGGCTTCCAGTTGGGCGCCCAGGTCTTGCTCGGACAGATGTTTTCTACGACCGGGAGCCTCTGGACGACCTTGCCGGAGCGCGCGTCGAGCACGTAGACGAAACGGCGTTCGCTCGTGAAACCGAACGGCGCGATCAGGTAGTCGCCCACGAGCAGCAAGCCGCCGTTCGACATCGCGTCTTTCGACTGCCAGATCACGCTCCCTTTGCAGAGGTCGAGCGCGAGGATGCGATTGCCGCCCTTCGGAAACTCTTTGGTGTAGCCATTGAAGGTGACGCTGAGCCAGACCGCGGAGCCGGAACGAACCAGCGAGGTGATGTTCGTGAAAGGCGGCGTGTGCTCGTCGGTCAGCTCGACCGGTGCTCCGCTGCCGTCCGCCAGTCTGACTAAGAAGTCGCACTGATTGCCGGGCCAACCCCGGCCGCTCATGCCCGCGTCGTCCTCGTCGATGAGCTCCACCACGACGCCGTCGTGTACGACGGCGGTCGGCGTGCGCTGAACGGGCCCGCCCGGGGCATCGCCGCACTGAGGGGCGAGGTTCAGGCGCGGGGAAGTGGGGCGATCGGGCTCGGAGGACTTCGCGGTCTTGCCGGGTTTGAGCAGTGGGGGCAGGGCTCGCGCGGACCAGTCTACTGGCGAGCATTGCGGCGCCACCGCGATCACTGCGGTCGGTTCGTCCGGCTTCGATCGGGGAGCCTCGGTGGGTGGCGGCACGAGTGGTGCGGGCGTCGTGACGGTGGCTGGGGCGGGATTCGTGGCGGGCGATTCCGGCGCGACTGCTGGCGTCTGGCCGCAAGCGATCGATACAGCAACGAGCAGCAGACAGGTCGACGCGGTCGTCAGCAGGCGCATGCGCCCAAGTTAGCATCGCCGACCCCATCGGTGTCACAGCCCCATCAAAGCTTTGGTTGCCGGACGCGCGCCGCGAACACCAGGCATGTTACGGGCGCCTCCCAGCACGTGAAGCTCTGCTCGTGTCTCTGATGTGTGGACGTCGGCGTACCTGCTCGCGCTGGAGCCGCTCGACTCACCTGAACAGCAGCACTTCCCAGGTGGGCAGCTGTGCTTCCAAGCTCGTGACCCGGCCGTCGCGCAACTCGATGGCGAGTCGCACGGGGCGACCTGCTTCGGGCTGTGAGTTTTGGCGAAACATGATGGCCTGGGCCCACGAGCGAGGGCTCGCGGGTGCCCCAGCGCCGTTCTACGGCGTTTGCCCCGACGATCCGGACGTGACTGCCGAAGAGAATCTGCGCTTCGACGCCTGCGTCTGCGTCGGGCCGGGCTTCGAGCCCGACGATTCGGTCGCGCTGGGCGAGATCCCTGCCGGAACGTACGTGGTAGCACTCCTGCGTCGTACCGCCCCCAGCAGGTGGTTCGACATGGGGCGAGCCGCCTTCCGCAGGTGGTTCGACATGGGGCGAGCCGCCCGAGCCGGGTAGTACGCTCTTGATTCGTGCCGCCTGGCCGGAGTCACCGCTACCAGCCAGTGGCTCGTCACCCAGCGAGCGCACATCTGACGTACACGCCGACAAGCCCAGCCACGCCACGCACCCCAAAGCCAAAGTCGATTGCATTCTTTTCATTGGTGCCTACCTCACTCTGGCCTTGTCTGCGCGGCACCGGATCGATCCCCGACCAGCGTGCGAAGTCGCGCCGCATGGGGATCCTACGGATGACGAGCGAGGTACTGCTCGGCGAGCTGGTACGCGCGGGCGGCCCGACGGGCGCCGAGCAGGGCATCGATACGTAGCAGCTGCGCTTCGCGATCCAGCGTGCCGGTGCGTTCGCGCGCGTAGTACTGCTCGAGCTGCGCGAGCGCGCCGTTCGCGTCACCGGCTGAAAGCGCACGGCGCGCGGCGTCGATGGTGGCCACCTCGGCGGCCAAACCAGGTGCGCTGGGCTTGGTGGTAGAATCGGCAGCGCCATCATGAGCGAAGCGCCCGTCACCGGAATCGAAGGACAGCTGCTGTGGGAGCCGAGCCCGGCGCGCTGCGCGGCCTCGCGTTTGCGGCACTTCATGGGCTGGCTCGGCCGCGAGCGGGGGCGCAGCTTCGATAGCTACGAGGAGCTGTGGAGCTGGTCGGTCGTGTCGCTGGGTGATTTCTGGCGCGCGGTCGCGCGCTACTTCGACGTGAAGTTGGCTGGCGAGCTCGAGCCCGCGCTGCGCGGCAAGATGCCGGACGCGCGGTGGTTCCCAGGCGCGAGCCTGAATTACGCCGCGCATCTGCTACGCCGACAGGACGAACACCTGGCCATCGTGTCCCGCGCTGAAGACGGCTCCCGCCGCACGCTCAGCTACCGAGAGCTCGGCGAGCAGGTGGCGCGCGCGCGTGCCGGACTGCTGCGAGCCGGGGTGAAGCGTGGTGATCGCGTGGCGGCGGTGCTGCCGAACGGGCCGGAGGCCGTCATCGGCGTTTTGGCCTGCGCCAGCCTGGGCGCGGTGTGGTCGAGCGCGGCGCCCGAGTTCGGGGTGAAGAGCGTGCTCGACCGTTTCCAGCAGATCGAGCCGACGGTGCTCTTGGCCTGCGACGGTTACCTGTATGGCGGAAAGCGCTTCGATCGCACCGCGGAGCTGCGATCCATCGCGGAAGCCTTGCCCGGGCTGCGTGGCCTTTTCGTGCTCGGCGACGCCGAGCGCGTGAGGCGGGCGGGCGTGGTGACCGCGGCGCCGTGGAGCGAGCTCGTAGCGGAGCAGGGGACCCTCGAGTTCGAATTGGTGCCGTTCGAGCACCCGCTCTGGATCCTCTACTCGTCGGGCACGACCGGCCTGCCCAAGCCCATCGTGCAGGGCCACGGCGGCATCCTGCTCGAGCACCTGAAGGCGCTCGCGCTGCACATGGACCTGAGCGAGAGCGATCGCTTCTTCTGGTTTTCCACCACCGGCTGGATGATGTGGAACATGGTCGTGAGCGGTCTGGCCGTCGGCAGCACGCTGGTGCTCTACGATGGGAGCCCGGCCGTCCCCGGCCTTTCGGCGCTGTGGAAGCTGGCTGAGCGGGAACAGATCAGTTACTTCGGCACGAGCGCGCCGTTCTTGCTGGCCTGCAAGAAGGCGGGGCTCGTGCCCAAGGATGCGGCGAAGCTCGGCGCGCTCCGCAGCATCGGCACCACCGGCGCGCCGCTACCGAGCGACGGCTTCAAGTGGGTGTACGAGAACGTGGCCAGTGACGTGCTGCTCGGCTCGGTCAGCGGTGGTACCGACGTGTGTACTGCCTTCGTGCTGTCGTGTCCGCTTTTGCCGGTCAAAGCCGGGCAGATCCAGTGCTTGGGTCTGGGCGCCAAGATCGAGAGCTGGGACGACGCGGGCCGCCCGCTCATCGGTGAGGTGGGAGAGCTGGTGTTGACCGAGCCGCTGCCGTCGATGCCGATCGGATTTTGGAACGACCCGGAGCGCGAGCGCTTCAAGGCCAGCTATTTCGGCATGTATCCGGGCGTCTGGCGCCACGGTGATTGGATCAAGCTAAATTCGGATCAGAGCTCGGTGATCTACGGGCGAAGCGACTCGACGCTGAATCGCGGTGGCGTGCGCATGGGTACGAGCGAATTTTATCGCGTGGTGGAAGGTTTGCCGGAGGTCGTCGACAGTCTGGTGGTCGACACCGGCTCGCTGGAAGACGCAGTGGGTCGCATGTGGCTGTTTCTGGTGCTGCGCGAAGGCGTCGAGCTCGACAGCGCGCTGAGGCGTCGCATCAAGGAGGTGCTGAAGACCGAGCTATCGCCGCGCCACGTGCCGGATGAGCTGCGCGTGATCGCAGCCGTCCCGCGGACCTTGAATGGCAAGAAGCTCGAGGTTCCGGTCAAGCGCATCCTGCTCGGAGCGGATCCTGAGAAGGTGGCGAGCCGCGACACCCTGGTCAACCCGGAAGCGCTCGATGCCCTGGTCTCCCTGGTGCGAAGTGAGGCTGCTCCGAGCAGAACAGAGCACGGGTCTCGAACCCCGCCTCGAGCGTAGTGGACGTCATCGCAGACGTGAACGCACGGCAAGCAGCAGCTGAAATCGCCTGGGAGTCGCTGGACTTCACGATCGGCTACTTCCCGTCCCCTTCCGATCTCATCCTGCTCACGAGCCTGGCTCTGTTTTGAGACTGAGCTTCGGCGCCGACACAACGGGGACGGAAGCGAGACGCTGCTTGCTGATCTGAATCGCCAGCGGGCTCTGGTCGATGCCGGCGTAGCGGCGGCCGAGCTGCTTGGCGGCGACCAGCGTGGTGCCGGAGCCGCACATCGGATCGAGCACGCGGCTGTCGGGCAGGCTGCTGGCGCGCACGATGCGCTCGAGCAGCGCGAGCGGCTTCTGCGTGGGGTAGCCAGTCGTTTCGGCAATCAGCGGCGTGTTGGCGCGCATGGCGGGGCAGTCGCTCCACACGCTGCCCAAGCGCCGGCCCTGGTCGGCGTAGTAACGGTAGGTCTTGCCGGCGACGTGGCGCTCCCGGAACTTGCGCCCGCTCTCGTCCACGTTCTGGAAGTGCATGCGCAGGCTGGTGGCCGCAAAGCTCTCGCGCAGCGCTGGATCGTCACCGTTCCAGATCGGCTGCTGGCCGCGCGCGTAGATCAGGATGGTTTGGTGGGTGACGCTGGGGCCGGAGCGCTTTTTACCGCCGTTGCCCGGTACCCAGATCACCTCGCCCCAGAAGGTGCCGCGTCCGAACACGCGATCGGCCGCGACCTTGGCGTCGTGCACCGTGCGGTGGTCCAGATGCAGCCACAGGCTGCCGCGGGGGCTGAGCGCGTCACGCAGCACCTCGAGCCGCGGCTCGAGCATCGCCAAAAAAGCCTCCAGGCTGCTCCAGGCGTCGTCGTAGGCGTGCTGGCCTGCCGCGCGCTCACCTTTGCCGATCCGCGCCGCGCGCTTGCCGCCGGCGTTGAACGGTGGGTCTGCGTAGGCCAGGTCGAACTTTTCACGCCGCGCGAGCTCTGGTACGAGCGTCAGGCAGTCGCCGTGACGCAGCGTGCCGCGTGCGCCCTTCCTGGTCGCGGGCCTGACCGGCCCGCTCAAGCCCCACCGCTGCCTTCGGCGCTGCTCGCGAGCGGAGCGTCCAGTGGTTCGAGCGGGTCGTCGTCGGCGATCTGCTGCAGTAGCGTCTGATTCGGCTCCAGACCCGCCGGCAGGGGCGGCAGCCATTGCCAGTACGGCCCACCGCCGCTGCAGCCCGCCAGTACCTCTTCCGCCGAGCAGGCGATGCGCAGGTGCAGGTGGTCGTCGTGAGGCAAGCTGTCACCGGGCTGAAGCATCACGGTCTGCACGCGGTACTGAAGCTCCAGTGGCTCGCCGAGTGCGCGCGCATAATCCATGATCAAAGCTTCGAGCGGACGGCTGATGAACAGGAACTGCACGCCAAGCTCGCTGTCGTTGACGAGCTTTTTGATCAGCAGCCACTGGCGCGCCACGTCGAGGCGCACGTAGTCGCCGCTTTCCGGAAGCACCGCCAGCCCATCGGCCTCGAAGCGCACGAAGCCAGGACTCGGAATCACCGCGCCGGCCGGCGTGAGCGTGTAAAAGAGCAGGTCCACGTCGCGCCCGGTGCGGTGCGAGGCATGCCCTGAAATCTTGCCGCCCGCGCGCGCGCCCAGATCTCCGATCACCAGCAGGCTGCCCGGCAGCTCCTGCTCCATCTCCGCGGCAATGCGCGTCAGGCCGCTCACTAGCCGGGGTCGTCCCCAATGGTGGGCGCCTTTGGGCCGATAGCGCAGAAAGCCGGGCCCCCGTTGGGGCAGCTCGAGGGCGCCGGTTTGCACGCCCTGGTTGGGCATGCCGACCGAACCGCTCAAGCCGGGCGCCAGCGGGGTGGGAGAGCTGAAGCAGCCGCTGAGCAGCAGAGCCAATCCGAGGCCGAGCGCGCGCATCAGCCGACCTCTGGAATGAAAGTCTGAAGGCGCGCGGCTATCTCGCGCGCGCCTTCTTCGGAGGCGAACCTATCGGCCAGATCCAGCTTGTTGTCGCGCAGGGCCAAAAAGCCATGATCGACGAAAGCCTGGAAGGCGTTGGCCAGGATCGACTTGCTGACCGCTTCGTTCCGCTCCAGCTCCCCCGCCAGAAAAGCGCGGTTGCCCAGCGCAATGCCGCGCTTGAGGAGATCCTTTTCGGCGAGCGGGGCGCGGACCAAATCGGACAGCACGCGTGCGGCCACCCAGTAGCCTTCCAAGAAGTTCCGCAGCAGTGCACAGTACAGCACGAGCCAGTCGTGGCCGCTCCAGCCGTCGCGCCCCGGACCGATGCCGAGCGTGCCGCCTTCGTGGGTCAGCTCGGCATCGGCCAGCATTCGCGCCAGCGTCTCATCGAAGATCTTCTCGAACGGGCGATCCGCACGGAAGCGGAATTCGAACTTGAACAGGCGGCTGAGCGCTTGGACGCGGTCCCTGACCCACAGCGTGCTCTCCGTGCGTTGCGGGGCTGCCAAGAGCGCGCTGGCGACCAGCGCCCGCTCCACGAAGAAGTGCACGATGATGTTCTTGGATACGTCGAGCAGCAACCGGCGCGCCGGAACCACGACATAACTGGCGTGCTCACCTGGCTCATGCTGTTTGAGCGCCGGATCATCCGGGTAATGCACCTCGACCAGGTCCGCGTCCACGAACATCTGCATGGCCTCGCGCAACGCCTCCGGACGCAGGACTCCGGACGCGCTGGTCAAGGCGGGCGACGAACGCGCGCCCTGGCGCTGCGCCACGCTGAGCAGCCGCTCGGAGCGCTGGAGCAGCTCGCGGTGCAGCAAGCCTCGCTGTTTGTGCGAGAGCAGCACCATGGCGGTCATGGCGCCGGGCGTGATCGAGGTCACGCGGTTGATCTCGTCCATCACGCGGTTGCCCAAACGCGTGACCAGGCCGCGCCGCTTGGCAGGGCTGAGGGTATTGCCGTTTTCGGCGCCCAGCTCGCGGCGCAGCTCGTCGAGCGAAAGCACTTGGCCGACTTGCATGTTGATGCGCCCGTAGCGATGGCGGAGCACCTCGCTGCTCTTGAGCAGGCCTGCGGCATCTTCCGTGGCTTTTTCCGCACCCTGTAGCTCGCGCTCGTAGGCCGAGGCCTCGATCACGCGCTCGTAACCGATGCTGACGGGCACGAAGAACGAAGGCCTCTCGGGCACCGCCAGCGCGGCGTCGACGACCATGTTGAGCAGCCCGAACTTGGGCGCCACCAGCTTGCCGGTGCGGCTGCGGCCGCCTTCCAGGAACAGCTCGATCGGGTAGCCGTCGCGAATCAAGCGGCGCACGTAGGCATCGACCACCGCCGCGTACAGGCGATCGCCCCGGAACGAACGCCGGATGAAGAACGCGCCGCCGCGCCGGAACACCGCGCCAATTGGAAAGAAGTTCAAGTTGTCGCCGGCGGCGATCAGCGGCAGCGGCAGGTTCTGCTCGTTGAAGATGTAGCTCAGGATCAGGTAGTCGACGTGGCTTTTATGGCTGGGCAAGAGAATCAACGTGCCCTGGCGCGCGGCGGCGCGCAGTCGCTCGATGTCGCTCTTTTCGTATTCTATGCCCGCGTAGATGCGCGTGAAGACGCGCTGGAATACCACTTCCAGCAGTTTGATCGTGCTGCGATCCGGTGTTGCTTGCAACTCCTTGAGCATCTCGTGGGCGCGGCGAAGTAGCGTGTGTCGATCGTTGCGGTCGTCGACCAAGTCGTCGATCACGCTGCGCAAGCGTGGATTGCGCACCAGCTCTTGCCGCACGCGCTCGGGCGCCTTCTCGGCCGGACCCGTGACCGCGCGCCGCTCGCGCTCGAGCCGCCCCAGCACCATGTAGGTCAGCCGCCTCAGCCGCACCGCGTCCGAAGCGACGCCGGGCTCGCTCAAAAACGACTTTAGCTCGATCGGCTCGCCCAACTTCAGCTCCACGTGCTTGAAGTTGCCGAGCAGCTGCGCTGCCGTGCGCGCCGGGCTCGGCCATTCGCGAGGGCCCAGGATGAAGTCGAGCGGCTCGGTGCCACGTGTGTTGGGAAACTTGGTCCACACGAACACCTGCGGCACGACGAAAATGGGGCGGTCCCTCTTGCGCTGCAGGTTGAACAGCGTCTTGACCAGCTCGTCACCCTCCTTCAGGCCGCGCCCACCCGAGGCGCCGGTCGCCACGTCGATGACTCCAGGTGGACGCTTGAGGAACAGCGCTGCCGAGCCGCCCCGCGTCAGCGCATCCTCCAGCTCGTCGGAGGGTGACACGTTGGGCCGCGGCAGGATGGCGTTGAGCCAGCCCTTGCCCATCGGGTTCAGGATCCACAGCCCCAGGTCGTTGACGAAGCGGACCTGCGGCAGGTCGTAGCGCTTGGTCAGGTAGTCGAGCGCGAAGAAGTCGATGAAGTTGAGGCTGCGCAGTACGTACACGATGGAGCCACGCTCGGAGAGCGCGCGTACTTCCCGCACCCAGGCGTCATCGACCTGAATCTTGTCGAAGAAGCGCTGGTAGATCGCGCGCAAGACCGGGTTCGGTTCGTAGGTACGGGTCAGCTCGCGGTCGGCGGTCATGGCGGGGCGTGGGGAAGGTTTGCCCAGATCCTACTCAAGCACGCGCTCGAACGCCGTGAATGTTGATCCGGCCGGCATCTCCGGCTACCGAGGCCGCGGATGTCGATCGTTTCGCCGCGCACGGGCTTGATTGCGGCAGTCTGGCTGCTTGGTGCCTTGCCATGTGGCTGCAAACGTGGCGCAGCACCGACACCCGGGCCCAGCGTGTCACAGCGTCCGAGCGCCCTGCCCCTGGGCTCGGCGCTACCAATGCCGGAGCCGGTCAGTCATTGTCGGCGGCTCTCGGGCCCAACCCTGACGCTTGAGCCCGATGCGCCCGTCCCGGCTCACAAGGCCGGCGCGGAGGAGGAAGAGGATGAGGCGCTTCTGCCCTTTGGGGTGGACCTAGGTTCGGCGGTGCCGTTGCGGAGCGGTTTCGCGGTGGTGGGCATTCGGGGCCAGGGTCAGGCCTTCGTGGCGCTGCTCGGCGAGCCGGCGCCGCGTCGCGTTGACCTCGGTGAGCTGCACGGCGAGGTCCAGCCTCCGGCGCTGGTTGCCCGGGCGGAGGAGGCCATCGTGGCGCTGCGCAGCAGCGACGCGGCTGGCTACACGATCAAGTTAGGTAAGGTTAGGGCGGCGGGAGGCGTCGAGTGGGGTCACGAGCTCAGCAAGCTGGGTAAGCTGGTGTCGAGCGTGGGCATCGCGCTGTCGGGCTCGCGTGGCGTGCTGGCCTTTCAGAGCGAAGGCAAGCAGGGCGAGCTGCGGGTGCTCCTCGGCTCGTTCTCGGCTGACGATATCAAGCAGCCGTTCGAGGCGCGGCCGCTCGAGCTCAAGGATATCTCGGAGCCGCGTCTCAGCACCCGACCAGGCGGCTATTGGCTGACTTGGGTGCGCAGCTTGCCCGAGGCGAAAACGGCTGCGAAGCCCAAGCCCGATGCAGGCTCCGAAGATCCGGAGGAGCGCGAGCTGCTCGAGCTCGGGCTGCGCGTGGTCGAAGTCGCGAAGCTCGACGAGCAGGGCCAGCTGCAGGGCGAGGCCAAGCGCCTGGGCGTGCCGCGGCGCCAGGAGCTGCTGTTCGACATCGCACCGCTGGAGAGCGGCGGGCTCTTGGTGGCGACGCGCTCGGACAGTGCGTCGCCCGGTGTGGAAGGGGGAGCGCTCACGCTGAGCACCGTCCAGCCGGACGGCAGCGTGCAGGAGGAACGCCTCGAAGACGATGAGATCGGCGCCGGCGTGCCGGCTCTACTCGTCGACCCTCGGGCGCCCGCCACGCCCTGGCTTTCCGTCAGCTCACCCAGTGA
The DNA here is from genome assembly GCA_035281385.1 of Polyangiaceae bacterium. GTDB lineage: Bacteria > Myxococcota_A > Polyangia > Polyangiales > Polyangiaceae > PMG-095. The sequence goes on from DATEDZ010000221.1 coordinate 14,639, forward strand.
CGCGACACGGTTGGGGCTCGTGCGGGGTGCGCGGACGTACCTGCAGGGCGACCCACTGCTCGTTCGCGCGGACGTCATCGCGGTCAAGGCGGGACATTTTCTCACGCAGCGCGCGCGCGGTCGCGGCGTCGAGCTTGCGACGCTCGATTGCCAGTGGCCGCCCGAGCCCCCTGCTGAAAAGAAGTGATAACCTTGCCGTATGGCAAACGCTCTCGTTCTGCTGGCCGATGGGTTCGAAGAAATCGAAGCGGTGACCATCGTCGACGTGCTGCGGCGAGGCGAAGTCACGGTCACGACGGCGTCGCTTTCGGGTAAGCACGTGAAAGGCTCGCATGCGATCGTGGTCGAAAGCGATGTGCAGCTGAGCGCCGTGAACGTCGACGACTTCGACGCCTTGGTGTTGCCGGGCGGCCCCGCCTCCAAGACGCTGCGTGAAGACGCGCGCGCGCAAGCAGTGATCAAGCAAGCCGCGGCGGCGGGCAAGTTGGTGGCTGCGGTCTGCGCGGCCCCGACTGCGCTCGAGGCGGCCGGCTTGCTCAAAGGCAAGCGCGCCACGGCCTATCCGGGCAGCGCCCTGCCCAGCGCACAATTCGTCGAAGAGCCCGTGGTCGAGGACGGTAATATCGTGACCAGCCGCGGCCCCGGCACGACCATGGCCTTCGCGCTCAAGCTGGTCGAGCGTCTCAGCGGCCCGGCCGTTGCGAACGCCACCGCCGATCGGATGCTGGTTCAAGGCTAGGTCTGATTCTAGGTTTCTTGGCACCAACGCGCGTTTGAGGGCCCCGCGCGATGGGACGACGGCCCGCACGGCCATTCGCTAGCGAACACCCCAACTTGTGAAACGCGCGTGGTCCTGCTCGCAGCAGGCTCGCACTTCGCGCTCGATTGCCTACCGGTTGGCAAAAGCTGCGCTCCGCCACGAAATTGTTCTGGATGTGCTCGCCAACTCCGTGGAGTTGGCGAACCGGTTCGAGCGTCCGCGTAGCTGACGCAGGCGCATCGACGCAGCATCTTGGTGCACGCCCCACATCGTTCCTGTTGATTTCAGGGGCTGCATGGGGCCATATGAGGGGCGACACTGAGCGGTGGACGCACCATTGGGAGGTTACGAATGAAAAAGGTCCAAGGTTTTGGGATTGTAGCAGCCGGTCCTGTCTTCGCGGCTGGCTTCTTGTTGACAGCTTGCTCTGCGGAGCCAGGTGAGTCGCGGGTCACGAGCGTCGAGCCATTGCTGGGCACCAGCGTCGAGCCTTTGACGGAGGAGCTGCAGGCAGTGCCCGATGACGCAAGCGATTTTCAGGCCGAAGTGTCGGTCGACGCTGCGGGCAACATGAGCGGCCGGCGCATCACTCGCGGCGGTGGCACGTTGGTCGCCGGCTTCGATGCCGCGAAATTGCCCCGCAAAGCGCTCGAGCTGAACATGCCCGCGCCGAAGATCTCGCCCTCGTTGGCGTCCAAGTTGGCCGTCAGCGATGCCAGGGCGACGACCGAGGTCGTGGTAGCCGTAACCCACGACGCCCCGTTTGCAACGTTGCACAAGCTCAAACGCGACCAGCCGCGTGGCTCGACGCTGAATCAGCAACGACTGGCGACCCGCGTCGCGCAGATTGCAGCGGTCGACAGCCGGCGTAAGGCGTTCCGGGCGCCAGTGATCGCTCGCGCGCGTGCTCTCGGCGGCGTGGTGACCGAGGAGCTTACGATGGGCAACGCCATCGCCGTGACCCTGCCCAACTCGGTGGTCGAGCAACTAGCAGCCGATCCGAGCGTGGTGTCGATCATCCCACGTTACGACGGCACGCCGCCGCCCGCGACCATCTCGAACGGCACCAGCCTCGCTACCGGGATGAACTCCGACTTCTGGAGACCGTGGAACGACGGTGCCTTGGGGTCCTTCTACGTCGTCACGTTCGACACCGGCATCCGCAGCACGCACACCGTGTTCAACTCCGCGGACGGCGGCACCTTGGGTCTGCATCGCGACTGCTCGCGAGGCAACGACAGCTGCCTCAACCTTCCCTTCAACGCTGATTACAATGACCAAGATTCGCACTGGAATCACGGCACCGGCGTCGCCAGCATCATCCTCGGCGGCAACTCCACAACCGCCGGCTTCGGCCTCCCGCATCGAGGGGTCAGCAAGGTAGAGGTCGACTACTTGAACGTCTACAGCGCTCAGGGCTCGGACGCGGTCGCGGTTGGGCGTGCGTTCACGAGGGCAGCCCTATGGGGTGACGACGTGATTGTCGGCGAGCTGCAGATCATCGCGTCGGACAGCAGCGCGGTGTCGCTGGCTGCCGATGACGCGTTCGATCAGGGCATCGCCACGGTGGCAGCCTGTGGTAACTTCGACGCGGTGACCGCGCCGGCTGCGCCGGGCAACGCTCACAAGGCGATGTCGGTCGGTGACTATCACGCTGTCAGTGGCGCCGTCTTTGCCCAGGTTCCGGGTCGGGTCGACGGGCGGATCAAGCCCGACTTCCAAGCTCCGACCTCGGTGGATGCCGCCGGAAACGGCAGCAACACGGCCAAGCATTTGGGGTTCAGCGGGACGAGCGGAGCCACCGGTTTCGCGGGCGGAGCTGCCGCGCTGATGTACGAGTGGTACAGTAGCGCGTTCGCGCTCACCAACAAGCCCGGTAACCTCTACACCGCGCTTCTCGCGCAGGGCGACGGCGGCACCATGCCGGACACCCCCAACGGCACAGGCAAGCTCAAGATGGAAAGTGGCTCCCATTGGTGGACCGGTAGCATCACGCTGGGCGCAGCGGCGATCGACCTCACTTTCTCAATCCCCGCCTCGCTCAAGAACCTGAAGGTTGCCATCTGGTGGCCGGAGAAGCAGAGCGATGCGCACAACGACGTCGACCTGATGGTGCTCGACCCGGCGGGCGGCTTTGTCGGTGGCAGCGCTTGGGGCGGCAGTGTTTGGGAGAAGGTTGCGCAGACCGGTAACCTGACGCCCGGAAACTATACCGTGCGTTTCACGCCCTTCAGCCTGCCGCGGCCCAATCAGGTCGTCTACTATACGGTCGTCGCCAGCTTCCAATGACCAAGCGCTCAGCACACGGTAGGCAGTGAGTGTTACTGGCTCTCGTCCGATCTCGCGGTTGCTCTCCGCCAACCCAACCGCTGCGCGATTGCTTTCCGTGTGCTTGTTGCTGCCCGGGTGTGGTGCCAAACACTCCGACACTCCGCCCGGGCAACGGCCGCCATCCATCGCCGTCGATCCCGTGACATGCCCCGACGCTCGAGAGAGCGGCGCGGGCAAGGTGACGCACGAGGCTTACCTGCGCGCGCACAGCGAACAAACGCAGGTAGTGGCGATCAAGCTGCGCCGGCTACCGTGGGCAAATCCGGCCTGTGCCGACGTCGAGGGCTCGTCGAGCTGTTCGGATCGCGACGGCGCTTTGACCGAGCGCCAGGCGTTGAACCTCAAACAAGTCGAGTGCGTGCTCGCCGCCTTTGGCCCTCCAGGCTCGATCGAAGCAGTGCGTGCCCAGTGGTACGAGCCGCTGCAAACACCCAGCAGCGGACCGCCGACGCCGATCGGCACCGCATTCTCGGTGCTGGCGCTGTGGTCACAGCTCGAGGCCGTGGCGCGGCACCCCTACGTCGAGCGCATCGAGCCCGCGCCGCGCCAGGCGTCCAAGCTCGGCGTTCCAGCGCCAGCCCCGCAGGCAGAGTGCCCCGTGGCGACAGATCCTCTTGACCCGAAGCTGGCCGACGCAGCCAGCATTCGGGGCAATGGTCGCCTGCCGGTAGTGGTCGAGCTGAAGCACGCGCTCTTGCCCGCCCTGCGTCCGTGTGAAGGTGAAAAGCCGTGTGACGACTGGCTTGCGTCCGGATGGGAGCGCACCGTTGCCAGCACACGCCAGCTGACCTGCGTGCAGACCTTCATCGACACCAAGCTCCAGGCAGACTCCCCCGAGGTCGCATATCGGAGCGTCGACGGCATTCCTCAGGGCCCGAAGCTGCCTCCCTTCGGTGAAAGCATCCACGCAACGCTCGCCTTCGGGCTCGGGTTGACCTGGGAAGAGGCGAGCGAGGTAGCCAAGCATCCTTTCGTCGGACGGCTGTGGTCCTCGGAGGGGCTCAGCCTGGGCGTACTGCCCGAAGGCTGCCCGCCCGACTACGACGCCCCAGTGCCAGTGCCCGAATGCACTTCAGAAACGCAAGCAGTCAAGGGCAAATTCAGCGCGGCTGCCGAGGCCCAATGGCAAGCCTCCACGATGCCGAACGAAGTCGTGATCGCCGTGCGGCGAGGCAAGGACCTTTGCCCACTCCCAGCCTGCCCCGGACGCGCGACAGCGTGCCCCGAGCTCGAGCGCTACACTGCGCGCCTCGACGAAGAGTCCAAAGCCTCTCAAACTTGTGTGCGTTCGCTGGTCGCCTCGATCGGCGGTAGCGCCTCCGACGAAGCGTTCACGCTCGGCAATGCCTTCCCGGCGACGCTCACCTGGCAACAGATTCAAACCGTCGCCGCACACCCCGACGTCCAGCACATCGATCCGCGCTACGGCGACGCGCCACCGTAAACGGCCGGAGACTGCTGAGGGCTCTGGTGCTTGCGCGAGGTCGTCCTGTGTCTGCTCACGCAGCGCCTACAGGCATCGTGTGCTTGAGCGCCTTGCGCCTCTAACTTTTGATCTCCAAGGTGAGTGTCTCTGTTTCCCATGCGTAGCCGAGCTCGCGGGCCGTGCGTGTGGCCTGCCCCTTACCCAGCAGGCGTGCGACGACCTCCAGCCCGAGCTCGATCGCGGCGCCGTTCTGGGCGACGGTGATGGCGCGCGGGCTCACCAAAGGGCGGGATTCGACGCGCGGTGTGATGCTCGGGTCGAGCGAAACGAGCTCGGCGGACAAAGCTTGCGTGGTCGCGATCTCGGCGCCTCTGAGCAGTCCTGCCCTGGCGGCGAGCAGCGTGCCTTGCCCGACCGCGAGCGTCAGCGTGAGGCCTTCGCGAACATTGGCGAGGTAGTCGAGCAGCGCCTGGTCCTGCAGCGCGAGGCGCGCCCCATAGCCGCCGGGAATGAGCAGCAGCTCCGGGGCCGGACAGCTGTCGAGCGCGGCGGCGGGACCGATCTGTAGTTGCGCGCGCGTCGCGTGCGCAGCGGGCGTGGACGAAACCAATTCCGCCTTGATGGCGCGCCAGTTCCACTTGCGCCCGGCAGTCGAAAACACCTCCAGCGGCCCCGCCACGTCCAACAAATCCATTTCGTCGAAGGCAATCACCGCCAAGCTATAGGGCTTCGTGCGCACCACTGACGTTCTAACGAGAACGCAGGAAGACGGGAAGGCGGTAGGCTCGGATGAAGGATTTTAGGTTCAATCTCGAACCCCAGGACCGCCGGCAGCGTTTTGCTTCCCCTAGGGCCCGCGCATGGCTAAGTCGATCGCCCTCCCGGCCGATCCATCCCGGTTGGCTTCGTTGCTACTCAGTTACATACCAGCAGTATGCGCCCGCGTCGCGCCTCGCCAGCCGGGCGCCTCGGCCGCGATCATCGACCGACTTAACCATGCGCGGGCCCTTAGTCTCGGGGATCGCACTGCCCCGGTGATGCGGTCGGGCAGGTGTGGGATACTGGCGCCAGCGGCAGGACCGCCGAACGAGTGCCAGCTATTTTCTGAGTCACGAGCGGCTACAGGACTTCGAACTTCACCCCGTAGCGCTCGTACGTAGAGATCGCGCGACGGTCGCAGCTGAGCCGCGCTTCTTGAGTTTCATCGGTGTGGGTGCAATCTCAAGCTCGAGACGTCCGTCGGTCGCGCGCGCCTCGAGGGCTTGACCGGGCCGGAAGCCCAGAGCCTGACGCAAGGCCTTGGGGATGACCACTCGACTCGCAGCGTCCATGGCAGCTTTCATGGTACTAAACGTGCCATAGAAATGGCACGCTGGACGACGGCCACTACAGTTGCAGAGCGAGTCAGGAGCAAGGCCCTGAAGCCCGGAACCTGAAGCCTGAAGCCTACGGGAGGAGCAGGACCTGCCCCGTCGTCTTCCGGCTCTCCACGGCGCGATGGGCCGCGGCAGCCTCTGCCAGTGGAAACCGCTCGGTGATGTGCGGTGTGAGGACCCCCTTTCTCAGCATCACGAAGAGGGCCGCGCTGCTTTCCAGCAACTCCTGGCGCGTGCGCGTGTACGCAAAGAGCGCCGGCCGCGTGACATAAAGCGAGCCCTTGGCCGACAGCGTGAGCAGATCGATGGGCGGGGGTTTGCCGGAGGCGTTGCCGAAGCTCACCAGCATGCCCCGCACTGCCAGGCAATCGAGCGAGCCCTCGATCGTGGCCTTGCCGACCGAGTCGTAGACCACCGGTACGCCTTCCGGATAGAGCTCACGGACGCGCGCTTTGAAGTCTTCGCGCGTGTAGACGATGGTGTGCTCGGCGCCGTGCTGCTTGGCGATCTCGGCCTTCTCGTCCGTGCCGACGGTGGCGATGACTTTGGCGCCGATGTCCGAGAGCCACTGCAGCGCCAGCTGGCCGACGCCGCCGGCCGCGGCGTGGAACAACACCGGCTCGGCGAACTTCACCGGGTGCACGCGCCGCACCAGCATGTCCACGGTCATGCCCTTGAGCAGCGACGCTGCTGCGACCTCTTCGGGCAGGTCTTCGGGCAGCGGGATGAGCCGCTCGGTGGGCACCAGGTTGGCGGTCGCGTACGCGCTCGGCTTCTGCAGGATGTAGGCGACACGCTGGCCTTCTTTGAGGCCGTGGTGCGCTGGACCGTCGCCGGCGGCCGGGGGGCCAAGCGCTTCGATGACCCCGGCTGCCTCGACACCCAGCGTGGCCGGCAAGGGCACCGGGTACAGGCCGCTGCGATGGTACGTGTCGATCATGTTCACGCCGATGGCGCGATGGCGGACGCACGCCTCCCCCGGGCCTGGCGCGGGCAAGTGAAAGGATTCGTAGGCCATCACGTCCGGCCAGCCAGGCTGGGCGATGCGGACTCTGTGTTCCATCGGGACGCCGGCACTCTACAGCCTTTCCGGGACTTTCGCGCTCGGACTCGCGATCTGTACCGGCTGGGGGGCGGCTGGGGCGGGCCGGCGCTATATGGTATCGAAATCAGCATGTCGGCGGACGGCTTCGACTTGAAACCGAGCAGGGTGCTCAAGAGCGCGAGCGCGCGCGAAGCGATCCTCAAGGGTAACTTGGGCTTTGGCCGGCTCTTCACCGAGCACATGGTGACGATTCGCTACGAGGCTGGCGGCTGGCAGCGCGGCGAGCTCGCGCCGTACGGTCCGCTCTCGCTCGATCCGGCGGCCTCGGTCCTGCACTACGGGCAGGCGATCTTCGAAGGCTTCAAGGCGTACCGGCAACCGGACGGGGGCGTTGCCACATTTCGACCCGAGGCCAATGCGCGACGCTTCGCGGCGTCGGCGCGTCGCCTGGCCATGCCGGAGCTACCGGTGGAGCTGTTCGTCGGTGCCGCTGACACGCTGTTGCGGCAGGAGCGCGATTGGGTACCGAGCGGCGCGGGTGAGAGCATGTACCTGCGGCCGCTGATGATCGCGACCGAAGCGGCGCTAGGGGTTAGGCCTGCCAAAGAGTACACGTTCCTGCTGTTCGGCTCGCCGTCGGGCGATTACTTTCCGCAGGGCGTCAAGCCGATCAGCTTGTGGCTTTGCACCGACTACGTGCGCGCAGCGCCCGGAGGTACCGGTGAAGCCAAGTGCGCGGGTAACTATGCCGCCAGCCTGGTCGCGCAACAAAAGGCCATCGACGAAGGCTGCGTGCAGGTGGTGTGGCTGGACGCGGTGGAGCGCAAATGGATCGAAGAGATGGGCGGCATGAACCTGTTCTTCGTCTACGAGGATGGCAGTGGGCAAAAGCTCGTGACGCCGAAGCTGACCGGCACGCTCTTGGCGGGTGTGACGCGCGACAGCCTGCTGAAGCTCGCGGCTGATCTCGGCTACGCCACCGAAGAGCGCATGATCAGCGTCGAAGACTGGGGCCAGGGCATGAAAGACGGATCCATCGCCGAAGTGTTTGCCTGTGGCACGGCCGCGGTGATCACGCCGGTGGGCGAGGTGAAGTTCGACGGTGGCTCCTGGAACATCAACGGCGGCGAGCTCGGTCCGGTGGCGCGCAAGCTGCGCGAGACTTTGCTGTCGATTCAATATGGCACCAGTCCGGACAAGCACGGCTGGCTGCACCGCGTGGTGTGATGCAGGCGCTGCGCTGGTGCTGGCTCGGGTGCCTGGCGGCGGGCACGCTGCTGAGCTGCTCGGGCGCGCCGGCCCCCGCAGCGGTGTTTTCGGAGCAGGACGCGCGCGCGGTGATCGAGCCGGTGCGCTTCGGCTGGCTCAGCTCGGAGCGCGAGACCGGCAGCCTGCCCAGCGCGATTGCGCTCGGTGGCAAGACCTCCGGGCGCGTGCTGGTGTACCTGGAATTTCCGGAGCTCGAATCGGCGCGCCGGCTGCTGCGAGCGGAGCTATTGCTCCGGCCGAGCGGCGCGGCGGGCGGGCGCGTACCCATCGAGGTTTCGCGCGCCGAAGCGGCACGAAGCGAGCTCCTGAAGTGGTCGGATCAGCCGAAGGCGCTGTACCCGCGGTTGTCGGCGCAGCTGGCGGTGCGGCCCTGGCCGGAGCGCGTGGACGTGACCGAGATCTTGCGGGCGCACGCGCGGCGCCGCGAGCCGCTGCGCCTGCTGCTCCGGGCCGAGCCGGGAGACGGGGAGGGAGTGCTGCTCGCGACCGGCGCTTCGGGTGGGGAGCCGCCGCGGCTCGAGATCTACTGGCAATAGCGGGCGCGGTAGGGGCGGCGTGCCCTTACGGTTTGCGACCACGCCGGCGCGCCAGCAGGATCTCGGCGGCAGTGAGCGGGCGCGGTACCGCGGCGGACCCTGTCGCGGCGCCGACTGATGGCGGCGTCGTGGGGAACGCCGTGCGCGGCGCAGGGCGCGCGGCGGGCAGGCGCGTGCCTGCGGCTGCTTCTGGCAGGGGCGGCGGGCGGGAGAAGCGAGGCACGCTGGGCGGCGCCTGATCGCTGGTTGCAGCGGGCGTGGGCAGGCTCGATGGCGCAGTCGGCTTGCGGCCGCGCAGTCGCTGCAGCGCACCCACCGCGGTTTTCGCTGGCTCCGGGAGCGTGGCGTGCTCTGGGGCTGCGGCCGGCGTGGGGCGCGGCGTGCGAAGATCCACCCAGGCGCGCTCGAGCACCTCCGGCATGCTGAGGCGCCGCGCCGCCACGGCGAAGAGCAGCCCCAGGGCGGCGAGCCAGATCAGCCAAGGGACGAGCGGTGTGTAGGCGAAGCGCACCGCGTCGCGGTCCAGGAAGATGCCGGCGAGCGTATCGCGCTGCTTACCGCCGCTCTGCTCGGCGATACGCCGCAGCAAGCCGCGGTCGGTGCCGGTAGGCCGGAGCTCATCGCCGAGCGTGAGCACCGCGCCCGTGGTCGCTTCGAGCACCTGGGTCTGCTCGTCGACCAGGGTCGCAACGTAGGCGCCCGCGCGGCCCGTAGGCAGCGTGGCGCTGTACAGCCCGGCGCCGACCGCGTCGAGCGGCAGGGTGGTGGTGCTTCCATCGGGCCCGGTCACCTTGGCCTGAAAGCGCCGCAGGCTCTGGCTGCGACCTCGCTCGTCGGTGACGCTGGCGCGCAGCCGCAGCTCTCCGCCGCTGGTATCGGCCTCCAGGCGCACGCGCGGGTTGTCCGCGCGACGGCCGAGCTCACGGCCCAGCTGGCCGAAGAGTTTTTCGGCGCCGCTCCAGGAGGTCCAGGCGCTGCCCCAGCGATCCTTGTAGTCGCTGGTGAACACCGCAGCTCGGCCGATACCGACCGCCCAAGTGGCGAGCACCGGGTCGGCTTCGGGGCCGCTGAGCAAAACCTGAGCGCGCCCTTTTGGAAGAGTCACGACGTAGCCGGTCAGGTCGGGCGCCTGCGCGAAGTCGACGCCGCGTAGTGCTGGGCTCTGGGTGACGAGCTGCGGCCGAAACGGGACTTCGTTGATCGAGCTGCGCGCGGCCAGCACGGTCTCTTGCGCGAACACGGCGGGCAGGCGTGTGGCGTCCTCGATCAGGTAAAAGCGACCGTCACCGAGCTTGCTCATGCGCTCCAGATCGGTGGTATCGGGGCCCTTGCCCAGCGAGACCACGCTGGTGGTGATGCCGCGCGCCTTGGCGCCGCTGACCAACGCAAAGGCGTGGCTGCGCTCTTCGGCATCGGAGCCGTCGGCGAACAGCAGCAGGTGCTTGAGCTGCACGTTCTCCTTGGCCAGGGCTGCGTAGCCGGCCTGCAGCGACAGGTCGATGTAGATGCCGCCGCCGCCCACGTCGACGGCCCGCACCGTCTTGGCCATGGCCTCGCGGTCCTTGATTTCGCCGAGGGGAATGGTCCATTTGACGACCGTGTCGACGTGCATCACACCCAGGCGATCGCCCGCGCCGAGCAGCTCCATCGAGCGCACCGCGGCCTCGTTCGCCAGGTCGAGCTTGGTGCGTGAGCCCACCGCCGCAGCCATCGAGCCCGAGTAGTCGACCACGATCACCTCCGCCAAGCTGGCGCGCCGGCGCTCCTGCTTCACGTCGAAGGACAGCGGGCTCACCTCTTCGATGGGCGTCTTGCCGTAGCCGCCCGGCCCCAGCGAGCGATCCCCGCCCATCAGCAGGAGGCCTCCGCCCAGGTCGCGCACGTACGATGCCAGCGCGCTCATCTGCTCGGGCGCCAGATCCACCGCGCTGATGTCCGAGAGCACGACCAGGTCGTAGAGCGCGAAGCCAGCGGCGTCGCCCGGCACCTGGGTCGCGTCGCCGGTCTGCACCTTGAAGGCCGCGCTCTCCAGGGCGCGGGCTAGCGGGGCCGAAAGGGCCCGGTTGCGTTCGAGCACCAGCGCGCGAGCCTCACCGGTGACGCGCACGAAGGCCGAGCCTCGGTTGTCCTCGGCGGCCTCGTCCTTGCTGGGATCCTTGGCGCTGAGCTCGACGTCGTAGCGGTGCAAACCGGGTTCCGAAGCGAGCTCGCGCAGGTGCACCACGTCCTCACCCGCGGCGATGCTCACTTCACCCTGCCGCAGCAGCTCCCCATCGCGATAGATGCGCACCTCCACCGCCGCGTCCTCGGTCGAGGACGTGACGATGCGCAGATCGATGGCTTCACCTTCGCTGGCGCGCCCGCCGGCCGACACATTGACCACCCGGATGTCCCGCAGCTGACGTTGGTCGAGCGGGACCACGTCGACCCGGACCCCGGAAGCGGCCGCCAGCGCCGCCTCGCTCAGAGCGTCGCCGCGCGTCGAAACTCCGTCACTCAGCAGCACGATGCGGGCCGCGGAGTCGGGCGGTACCTCGGCCAAGCCACGGCGAATGGCGGCGCCCAGATCACTGCCGTCGCGCGGCACCTCCGCGCGCTGTGGCGCTGGCGGGTGCCGACGCTCGCGCAGCGGGTCTTCGACCATGGCCTCGGCTGCAAAGGCCAGGGTGCCGATGCGGTCTCCCTCACGCATGCCCTGCTCGGCGACCTGCAGCTCTTGCCGGATGCGCGACTCAGCGCCCGGCACCAGGTCGATGCTGCGACTGCGATCGATGGCGACGATCACGCTTAGGCGATCGAGCTTCTGCCCGAGCTCCACCCCGATCACCGCGAAGACCAAGGCCGTGGCAGAAAGGCCCGTAAGGCAGGCCATACCGAACGCGCGACCGGGTGTGCGCCGGACGAGAAACCGCTGATAGCGAGTCGTCAGCCACCAGAGCAGCAGGCCGAGCGGCAGCGCCAGCAGCGGCCGCGACAGGCGCACGAAGGGCACCGGGATCATCAGCCGCTCCAGGGCAAACACCAGCGCCGGCAAGAGCCCCAGCACGCGCAGCAGCCACACGATCACGGTCACGCTGCGCCTCGCCGTTCCGGTCGCAGCGGGCGGATCCTCGACGAATCGACCTGAGCCGGCGTCCGCGTCAGCCACAACACCTCGAGCACGAGCAGCACCAGGGCGAGCGCGGCAGCCAGGTAACCCCAGTCTGCGGGAGGCTCGACGACAGTGGATTGGGTTGGCTTTGCCGTGAGGGCCGGCTCCTCGCGCGCGGCGCTGCTCCTGAGGTTGCTCTCTGCGGCGCTCGTCAGGTTCAACACCGACAGGGCGAGGCCGGGTTGCTCACCGGAGTAGCTCACCAGGTAAAATCCAGGTTGGTTCGGGTGAGGCACGATGCTCACACCGCTGCGCGCTTCCAGCTGAATTTCCCGGCCGGCGGGGTCGGTGAGCGTGACCTGCTGGATGGCGCTCGGCACTCGCACCCGCAACGGGGACCCGGTGCGGGCTGGTCCCACCACGTGGCTTGCCCGATGGGAGCGCGCGATTTCGGCCAGGTTGCGCACGAAGAGCACGAAGGAGGCGCGCAGGGGCCAGTTGCTTTCCCCCACGTCGAAACCGATCAGCGTTCCGGTGCGGCCGCCGTCCGAAATGTCGGCGATCAGGGCACTTTCCCGGCCGCGCACCAGCACGCTCTGATTCGTCGGGGCGTCGATGGCGTGGGCCTTGGCGAGCGAAACACCATCCAGGGTGATGAAGCGCAGGCGCGGATCGCTGCGGTCCCAGGAGGTGACCACCGGCGCTTCGATGGCCTTGCCCACCACCGCGCCATGGCAGGCTCCGGCCGGCGGGTTGACGATGACGAAGTCGCCGCCCGGTAGCTCATTCGGGCACGCTCCGCTGACCACCAGCAGCGCATCCTCACTGATGACCGTGCTGCCCAGCTCCGCCAGGGGCACACCGAGCAGCTCCAGATCGGGATCCGCGAGCAGCGCCCGCTCGAACCAAGGACTGTGATGAGCGGGCGAGGTGATGGCGGTTAGCTTGCGGCTGGGGGGTACGCGGCCGAAGGCGCTGTCGTCGATGGCCAGGGCGTCGTGGGGCGAGAGCTCGACGACCAGGCCGGTCCCCGAGTCGCTGGGGGCAGCGTCGAAGCCCAGGACCACCGGTGTGCGCTCGCCCGCCTCGAGCCTGAGCTTGCGCGACGCCAGCACCGTGGGGGATCCGCGCTGCTTGAGGGTGACGAACACGTCGCGCGCCGCGGCCGCAAAACTTGCGACCTCGGTGAAAACCTCCACCCGATCCCTGCGCGTGGCAGCGTCGGTACTGCGCCCGACGTCGATACGCACGATGCCGGTGTTGTCCAGCGCTTCACCCACCCGGACGACGCTGAGCGGCACTTTGGTCTGAGGCAGCGGCGTCGTGAGCCCATTTTCGTCGCTGATCACCACGATGCGACGATTGCCGGCCCGCTGCGCCAGCTGCTCGTTGGCGAGCACGACCGCCCGTTCCAAATGGCCTTCCACCCCGAGCGCCGACAGGCCGGCCAGGCGTGTGCGTACTCGCGACAGATCGCGATCAGCAGGACCTACCACGCGTGGCTCGCTCCCGGCCTCGATCAGCAGCACATCGGCGCCGGCCGGGAGCGAGGCGAGCACGCGCTCACCGGCGGCCTTGGCGGCCTCGAAGTGGGTCTGACCTCGGCTCTCCGCCAGCATCGAGGCGCTGGCGTCGAGCACCAGCGCGATATGCTCTGAATCGATGCGCGAGCCCGGCAGAGCGGGGCGCGCCAGCCCAAGCCCCATGGCCACCAGTGCCAGGATCTCGAGCAGCAGAAGCAGGCGCCGGCGCAGCCGCTGCCAGGGGCTGCGCGCCAGCATGTCTCGCGCCGCCGCCTGCCACAGCCACGTCGAGGAGACGCGGACCCGCTGCCTGCGCACCTTCAGGACATAGAGGAGCAGCAAAGGTCCCAGCAGGCCGAGCAGCCACAGGCCTTGCGGGTTCCCGAGCGCGGGGGGCACGTGGCGAGTCTAGCCCGGATCCAGCCGCAGGGGCCCGCGCTGCCCGTAGCGCGACTCCAGGCTTGCATGGGCGGCTTCTCGCTGCCCGAAGATGTCGGATAGGACGGCATTGATGACCGTAGTGCCGACGTCGCGCACGGTGGTCAGGTTCTGCTCGGCGATGCGCTCGCGCACGGCCTTGGGTGCAGGCTCCGACAGCGCCTGAAGGTCGAGCGCAGACAGAGCCTCGACGTTCACGAAAGCGGTGCCCTGTGACAAGCCTTTTATGCGCGAAAGCGCGCCTTTTCTCACGAGCTGCAGGGTGGGGTCGGGGCTTCTGCGCACGTAGGGAACGAGCCGGTCGGCGTGACCGAGATCAGCGCGGGCCATGGGATGAAATGCGGCCATCGCGTAGTCGTCCAGCTTGCGATGCTCCGCCTCCGCGAGCGTACGCAGCCGCCGTACGAAGTCTTCGAAGCGGAGCCGATCGAGGTCGAGCAAGGGGTAGATGAAGAGCGCGATGTCGGCTCCTGGCTGCGCGGCGTGGAGCGCTTGCATCAGCGCGAGAGACTCGGCGAAATCATCTTGATTCACGCTGAAAACGACACGCAGCGTGACGCTTCCGAACTCGCGCGCGGTGCGCGCCCAAGGGCAGAAACCGAAGCGCTCGACCACCTCCACCGCGTAACGCTCGTAGACGTCGAGCGTCACTTTCGTGAGGTCGTCCCGGAACGTCACGCCCGACCGTAGCATTGTCCCGACTTGACGAGCGCCACGAAAGGCATGCAAAGTGTCATCAACGCGAGCGCGCACTGGCGTGCTCCGCCAATAAAAGAGGACGGACAATGGCCGGACGTAAGAAGAAAGCATCGAAGAAGGCAGCACCGGTGGCAGCACCGGCGAAGAAGGCGCGCAAGAAGCGTCGCAAGAAGAAGGCGGCAGCTGCCGCTGCAATGCCCGCCGCTGCGCCCAAGAAGAAGGCGCGGCGTAAGGCCAAGAAGGCGTAAACGTCACGCATGAGCGCGAGCACTGAAGCGCGTTTGTTTCGGTGCTCGCGCTCTCCATTTTGTAGCCAAAAATCAGCCGTTTTCGAGCCTCCCGCGTTGCTTCACTCTCTGAACGTCAACGCCCGTCTCGCCTCACTGCTCGGCTGACAACTGACAACTGACAACTGACAACTAGTCACTCTGCCCCAGCACGATGCGCCGCACCGGCTGCGCCAATGGCTCGTCGCTGAGCGCTCGGACGTAACGGCTCCTCAGCCGTCGCGCGGTCGAACGCAGCTCCTCGACCAACCCGGCCAGGCGGGCCAGGTACGACTCGATCGCCCCCGCGTCCATGGTCACCTGAAGCTCGCTTTCGGTCTCGGAGTCCACCAGACCCAGATCTCCCTCGAAGTCGGGTTCGAGCTCCATCCGGCTCAGGATCTGGACCAGGGCCAGGGCATGGCCCTGCGCGCGCAGGCGCGAAAGCTCCTCTGCCACCGGTCCGGCGTCGAAAAAATCGCTCAGCACCACCAAAAGGCCTGGGCGCAGCGCGCGCTCGGCGACCCCCCGTAACGCTGCCGCCAGCGAGCCTCGCCCCGACGCTTCGATATGTCCGAGCTCGCTCAGCACCCGGTGCAGCGCGCCGCGCCCTCGGCGCGGCTCACCGACCACGGCCAGCCCGCGAGATGCTTCGCCGCCGGTTACGAGCAGCTGTACGCGTTCCGATTCGGTCAGCGCCAGGTAGGCAAGGGCGGCTGCGATGCGCCGCGATACCTCTATTTTTCTGGGGTTTCCGAAGTCGAGCGAGGCAGAGGCGTCGATCAGCAGACGCACCACCACGTCCTCCTCGGCGCGGAAGGTCTTGACCACCGGGACCCCGCTGCGAGCGAACGCCAACCAGTCGATCCGGCGCAAGTCGTCGCCGGGCGTGTAGGGTCGATGCTCCTGGAACTCGGCGCTGCCGCCACGCCGGCGCGCGACGTGCTCGCCAGTACCCCCCGAGCGCACATCGATCTTCAGTTGGCGCCGCAGCACTGCGAGCTCTCGCAGGAACTCGGGCTCCAGCAACGCGGGGGTGCTCATGGAGCCGGGGGCGCAGGGGGTGGCTGGCTCGGCTCGGCGCTGGGCGCTTCCTGGGCCTGCAGCTCGGCGTCCAGCAGCGCCTCCAGTTGGGTGACCCGCTGCCGTTCCTGCTCGAGTCGTTGATGGGTGCGAGAGCTGGCCAGGGCCAATAGCCCGACGCCGAACAGGGCGTAGCCGGCCGAGCACAGGATGGCCGGCAGCACCAGCTCGTAGGGGTAGGTGGTGCTGCGCTGCAGCTCTTCGGCCAGCTCGAAGGCATAGATGGGTGACGGCGCCGCCAGCGCCAGCGCGTCGCTACTGCCACGGCTCAAGACACCCCCGATGGCCATCACGATCCAGGGACCCATCGTGGCAGTGAGGATGGTCACCAAAAGCAAGATGCGCGGGGCGGTGCCGCCCTCCGCGCGCGTGCGAAAGAAGGCCGAAAGACCGCACAGAAACACCAAAAACGCCAACAGCTGGCCGTCGAACGCCACGAGCACGTCTCGATCGCTGCCGGGCTTCAGCGTGAGCAGCCCGACACCGATTGCCACCACGAACGCAAACAGCAGCAGGCCGAGCAGCCACGTCGTTGCCCCGACTACCCCCGGTCCCAAAGCTCGCAGCGCCCAGCCGCGCCGGTCGCGTTGCCAGGCGATACGGACTCGGCGTGACGGTCCGAGCGGCTCCCCGGCCGTCATGAAGATCACGAACGTGAAGTAGATGAACAGGAAGGCGCCCTGCGCCATGGCCCATTCTACCTCACGGGTCGTAAAGGCCACGAAGGCGCAGCAACCGGTCAGCGCCAGGGCCGAGGCGATGGTCCAGATGCGCAGCCGCGTCGAGCGATCGTCGCTCGGCCCGGCCAGGTTGGCGATGGTGACTTCATAGAACAGCCAGGCCGGGACCAGGACCGACACGGCCGGCAGGAGCAGCAGGAACGCGACGTAGTGCAGGCCCAGGTCTGCCCGGACCCAGGCCGTGGGGAGCCAGACCGGCAGGCCCTGGCTGACCGCAGGCCACTGTTCATGCACTGCGATCGAGAGCCCTACGCCCAACCCGAAGTAGACGAGGGATGAGGTGCTACCGGCCAGCAGCAACGTGACGATGATGGCCGCCGCCGAGCTCTGGAACTTGGACGACAGCGCCAGCCCGAACGCGACTGCCAGCGCCACGAACACGAAACAGAAGAAAAAAGCCAGGATCACTTCGGTGGCGGTGACGCCGCCGAACAGGAACGGCAGCGCGCCCACCGGCGCCAGCATCACCAGGTAGAGCGCGATGTACGTGTAGGCGGCGAGGAACTTACCGCGCGCGATCTGGGCCGGAGGCAGGCCCGTGAGGGCCAGCGCTTCCCAGGTTCGACCGTTCTTCTCTCCCGCGATGGTGCTAGCCGCCACCGCGGGACCCAGTAGGCTGACCAGGAAGAACGCCAGGCTGAAGAAGGTGTGGAAGATACCCACACCCACTTTGGCGGGTTCCGCGGTCACGCTCGCGACCCCGCCCACCGAGCAGATCAAGAGCGCGACCGCCACGGTGGTGGCCATGAGGATCACGGGGGTTCGCTGCAGCCGCGCGGATTGACGCAGCTCACGCATCCAGACCGGGTTGGGATCGCTAGTCAGGCGCTGCATGGCCAGCCGGGCGCGGTCCAGCAGCGAGGTGCCGGGTGCGGGCGGCGGGATGGAGGCGGAACCGGTCTGGGCGCTCATTGCAGGTCTCCGCGGGTGACCTCGAGGAAGATGCGCTCGAGCTCGTTGCGTTCCGGCTCGACGCCCACGATGCCGACCCCTTGACCGACCAGGTGGCGCACCACGTCTGCTATGAAGCGCTCGTCGCCCGTGTACTCGACGGTCAGCGCGCCGCCGGGGCCCGGCTCCACTTCGTGCACCCCCACGCCGCCGGCCAAAAGTGGCACGACGAGCCGGGAATCGCCCAGCACCCGCAGCTTGAGGCGGCGGCGCGTGGTGGCCGGAATCGGGGCGCCTCCCGCGGTCACGGCGGGGGTCTGGGCCTGTTCACCGGCGGCGCTCGAGTCCGTGGTCAGCGCGACCTGGGCCGGCGCACCGCGACCGCGTCGCGCCAGCTCCTCGCCGATCGCGGCGATCGGTCCTGCGACCACCAGCTGGCCGCGCTCGAGGATGCCGACCGATGTGCAAACGTCCGACAGCTCGGTGAGGATGTGGCTCGAAAGGAAAATGGTCTTCCCAAGATCCCGCAGCTCGAGCAGCAGATCGCGCAGCTCGATACGAGCCCGGGGGTCCAGATCGCTGGCCGGCTCGTCCAGGATCAGCACCTTGGGGTCGTGCAGCAGGATGCGCGCGACCTGCAGGCGCTGTTTCATGCCCTTGCTCAGCTCCGCCACCAGGCGACCGTCGAGCTTCTTCAGGTCGGTCAGCTCCAGGACCACCTCGACCACAGCGGGGTCGGGCACCTGGTAGGCGTCGGCAAAGAACTCCAAAAACTCGCGCACCGTGATGCGCTCGTAGACGCCCGCGTGATCGGGCATGTAGCCGATCACGCGCCGCACCTTGTCAGGATCGATGGTGACGTCGAGCCCGTCGATTTCCACGCGGCCGGTCGATGGCTCGAGCAGCGTGGCCATGACCCGAATGGTCGTGGTCTTACCCGCCCCGTTCGGCCCGATGAAGCCGAAAATCTCGCCGTGCGCGACCTCGAAGCTCACGTCACGCAGCACCTCGCGTGCTCCGAAGCGGTGCGATAGATGCCGGACGCGAATCGCAGGGACGTCGCTCACGGGACGCCTCCTTCACCGACCACGCGCAGCAGCGTGCGATCCGCTTCCAGTGGGAAGCCGCTGTCGGTGAGCTTGCCCTCGCCGCCGTCGAGCTGGCCAATCAGCACCGGGATATCGACGGGCCAGAAGTCGATGTTGCGCGTGGTGGCGCCCTCGATGGCTTCCCAGGCGCTCGACAGACCCTTGGCCGAGTGGTCGAGCATATCGGATACGGGCCCGAGATTGAGCGACGAACGCCCGAAGCCCACGCTGCGCGCAATGGTCACGGGCTTACCGGCGCTTTCGGTCACGGCCTCCCCATCCTTGATGCGCGCGAAGAAGCGAGCCGAGCCGGTACTGCCTGGCATCAGCACCACACCCAACAGATCGCGACCCAGTCGGTTCTTGACGGTGAGCTGCCCATCGGCGCCGCGCAGCAGGCTCACACCGCCGCCCAGGCCCATGAAGCCGTCTTCCTCCACCATCACGACCTCCCACGGGCGCCCGCGCAAGTTGGTGAGCCGGGCGCCGTCGCGGTCGACGACCAGACGCCGTCCTGTCTCTTCCGCGTCGCCGGCCACGTCGAGCACGTTGCCGCGCGCGCTGGCCTGCACCACGCGCTCCTGGGTCGACGAGGCGTACAGGCCCCGAAATCGCGTCACTGAGGCGCGGCTCATGCCGGCGCCCGCCTCGATCAGGCTCAGTCGGCGCGCGCGCCCGCTGATACCGCGCCCGGCGACGCCCAGCAGCACCACGAGCGCCAGCGTCAGCACCGACCACAGCGGTAGCCGGGACAGCGCTCGCAAGGGCGTGCCGCGCCGGCGCGCTAGGTAAAAGTTGAGGGGCCCCGCCAGTCCGGCATAGGTCAGGAGCAAGAGCGCCGAGACCACGATGGTCCAGCGCGACCCCTGGTTGGGATCTAGCTCGCGACGCACCAAACGGAGCCGTCCTTCGTCGAGCGTAGCCTCGGCGTGAGGCAGGGCCACGCTGGCGGCGCGATCCCAAGCGTGGCGCGTCAGGTCGGCCAGCTTGTGGTGGGCCCAGGGATCGCTGACGAACGGCTCGGCGTTGGGGCGAAACGCGAGCAGGTGCAGCTCACCGAGGCCGTAGCTGGCCGCAGCACCCCACGGCGTGGGCCGCAGGTTGCCGCCGCGGTAGCCGCGCAGCTTGCCGCGCGAATCACTGCTCGGCGACAGCCGCAGATCGGAGGTGCCGCCCCCCGTGCCAGGTCCGGTTGGAACGCCGGGATCGATCGGTATCGCGAACACGGCCTCCTCACCGAGAGGCGCAGGCGCTCCCTCTTCGTTGATGGAGCCGCCCGCCCAGGCCGTCACGTAGGGTAAGCGTAAGTCTTCGGGACGCTCGAGCGCCAGCGCCAGCGCGCCGCCGGCGAGCAGCCAGTCGGAAAGCGCTGCCCGCGCCTCCTCGCTCATCCGCCCGAGCTCGCTGGGCGTGCCGAGCACCAGCGTGACGCTGGCATAGCCGCTGGCTGTGCGAGGCACGACCGGCTCACCGGTGCGAGGTTCACTGCGCGGGCTCGACACCGAGAGCACCGGCGTGGCCACACCACCCCAGCGCGTGTGCGCGAGCGGTACCGCGATGTTGCGCAGCGCGGGCGCGACGTGGCTGGGCGAAGTCAGATCGAAAACCAGCGGATCGGGCGTGCGCAGCTCTGCGCTCTTGGCTTCGGCCAGCAGCTGCCCGTCGCTGCCGCGCGCGACAGCGTGCAGGCCCGGGGACGTCCCGGGAAAGCCGTGCACCGGAACCTCCACCGACACCTGCGAGCGCGCTGGCACCGAGAACGGAACCTGCGTGGTGTTGCGCGGGCCGCCGCCCATGCGCGCCCAGGACAGCTCGGCGTCCACCGAAAGGTTGCCACGCACGGTTTCGGGGCCGCGGTTGTCGATGCGCACGTAGGCGCTCAGCCAGCCGTCGACCGCGGGCGTGCCGGTGCCGAGCATTGGCTGGACGTCGACGGTGAGCGGGCTCTTGGCGTGGGCCGCAGAGGCCAGACACAGCGGGAGCAGGCATGGCAGCACCAGGCGCAACCACCCAGGCGCGGAGCTCCTTCGCGTCGGCACTAGCTCGCCTGTACTGCCTCGGCGACGCTGGCGGGCAGCGTCTCCACGCTCTTGATCAGCTCCGAGACCACGCGATCGGTGGTGACACCATCGGCCTCGCCTTCGAAGCTGCGCAGGATGCGGTGGCGCAGGACCGGAGCGGCGGCGCGGCGCACGTCATCGAATGAAACCTGTCCGCGTCCCTCCAGGAGCGCGATGGCTTTGCCCGCCAGCACCAAGGATTGGCCGCCGCGGACGCCCGCGCCGTAGCGCACGCTGCGTCGCACCAGCTCGAGGGTGGCCGGCGCGCTGGGGTCGGAAGCGGCGACCAGGCGCGCGGCGTAGCGCAGCACCGAATCGGCCACCTGCACCTCGCGGCACAGCTCGCGTAGGCCAAGCACGTCGCTCTGAGTCAGCACGCGCTCCGGCAAGGCGGTGGCAGCGCCGGTGGTGCGGCGCAAGATGTTCGTGAAGTCCTCGTCGCTCGGGCTGCGCACCAGCACCTTGAGCAGGAAGCGGTCGAGCTGCGCTTCGGGCAAGGGATACGTGCCCTCCATCTCGATCGGATTCTCGGTGGCCAGCACGAAGAACGGTTCCTCCAGCGCGTGGCGCACGCCGGCAATGGTCACCGCGTGCTCCTGCATGGCTTCCAGCAAGGCGCTCTGCGTCTTGGGCGTGGCGCGGTTGATCTCGTCGGCCAGCACCACCTGACCGAAGATCGGACCGCGGTGCAGCTCGAAGCGGCCACCGGGTGACGCGCCGCCTTCGGTCATGACCAGCACGTTGGTGCCGGTGATGTCGCTGGGCATCAAATCCGGAGTGAATTGGATGCGCGAGAAGCGCAAATCCAGACAGCTTGCTAGCGTGCGCACCAGCAGCGTCTTGCCGAGCCCGGGATTGCCCTCGAGCAGCACGTGACCGCCGGCTACCAGACCCCACAGCACCTGCTCGACCACGTCGCGCTGTCCCACGATGACGCTGGCCACCGCCTCGAGCAGCCGCTCGCTCGCGCTACGTGCAGTTGCGAGCCTCGCCTCGAAGGTTTCGCTCATACGGACCGGGATGCTAGAACTGCTTGAGCGTCGCCGCTACGGCTCGAAGTAACGGCCCACGTGCTCGCGGTATTCCTCGGGCACCTCGGACTGCTCGACCGCTCCGATTTCGGTTGGCGCCACGCTGCCCAGGCTACCGGTACCGCGTTGGTTCGCGGTGTCGCCGGGCCTGGCGGGCGCCCGGCCGAGGGTGGCGGCGTGCATGGGACCCGTGCCGCTGCGCTTGACGTTGGCCTTGGAGCGGAGCTCAGCAGCGTCGACGGGGTCGGTCTTGCCGGCGTGATCGCCAGCGGCCGTGTCCTTGTTCGAGCCAGGCGCGCCATTCTTCTGATCCTGCGCGTCCCCGCCCGGAGAGCTCCCGGCATTCCCGGGATTGCCCGGTCGCGGCTGGCCGCCGGGCATCGGCACGGGCGTGCCGCCGAGCCCGCGCTCGGCCTCGCCCAGCCCGCGCTCCGCGTCGTCGAGCGCGCCGTTGCGCTGCGCTTCGGGCGTGGGGTCCGGCTTGGCGAGCTCGCGCAGCCGCTCTTCGAGCTCCTTCTGGCCTTCGGGCGTGGCGAGGCGCCGCGCCATGTCCTCCAGCTCCTCGGCGGTCATGGGGTGCGGTGCGCCGCCGGGGCTCTGCGCGATCTGCTTCTTCAACTGTTCGGCCAGGCGCTTGCGCTCCTCTTTACTGAGCTTGGAGAGCGCCTTACCCATGGCATCCGCCAGACGACGCCCGGCTTCAGGATCACCGGACGAGCCGAATTCCTTCAGGTCTTCCAGAGCTTCGGGGTCGAGCTGGCCTTCGAGCGCCTTGCCGAGCTCGCGCAGCGCCTCGGCCTCCGCGCGACGTTTGTCGAAAGCCTGGGCTTGCTGCTTGAGCGCATCGGCCAGGCTCTTGGCGCCTTGCTGGCGGGCGGCCCGTT
This sequence comes from Polyangiaceae bacterium, assembly GCA_035281385.1. Classification (GTDB taxonomy): domain Bacteria; phylum Myxococcota_A; class Polyangia; order Polyangiales; family Polyangiaceae; genus PMG-095. The sequence continues at coordinate 37,176 of DATEDZ010000221.1, forward strand.
CCGCCTCTTCGAGCGCCTGCTTGGCGCTGTCGCGCGCTTCGCGTTCAGCTTGATTGGCGAGGCGCTGCATCTCCTGATCGAATGCCGTGATATCGCCGTCTCCGAGGGCGCGGGCGGCCTTGCGCATCTCCGGATGCTCGACCAGTGCTCCGATGGCAGCCTCCAGGCCGGGGCGGTTCTGCTTGCTACCGAGCTCCGAGCGCAGCTCGGCGATGCTGTCGCGCAGCTTGGCCATCCGCGACAGCGCTTCGCGCTTCTCCATGCCTTTCGAAAGATCGCCACGCAGCTTCTTGGCTTCGTCGGCCAGCGCCTTGAGGCGGCGTTCATCTTCCGGACTACGCCCCTTCTGATCGCGGAGCGCCTCGATGTGCTGCAGACCTTTGACGTTTCCGGTTTGCAGCCGCTCGGCGCCAGGAGGCGTGGTGGTTTTGGGAGCGGCGGGCAGGGGAGTGAGCGTCAGCCAGACGATGGCAGCGGCACTGATGGGGGCGAGCAGGTGAACCGTGTCGGTGATCTTGGGAGCGCGGAGCTGGGAGCGTTTGGTGGTGTTGGTGAGGAGCTCGGCGGCGGAACGCTTGAGGTGCTGGGCGGCGTCGCCCTGCTGGGTGCGCAGCCCGACGGCGGTCACGATTTGCTCGCGGCTCTTCAGCTGGTCGTCGAGATAAAGCGCCACCTCCTCGTCGGACCAGCGCTTGCGGCTGGCCAGGACGGCGCCGCATGCTCCTCCGATCAAACCGAGACTAGCCGCGAAGGGTCGCAGCTCACCCTGACGAAACCACCACAGCGCTGCGGCCGCGGCAGCGCCGAGAGCCAGGCCCACAGCCGCGCCGGAGAGCACTCGGCGCAGCCCGAGGCGCGTGCGGATCTTGCGTGCGGCGTGCCCGAACGTCGCTTCGAGATCGGGAGCAGCCGCGTCAGACACGTTGCTACGAAGCTTAGCGTGCTAACTTGAGCACGTCATGTCCTCCCCGAAAATCACGGTGCCGGAGCTTCGCGCGAGAAAGAAGCTCGGGCCCAAGATTGCGATGGTGACGGCGTACGACGCCACGATGGCCAAGCTGCTCGAGGCGGGCGGCGTGGACGTGCTGCTGGTCGGCGATTCGCTCGGCATGGTGGTGCAGGGGCAGCCCAACACGCTGCCCGTGACGCTCGACGAGATGTGTTACCACGGGCGTGCGGTGGCGCGCGCCGCGGTGCGCGCGCATGTGATGGGTGATATGCCGTTCATGAGCTATCAGGCGTCGCCCGAGCAGGCTGTCGTGGCGGCTGGGAAAATGTTGAAGGAAGGCGGATTCGAATCGGTCAAGCTGGAAGGCGGCGCTGATTTCGCGGAGCACGTGCGCCGCATTGTCGGCTGTGGCATCCCGGTGATGGCGCACATCGGCCTCACGCCGCAGAGCGTGCACGCGATGGGCGGCTTTCGGGTACAGGGCCGTGAAGCCGGCGCGGCGGACAGGCTGTTGGCCGATGCGCAGGCGCTCGAAGCGGCGGGGGCGTTTGGGTTGCTGCTCGAAGGGATTCCGAGCGCCCTGGGCGCCCGCATCACCGCGGCGGTTTCGATCCCCACGGTGGGGATCGGCGCGGGGCCGAGCTGCGACGGACAGGTGCTGGTGTGTTACGATTTCCTCGGGATGTATCCGGATCTGCGTCCCCGTTTCGTGAAGCGATTCGCGGAAGTGGGTGACCAAATCGTGGCCGCGACGCGCGCCTACGTGACCGAAGTGCGAGGCGGAGCTTTCCCGGGTGACGAGCATTCGTTCGGTCCGGGCCCGCGCACGGAGGCGACCGGCAACCGCCCCGTGATCGGCAGCCTGCCGCCCGGCTACGGCCCGGCCAGCGGCGAATGACCCCTCCGCCATGACGGCCTTACCCGGGATAGTCTCCCCACGGATTTGCCCTAGCGTGGTGGAGTTTCGGTCCGCCTGTTCGGAGGTCCGAGCGTCGGGGCGGCGACTCGGCTTTGTACCGACGATGGGCGCACTGCATGCTGGCCATCTGCGGCTCGTGGAGGTGGCGCGCCGGCATGCTGAATGCGTCGCGCTCAGCATTTTCGTAAATCCGACGCAGTTCGGACCACAGGACGACTTTTCGCGCTATCCACGCACACTAGATCACGACGTGGAGCTCGCCGGGGCGGCAGGGGCGGAGCTGGTATTCGCGCCCCCGGCGGACGAGATGTATCCGCGCGGCGAGCAGACGCGGGTCCTGGTGGGGGCGCTCAGTGAGCATTTGTGTGGTCCGTTTCGGCCTGGACACTTTCAGGGTGTTGCGACGGTGGTGGCCAAGCTATTCGCGGTCGCCGGTGAGTGCACGGCAGTCTTCGGCCGCAAGGACTACCAACAGCTGAAGATCGTGGAGCGCATGGTGTCGGATTTGCTGCTGCCGGTGAAGATCGTGGGAGAAGAGACGGTGCGCGACGCCGACGGCCTGGCTTTGAGCTCGCGCAACGCCTTCCTGTCGGAGGCGGAACGGACCGCGGCGCTAGCCATTCCGCGGGCGCTTGCGCGAGCGTCGGCGGCGTTCTCGCACGGTGAGCGGCGCGCGGGCGCATTGATCGAACCGGTGCGGGCAGAGATCGCGGCGGCAGATTTGCAGCTTCAGTACGCCGAGATCGCGGATCCGGACCAGCTTTTCCCGCTCCGTTCAGAGACCCACGTTGAAGGGCGGGCGCTGATTGCGGTGGCGGCCTTCTGTGGAGCCACCCGCCTCATCGACAATCTGGTACTGGGGGAGGACGAGGCGCCCCGGGTGCCGTAACGGAGTCGCGATGAGCCAGCCTGAGCAAGTTTTGGAGCGACGCTTCCCTGGTGTTTTCGTGGTCGTGGAGGGTATCGATGGCTCGGGCAGCACGACGCACACAAAGCTCCTGGGCAAGGCCTTGCGGCAAAGAGGGCTGAAAGTGCTGGAAACGTGCGAGCCGAGCCCGGGTCCGATCGGATCGTTGATTCGGCAGGTGCTTTCGCGGCGCTTGTTCGTGCCTGACGCGACAGGGCCGCGCGCTTTCGCCTGGTCGACGATGGCGCTGCTGTTCGCGGCCGACAGGATGGATCATCTGGATTCGACGATCGTTCCGGCGCTACGCGATGGGACGGTAGTCGTGAGCGATCGCTACGATTTGTCGAGCTTGGCTTATCAGAGCGTGACCGCGCCCACCGGTGACAAGGTGGTGCCGTGGATTCGTGAGTTGAATGCAGCGGCGTTGCGGCCGGATATTACCGTAGTGATCGATGTGCCAGTGGAGGTGGCGGAGGAGCGCCGACGCTCACGTGGCGGCATGGAGGAGATTTTCGAGTCACGAGAATTGCAGACACGGCTGTGCGAGGTGTACCGGCACGCCGAGTCGCTGGTGCCTCACGACCACGTCGCACACGTCACGGGCGTGGGCGCCGTCTCCGACGTCGCCGCCGCCATCCTCAACGCCGTCATCGCGGTCGACCCGGGATTGCTCGCCGAACGTCCCGCCTGAAATCTTGCCGCCCCCACCCTTGCCGCCCATATTCCCTCCCATGTGCGGAACATTATCCTGGGTCGAGCCCGTGAAAGCGGGACGGCGCGAGCCAGAATCCGTCGGCCGTTCACGGACTTGGCGGTGTTGGCGGGTCGTGGTGTCGCTCGTGTCGGTGGCCTGTGGTTCGTCCCAGTACCCCGACATCGACGAGCCAATGCCTCCCGGGTTTACGGCATCTGCAAAGCCGTCCAGCGCGCCACAATCACCGGAGCGGCCACGGGTCAGCGACAAGGGGACGTTGCAGCGCGCCGACGTCGAGCGAGTTGTGGATGCCGGGCTTGGGCGCTTTCTATCTCAGATCGCCATCGAACCGGCGTTGTCGGGAGGGAAATTCACAGGCTGGAGCATTGTTTCCTTGCAGCCGCCTGAGCTCTGGCGTCGCGTCGATCTGAGGCCGGGGGACGTGGTGACTCGCATCAACGGGATGGCGATTGAACGCGAAATGGAGGCATACGACGCGTTTCAAGCCGTCCGTCAGGCCCCCGCCATCGAGGTCTCCTACCTTCGTCAAGGGCAACCTCGCGCCCTACGCTACACCATCATCGGCCCGCCCTCGCTCCCTCCGCGTGACCCATCCCGGGATAGGTCTGCGCCGGCTTCGCCCAGTAAGCCCCCATCGTTAACGCCCAGTCCTGCGCCAAGTTGAAAACGCCTCATCGCGGGCACACCGCGTCGCCTCGAAGCTGGAACGCTGCAAGTGCATCCAAGAGCGCATTGAAGCGCCTCCGCGAAAAGCGCGAGCCGCTCGTAATCCAATCTCGATGGGGACTTATCCCGGGTTCGGCGTCGTGAAAGTGTCCAAGGACGTCTAGGTGGTCGGCTTCGCCTGCCCAGATGAGCTCGCCGTGGAGCATGCTCAGGGTGGGGACGATGCCGTCGTTGGTGGAATCGTCGATTTCGTGATCAATGCCACTGCGTAGTAGCGAAAGCTCGCGTTCCGTCGGACGGGCATAGGGATAGACATCCGGCACCTTGCTGGCGAATTGATAGAGGGCCGAATAGATCGCGGCTGTAAACGCGGCATAAGGGGAGCGGATGCGGCGCACCACGCGCATGGAACGCGGAGGAGGTGCAGCCGACGCTACGCAGCCGAATCGCAAGGCCCCATCCGCCTCCGTGGACGCGTTGAATAGATCGACGGCTTCCGGCATGAGCTGAACGATTCCGCCCTGATCGACGCGCACCTTGCTCAAGAAGTCGGTGATCTCACTGCGCGCGTCCTTGTCCACGAACCGCAAGACATTGTCGGTGATTCGGCTGAAAAGACGCGTGTCTCCCCCAAAAATGGCGTCAATCCCGCCGACGCCGGTAAGCACCCGGGATAATATTGCAAGGGGGGGATCGCCGATGGAGAGGGAGATGACGGTGATGAGGCTGAGGGCGTAGAGCATCCGGGTGCCCGCCACCGTGGCGAAGTAACCGGCGACCGGCGTGCCGAAGTGGGGAGAGTTGATCGACACGGCTGTGCGAACGCGGCTGCGCCACTCCAGCATTGCGTCATCCAACCCGAGCCGCACGGTCGGTGACATGACCAAGCGCAGGTCGAGCCCGCCGGTCGAGTGCCCGACCAAGTGAATGGGCCCCTCGTTGCCGGCCGTCCGTTCGATCGTCGTTGCGAGGATGCGCGACCGATAGCGCAACGAGGAAGTCGGTGGAGCCGGCACGTCCTCGAACAGCACCTCCTGCCCAGCGTCACGAAAGCGCCGTTCGAGCCCAATTCTCACATGATTGAAGTAGTCGTACCCGGCCAGCCGCCCGAACCCGAACATTCCCGGGATAAAGTAGACGCGGTGCGGAGCGGTGCTCATGGGGTCAGGGGACAGCCACGAGGAGGGGGGCTGGGAGTGGTTAGCGGAAGGAGACGTCGGCGGTTAGCTCGAAGTCGAAGCGCGCCTCGGCAGCATCCAGGGCGGTGACGTCGGCCGCCACCTCACGCAAGCGATGAAACGCCAAGCTGCCGGCACCGGCCGCGCCGAACAAACCACGCGGCAAACTGCCGCGCCCGTCCGAATCCCGAAACGCGCACACGCCGAGCGTTCCGGCCTCTGACGAGCCCGTCACTTCGACATACACGACGTCACGCACGTCGCCCGGGCGCCAGCTCACCTGAAGGTCACTACCAACGCCAACTCGCGTCACCTCGCCCAACGTCACATCACCGATGGCCACCTCGCTCAAAACCTCCGGCGCTTGCACGCGCAGCTCCAGCGCCGGCAGCTGCTCGCTGCCCGTCGTTTTCAGCACGTAGGCCGCGCCGCCCGGCAGCGGCTCCGAAGCGCGATCGCGCGAAGAATACGCCACGCCCGAAAGCTCCGTTTGCGAGCTCTCGAACAAACGCGGCGCCAGCAAAGTCTCGGTCTCACTGGCGCGCAACGTGACGTCGCCAGCTTCCAAAAACTCGGCTCGGCCAATGTCGCTGGCCACCACCGGGCGCTCGCGACTCATGGCCGCGCACGCCCCCAACGCCGGCAAGCTCAGCCCTCGCCCCGAAAGGCGCAGCAGCGGTTCCGGATCGGCGCTCTCGGGCATGCGCAGCACGCCAGCGAATGCCATGCCGGTGGCTTCGTCTTCGGCGCCAACCAGCGCGCTGCGTTCGACCCGCAGTAGGGCATGCGTGGTGGTCGCAACCTCACTGGTCTCGGTGGTCTCGGGACCCTCGCACGCAGCCACGAGCAAGAGCAGCCCCAACACGGGCCATCGAACTGAGATTCCTGCGCTGACCGCCACGACCGAAATGGTATTCGCAGCCCGCCAGCCAAGCAAGCCAGGGCCCGTCATGCTCAGAATTTGGCGGAGATTGCCATGGCCGGCGTCAGTGACAGGCCCGCGACATTCGCCGTCTGCCCACCCCCGGAAGTGAGCAGGTCTCCATGAACGCTTTCATAGGCGGCATCGATCTCCACTCGAACTTGAATGGGTCGTAGCCCGATCGCGAAGCCGACCAGGCCGCCCGCCCAGTAACGCGTGGCCGCGCCCGACGTCCCCAATTGCTCGTCCGGCGTTTCGACCAGCACCACGTCGAACTCATCGCGCTCCAGGCCAGCGCGCAGCCCGCCCCAGAGCAGTACCACGTCAGCGCTGCTACGATAGCCCAGCACGACCGGCAGCTCGAAGCCGTAGCCGCTCAAGCTCGCCACATCCACGCTGCGCAATCCGGCATCCTGCCCCATCACCGTGCGCGCCGGTTTGTCCCCGGCCCGCGATAGCACGCCCGTACCCCCGAGCCCCACACTGAGCGCCACGCTCGGCCACTCGAAAGCGTGCCGTCCATCCAGCCGCATTGCGCGCCCCAAGTAGCTCAGGCCCGCTTCGCAGTGCTGGCCCAAGCCCACCCGCGCCGCAGCGAACGGCGCAACGCCCGGCGCTACTGCGAAGCGCGCGAGCGCCCCGCGCACGAAGGCTGCACGCTCTTTGCTCGTCACCGCGCCACCATGCACCGCTGCCGCATCTGCCAGATCGTCGACCGCGGAGGCGAGCCCGCCGATCGTCACGCGCCCGCTGCTGCCTGCCGCGAAGCTCACGCTGCTCGGCGGCAAGGTGTGCGCCGGGTACAGCAGCGGCGCCCCACCGCCGCAGCCAAGCCCAAAACTCGAAGTCGCGATGCCGAGCCACAGCGTGGCCCAGCGCGCCGCCGTCACTTTTGAAACCGCGAAGGGAACGTCTTTGCCTCGGCGCGCTTCTGCAGCTCACCATCCTCCGGGTGCAGCCGCAGCGCGCGTTCGAGCAGCTCGGCCTCGACCTCGACGTGACTCGGATCCGGCAAACAGCACTCGACCGGACACACCGCCTGACAAGCCTCATGATCGTAGAAGCCGACGCACTCGGTGCACAGCTCGGGATCGATCACGTAGATCGAGTCACCCTCGGCGATGGCCTCGTTCGGGCACTCGGGCTCGCAAGCGCCGCAATTGATGCAGTCTTGTGTGATGTAGGTGGCCATGGCCTCGACGACGGACGGGCGGCGGGACGCCGCACCGGTTTTCTGTCCGATGGCCGAGCAATAAGCAAGAAATTCAGCAAGAATTCGGTGCGGGCCTGAGCCTACGCCCCCCCGCCGCCGTCCGCTTCCACGGCGCTTCGGCAGGATCCCCGGTCCGCCCCGGATAGTGCTATGGATCCGCCCCCCGCTCATGCCCGTCCTGCCGCAAAAGCTGCTGCTCCTCGCCATCGCCTTGGCTTTGGCTATCAGTTGCGAGCCGAAGATCGGCGATGAATGCCAGCTATCGACCGACTGTTCTGCGCAGGGGGACAGGCGTTGTGACATCACGGCGCCAGGCGGCTACTGCACGGTCTTCCCCTGTGATCCCGGCGAATGTCCCGAGGACGAATCGGTGTGCGTTCAATTTGGGTCACAGCGCTCGCCGGTCCCAGCCTGTCAGGATCTGCAATCGCCCTCACCGTACGCTCGCGCCTTCTGCATGGCGACCTGCGACGACAACGACGATTGTCGCGACGGGTACCAATGCGCTGACCTCTCGGAGTCGGACAACAAGTGGCGCGCGCTCCTGATCGACAAGGACCGTGGTGACCGTGCCTGCATGGTGAACGTCAACCCCAAGACCGTCGAGCTCACCGGCCCCGAGAACTTCGGCGACGTGTGCCACGCCGAGCTACCCGACGCGGACCCGGAACCCGAGCCGGAACCATCCGCCGGTGGTCAAGGCCCCGGCTCGACCCCGACTGCCGGCGCCGGCCCCGACGCCGGTGCGGGCGGTGGCGGCGGATAGGTGTGTAAAGCGAAGGACGATGCTCGGCTTCACGCCGCTCCCCCGCACCCTCGAAGCGTCCTTGCGCGACTCCGAGCACGCCCGCCCGGACGTGCGGCTCGCCGCGCTTGCCGACCTGAAACGTCATGCCCGTGAAGGCGCCGCGCAGGCCCTCACCAAGCTCCTAGCTCGCTTGCGCAACGATCCGGAGCCGCAGGTGCGCGCGGCTGCGGCGCTCGCCCTGGCGGACATCGACGCGCACGACGCGCTCGACGCCTTGGTCGTCGCCACCAGCGATGCCGACGGTGCGGTTCGTCAAATGGCGCTGCTGGGGGCGGGCGAGCTGGCCGCGCCGGAGCACGCCGATGCCTGCGCCGCAGCCACGCGCGGGCTCGTGGATCCACTGCCCGCGGTTCGATACCAGGCGCTCGTGGCGCTGGCGCGCCTGCGCGGCTTCGCGGCACTCGAGTCGCTGCTGGTGGGCACGCGCGATGCCGATCCCGAGGTGCGCCACGTCGCGTTCCGAGTTGCGGAAGAGGTCTTTGGCGGCGGATCCGTGGAGCAGGCGCCGCCGGTGTTGACACAGCGCGCGCGCGGGGCGCTACGCGACGACGACCGCGCTGTCCAGCTTGCGGCGGCCATCTTGCTGACCGTGCTCGGTGAGGCAGCTGGGCGCGAGCGCCTGATCGAGATGGTCAACGCGCGCCAGCGCATCAGGCACGTCGAAGACGAGGTCATCGCCATCGAGCTGTGCGGTGAGCTGCGCTTGACTTCAGCTACGCTCGGCCTCGAGCGGCGCGCCTTCGGTTGGCTGGGACCGCGCACGCCCGTGTCGTGGCACGCGCGCGTGGCCCTGGCGGAGCTCGGGCACCCGCGCGCCAAGTCCGCCATTTTGCGCGGTCTTTCGGCGTGGTCGCGCGATGCGCGCACGCTCGCGGTGGCTGCCGCCGGGCGTGCCAGGTTGGCGGAGGCGCGAGAAATCTTGCAGCGCATGGTGGGCGTTCCCGAGCGCGCCGAGCCGGACGCGGTGAGCGAGGCGCTGACGGCCATCAACGGCGCTTCGACCTCGGGCGGAGTCTGAGCCATGGCGGCGGCCTCACGCAACGGCCAGCGCCTCGAGTTGTACCGCCAGCTCTGCCGCATCCGTCTGATCGACGAGCGCCTGACCCAGCTGCAGCGCCAGGGACGCGTCGGCTTTCATGGCTCTTGCGCCGGACAGGAAGTAGCGCCCGTGGCCGCCGGCCTTGCCCTACGCGAGACTGACTGGATCTTCCCCGCGCTGCGTGAGAGCTGGGCGATGCTCGTGCGCGGCTATCCGCTCGAGCGCTACCTGGCGCAAGACTTCGCCTGTTTGCTGGACGTCGCCAAGGGACGCCAGATGCCGAGCCATCAGAGCGCTCACGCAGTGCGCGTGGTGTCGTGGTCGAGCTGCATCGCGACGCAGCTACCCCAAGCGGTCGGGATGGCGCTGGCAGCGCGCAAGCTCGGTCGCGACGACATCGCGCTGGCTTTTCTGGGCGACGGCGCGACCAGCCACCCGGATTTCCATGCGGCGCTCAACTTCGCCGCGGTGTTCAAGGCGCCCTGCGTGTTCGTCTGCCAGAACAACCAATTTGCCATCAGCGTGCCTGTCTCCCGGCAATCCGCCAACGACCAGCTCTTCGAGAAGGCTTGGGCCTATGGCATGCCGGGTGAACGCGTGGACGGCAACGACGCCGAGCTCGTGCTCGACACCTTCCGCCGCGCCGCTGAGCGTACGCGTGGCGGAGAGGGTCCGTCCTTCATCGAGTGCCTTACTTATAGGGTCGGACCGCATTCCTCGAGCGACGACCCTGCTCGCTACCGCGACGAGGCCGTGACGAGGCAGTGGGCCGAGCGCGATCCCATCGCGCTCCTGCGTTCTCGCCTGTTTGCGGACGGCCAGCTCGACGCTGATGCCGACGCCGCGTTCACGCAGCAGCTGACTCATGAGCTCGAGCGAGCCCTCGACATCGTGGCGGCTGCGCCACCACCACCCTTGGCCTCGCTCTTCGATGACGTCTACGCCCGCCGCCCGCGCCATCTCGACGAGCAGGCGCTGCTGCTGGCTTCTACCCCTCGACCGCCTTGACCTGCTGCCGGCGTCAGGGTCCCGCCGCGACGCGATCGTCATCGGCTGCGCGCGAGCTCTTGGACGCTCACGGAGACGGGGAGACTCAGCCTGCTCGAACAACCAAAAATTCTCCCCGTCTCCCCGCCTCCCTGTTTTCTCGCCCTTATCAGACTGTGTGCTGATTCGGCCCACGAGAAGGTGCGCTTGAGGGCCGGGGGGGCATCGAGTATGTGCCCACTAGGCGAAAACCAAGATGGCTCAGACTGAATTCGACGCGATTGTTTTGGGCGGTGGCCCCGGCGGCTACGTGTGCGCGATTAGGCTCGCGCAGCTGGGGCAAAAGACGCTGTGCATCGAGGAAGAGGAGTACGGCGGCGTGTGCCTCAACTGGGGCTGCATCCCCAGCAAGGCGCTGATCGCCAACGCGCACTACGTCGAAAAGTCGAAGCACATTGCCGATCACGGCATCGCGGTCTCGGGCGTCTCGGTCGACGTCGGCAAGATGCAGACCTGGAAGAACGGCATCGTCAAGAAGCTCACGAGCGGCGTGCGCGGTCTGCTCAAGTCGAACGGCGCCACGGTCATGGACGGCCGGGGCAAGCTGGTCGCCAAGGACACCATCGAGGTCACGCTCAAGGACGGCGGCACCGAACGTGTCAAAGCCAAGAAGGGCATCGTGATCGCCACCGGCTCGGCTACCATCCAGGTACCTGGCTTCGAGTTCGACGGCCAGCGCGTCATCGGTGCTCGTGAGGCGGTCAGTCTGCAGCAGATCCCCAAGCGCCTGGTCGTGGTGGGCGGCGGGGTGATCGGCCTGGAATTGGGCATGGTCTACCAGAGCTTCGGGGCAGAGCTCACGGTGGTGGAGCTGACGAGCGCGCTGCTGCCCGGTATCGATCCCGACTGCGTCAAGGTCGTCGAAAAGACGCTGGCCAAGCGCGGCGCGACCGTGCTCAAGGGCGCGCGCGCCGAAAAATACGAGACGCGGCCGGACGGCTCGCTCGCCGTGCACGTCTCGGCGGACGGCAAGCCGCAGAAGATCGAGTGCGACGTGGTGCTGGTCGCGGTCGGGATGAAGCCGCGCGCCAAGGGCATTGGCCTGGAAGAAATCGGCGTGAAGATCGATCAGCGCGGCTTCGTGCCGACGAACGAATTCTGCGAGACCAACGTCAAGGGCGTGTACGCGATTGGCGATGTGAGCGGCGCACCGATGCTAGCGCACAAGGCCAGCAAGGAAGGCGAGGTGTGCGCCGAAGTGATCGCCGGACATCACGCGGGCAAAGACTGGGTCACGGTGCCGGGCATCGTATTCACCGATCCGGAAGTCGCTACCGTCGGCATCACCGAGGCGCAAGCCAAGGAGCAGGGCATCGCCGCCAAGGTGGGCAAGTTCCCGTTTTCGGTACTAGGTCGCGCCATGAGCATCGGCGAGACCGACGGCTTCGTGAAGGTCGTCACCGATACGAAATCGGGAAGAGTGCTCGGGATTCACATCGTCGGGCCGAACGCGAGCGATCTGATCAGTGAGGCGGCGCTCGCGCTGGAGACGGTCGCCACGGCGGAAGACCTAGCCTTGACCATCCACCCGCATCCGACGCTGGGTGAGTCGCTGATGGAGGCTGCAGCGGCGTCCATTGGTAAGGCGATTCACATGCTGAATCGCTGAGGGGTACGGTTTTCCAACGCCAGGTTGGTAGACATGAGTCGCCTGACGTCGCTCGTGGTTGCTGCGGTCGCTGGTGGGTGCGCACCGGCAACTGACACTTCAGCGCCGGGGCGAGTCGCTACGGACTTGAAGGGGAGGGGCGCTGCACACGCATGGACCTAGTGCTTTACCGGCCGTCTCGAGTGTCAACCGGGGGCGCGTCGTGCGCCCGCTTCCATCCGTGATGAGAGCGACCGCATCTGCTCGGCGCGCCACTTTCTGCGGAATAGTCGAGGCATCTTGACGTTGACGATTCGAGGCATCATGATGCTTTGCATGCGCACGACGCTGACGCTGGAGCCGGATGTCGAGCAGTTGCTCGAGCAGGAGGTGCAGCGTTCGCGCAAGCCGTTGAAGCAGGTGGTGAACGAGGCGCTGCGGCGTGGGCTCACTCGTTCCTTCAAGAAGCCCAGCAAGTTGGTCCTGAAGGTTCACGATGGGCGTCTGCGACCTGGCTACGATCCTGCGGCATTCAATGCGCTGTCCGATGAGCTGGAGGACGCGGCCCAATTGCGCAGGGTGCGGGCTCCGCGGTGATCGTCGTCGATATCAATTTGCTGCTCTATGCAACCTTCACCACTTTTGAGCAGCATGAGATGGCGCGCGCTTGGTTCGAGGGCGCGTTGAACGGTGGCCAGCAAGTGCTGCTACCGGCAGTCAGTTTGTTTGGCTTCGTGCGCATCGCCACGAACCCGCGCATCTTCGAGTCACCTCTGAGCTTGGAGGACGCGCTGGCGTCTGTCGAAGCATGGTTGTCTCAACCCCATGTGCACTCCTTGGTGCCCGGGCCACGCCATCTCGAGATCGCGTTCGGGCTGCTCCGTAAAGTCGGGGCTGCAAGAAACCTCACGACCGACGTGCAGCTCGCTGCTCATGCCATCGAAAACCAGGCCATACTCTGTTCGAACGACAGCGACTTTGGGCGCTTCGCCGGTTTGAATTGGGAAAATCCGCTCGCTGGCACGGATCAGGAGTCGTGAGCTCATCGTGCCGCGACGATCGCACGATTCAGAAAATTGCTACGCCTCGCGCGGTTCACGCAATTGCGCGCGTCGCGCTGCAACTCCGACTGCCGTCGCGAGGTCGCTCCTCATCTTGGTTTTCGAGACCACCGCGTCGGCGGAAACCTCGCTGGCCAGCGCCTCGAGTTGCTGCTGTTCGATGCCAGAAACCAGTATGATTCCAATATGTTTGAGCCGCGGATTCTTGCGCAATAGCTGCGCCAACTTGTCGCCGCTGATCGACGGCATGTGGATGTCCAGGACGACCACCCGCACGTGCTCGCGCAGGATCAGCTGAGTCGCTCCGATCGCGGTCGGAACCGCCGTTACTTCGTGTCCCTCGCGCGCGAGGATTTCGCGCATCGCCTCACAGACAATCTCATCGTCGTCGATGATCAGCACGCGCTCTGCCATCACAATCGGGTCGCTGCTGGCTCGCGACGAAGGTTGCTTGTGCTCCGTCAAGCGCTCGGACCCACCTGCCTCGAGACGCCCCTCGGCGTGCGCTGTGCCTAGTTTGCGCAAGAATGCACGCTGCATCAACCCATCATCATAGAGCAATTGGCAAGCCACGTCTAGAGGCTCGAGAGGAGTAATTGCTTGGTTCGAGGGGCCCGCATCTCTGCCATGAAGTTGACCGAGTAGTGCTAGTTCGGACGAATGCTCGGCTTCTTGCGAGCTTCGAGCTCGGCGAGCTCTTTTTTGAGCAGGCCTTCCACGGTTTGGTAGTGAGCGCGCAGATCAGCGACCAGCTGCGGCGCGTCGGATAGATTGGCGGCTTCGGCGTCTTTCTGCAGCTTTTCAGCCAGCTTCGCCATGATGGTGGCGCCGAGCACGAGACAGCCGCCCTTCAGCTTGTGGGCGTGGGCTCGCACTTCAGGAGCCTCGGCTTTGTCGATCGATTTCCCGAGCTCCTGCAGCTGGTTGGGAAACCGGCTCAGGAATAGCCGAATCAGCTTCTCGGAGCGCGGATCGTCCGAAAGCTCGGGAGTCGCCGCCGGGGAGGCAGCAGTAGGCGCGTCGGAGGGCGAGCCGTCCTCGGCGCTCTGGGTATAGAGTCGGAGTAGCTTTTCGAGAGCGGATGGCCGACAGGGCTTCGAAAGGTAGTCGTCCATGCCCGCATTGAGCACCCGCTCGCGCTCGCCCTGCAGGGCGTGAGCCGTGAGCGCGATCACGGGGACGTGGCGCCCGTCGCCCTGCTCGGCCTCCCAGCGCCGGATTTCACCGGTAGCGGTATAACCGTCCATGACCGGCATCTGGCAGTCCATCAGAACCGCCGCGTAGCCTCCGCGCTTGACTTTTTCGAAAGCTTCGAGCCCGTTGCCGGCCACGTCGGCCCGATAGCCGAGCTGCTCGAGCTGCTCCACCGCCACGAACTGGTTGATCTCGTTGTCGTCGACGACGAGCACCCTCTTGCTGCTCATCGTGTGGATCAGCGGCTGGAGCTGTGCGACGGAGGCCTGGCGGATGCTCGAAACCGAGCTTGCCAAGCAATTGTAAAGCTCGGAAAAGCGAATCGGCTTATGCAGCTGGAGCACGCCGTCGCGCTCGAGCTCCGAAAGGCCGGAGTCCGCCTGCACCTTCGAAAGCACGATGATCGGAACTGTCTTGAACGCGGCATGGGCGCGGATGCTCCTGATCAGATCAGGAACCTTGATGTCGCCGAGCTCACTGCCGATCACTACCGCATCGAAGCTTTGCTTGGCCGTGCGCGCGCGCTCTAGCGCCTCCAGCACTGCGGAACCGCGATCCAACATTTCATGATTCATTTCCCACACTTGTAGATGCTCGGCGATGATGTCACGCCAGCGACTGGCTTCCGCGACCAGCACGCGTTTGCCCGTGACCATCAGCGGCTGATTCGAGGGCATGTCACGGCTGTCCACACCCAGCGTGACCGTGAACGTGAACACGCTGCCTTGACCGACCTTGCTCTGCACTTCGATGTCGCCGCCCATCATCTTCAATAGGCGCTTACAGATCGCAAGGCCCAGACCGGTGCCGCCGTGCTTGCGCACCGTCGAGCCATCCGCTTGAGAAAATACGTCGTAGAGCTTGGGCAAATGCCCGCTGTCGATGCCCACACCGCTGTCATGCACACTGATCTTGATCACGACCTGCTGGCTGTCACGCGAGGCCACGGTCATGTTGATGAAGACCTCACCCGTGTCGGTGAACTTGATGGCGTTGCCAACCAGGTTGGTGAGCACTTGCTTCAAGCGATCAGGATCACCCACCGCAAAGCTGGGTATCGTCAGGTCCGTGCGGTAAACAAGCTCCAAGTTCTTGTCATGTGCGCGGGCAGCCAGTAGCTCGGCCACCTCCTGTACCACCACTTTGGGCTGAAATGGCACGTCCTGAATCGTGTACTTTCCGGCCTCGAGCTTGGAGAAGTCCAGGATGTCGTTGATGATCGTGAGCAGCGCGTTGGCCGAGGCGTCGATGGTTTCCACGTAGCGCCACAGCTTGTTGTCGAGCGGCTGCGCCTGCATCAGCTTCACGACGCCCAGCACACCGTTCATGGGCGTGCGGATCTCGTGGCTCATGTTGGCCAAGAACTCGCTCTTGAGGCGATCTGCCTCCAGGGCTCGCTTGGTGGTGACCTCTAGCCGCTCCATGGCCTCTTCGTTGGCCTGGAGCATGTGGTTGAAGGCGCCGGAAAGAACTTCGACCTCGTCGCCGCTGTGAATCTGCGCGCGAATACCGCGCTCACCCTTCGCAATTTCGTTCGCCGCTGCTGTCAGCTGCGCGATCGGCCTGGTGATGTGGGCCGCCGCACGGCGCACTAGCAGAATGCCGAGGCCCAGGCTGAACATACCGAAGATGCCGATGGTCCAGAGCGCGCGGCCCAGGGCCCTCTCAGAGCGGTCGCGGGCTGCAGCGACGGCACGCGATAGCCGCTCGGTGCTCAGCCCATAGACGATGCGCCCGAGGCGCTCGTCTTCTTCACTGCTGACGGGTGCGCTGAACTCTTGAATCGCCTTGCCGAACAGCATCGTGCTGCGCGACAGCGGCTGCTTGGACTCGAGATCGCGGGCTGGGATCTTGAGCTCCAGGTGGGCCCCCGGCGGCGATTTTTCCAGATTCCTGGTGGTCGGAGCGACGTATGCCCACGCCTGATTCTCGGAACCGATGAAGGCTCCGTAGACCATGTCTTCCTGCTCGACGGCTCGCGACACCAGTTTACGCACGTCGGAGAACGCGTTGTCCGCTACCAGTCCCTTGAGCGCGATGGCGTGACTCTCCGCCAATGTCGTACCTCGACTGGCGATACTCTGCCGAATCTGCTGTTCCACGTCGGCCAGCCGCTCATTCTCCGTAACGTAGTTCATCCATGCCACGGCGCCCAAGATGACGGCGCTCATCAGCAGCATGATGCTGGCGGTGATGGCAAGGAGCTTGCTCTTCAGGCTACGTTTGACTTGCGCTGACATCCTGTTCCTCTCGTGTCATGCTGTAAGTGTCGGCTGGTCTCATGAAAGCGCTGGTCATCGACGACGACGACATTGCTCGCGAGCTCATCGTCTCCGTGCTGGAGAACGGCGGGTACGAAACATTCGATCTGCCATCGCCGATTGGAGCGACGCAGGTCATTATCGATCGCGGCATCGACATTGTAGTGCTGGATCTTTTCATGCCCGCCATGTCGGGTGACAAGCTCGCAAGGATGCTGCGCAGCAACGCGCGCCTGGCCTCTCTCACCATCGTGTTGGTCTCGAGCTGCGACATCGAGCAGCTCCAGGGCCTGGCCACTAGCGTCAAGGCCAATGCGGTCGTGCCCAAGCACGAGATCCGCACCCGTCTGCTGCCCGCGCTAAACGGGCTGTTTCGCCGCGCTGCTGCGCGCTGAACCGGCATCGCCGACCGGCGGGATGAAGCAGCGGTGGTCATCTTCTAGCGCAGCACGCGATCCACGCGCTGTAGTGCGTCCGGCCTCAGTGCGAAGCGCTCTTCGGCTTGGACCAAATCGATAGTGGCGACGGTTGAAAGCGGCAATTGTACATCCATGTCCGCGTTCAGCCTCCAGTCGTTGTCGGCCAAGTCCAAGATCATGTTGGCCGTCTGAGTGCCGAGCGCGGTGTGATCGGGCAAGACCGCGAAGGTGCCGAAGTTGGTGCCAGGTGCTACCAAGGACGCCACGCCGACGATAGCCGGCACCCAAGGCCGCTCATTCATTCCCGGTAGCCAGCCCTCGGCGATCAGGCGTGGGCTGAGCAAGTGGTCGTCATTCAGCACCCAAACCGCATCGGCGTTCTGCTTGACGATGCGCAGTGCGCGCTTGATCTCGGCAGCGTTGGGCGTTGCGCTGACCTGTTCCAGGCGCGCTACCACCCGTTCGCGCGCTGCGATCTTCAGCTGCTGCTCGACGAATCCGCGTAGATTGGAGCGCACGACGATGCCGACGCGGTGGATCGGCTTGGCCATGAGCTTGCGCATGTTGGTAACAGCCGTGATCAGGGGTACCTCGTAGCTGATGCCGGTACTGGCGATGGCGTTAGGTCGCCGCATCAAGAACGACGTCATGACCACGATTGCCGGCGGGAAGCGCTTGACATCCACTAGCGCCTGGTACTCGCGGTAGGCGGCGAGAGTGGGATTGTTCATCAGCACGATGGCCGAGGCGCGATGGCGGCGCATGGCCTGCATGAACACGTCGACCGAGTCGCGCCCTTCGACTTCCACCGCCACTAGCTTGAAATCACGAGCCAGCTCATCGCGCA
Source organism: Polyangiaceae bacterium (assembly GCA_035281385.1). Lineage (GTDB taxonomy): Bacteria > Myxococcota_A > Polyangia > Polyangiales > Polyangiaceae > PMG-095. Next base: position 54,909 of record DATEDZ010000221.1, read on the forward strand.
GCCCCGTCCAGACCTCGAGCGCCTGCGGCGTGCGCGGCATGAACACCAGAATCGTCCGAGGCTCACCCGCCTTGGGAGCGCTGACCGCAATCTCGGAGTACGGGGAGATGACGGGACCGTGCTCGCGCGCCGATGAACAGGCGAGTAAGAGCGCACAAGCTGGCACTTCAATCAGAAACCTTCGACGCTTCATGACCACGAGTCGACTCCGAGCAGCTGCGCTGCCTTGCCAGTGAGTTTCGAAGCTTGTGCCACTGCTTGGGCGCCGGCCGGACCCACGCTGGCGGGCGGGGGACAACCGAGACGCGCGGCTAGCTCTCGCTGCTCGAGATCGAGCGAGCTGGTGGCCTTGATGTCGGAAAAGAGCCGCGATGGTAGGAGCACTGCGTCGGCGCGCGACAGCTGAAGCAGCGGCAGCCGGACGAAGGCCAGCCGCCAGCCGGAGCGGGCAGCCGCGCTGCTGCAGTGCAGCAGGGCCAGCGCAGTTGCGCCGAGCGCAATGCTAATCCTCATCCAGATCTTCCGTAGTCAAACTTCAAGATAGTGCCGGAGCGTCGCGGAGCTCGACCCGGACGGATCAACGGACACTTCCAATCATTTGTTAGACCCGATTGAGCACGGTCGGTCAAGCGTGGGAAGGGTGCGCAATTTGTGCATCGGCGCTCCTTGGTTGCGCGGGCGCGCGTCGGCTGAGAAGTGCCGCGCAAGGCTAGACTCGCTCAGCGGCTTCGCATCGTCGGATTGGGAAGTGCGGAGCGGAAAGATCCTCGCGGCCGAGGACTGAAGCGTCAGTTGATAACGGGAAGGCTGAGCGGGAGGTAGGTAAAGCGCGGAGGGCAGCGCACGCGGCACCACACCGTTCGAGACTCACAATGAGCCGTGGCGTGCGTAACCGTGGGATGAATGCCATGAGCCTGAAGATCGACCCGCCCTTCACCCGCTAGACGGCCGCGCCGACCGCCATATCCCGCTGGACGGGCCTCACGGCGCCTTACGGAGACGGGGGAGCAGTCAATGCCACTTGAAGGCGCGCATCGCGATCGCAAACCCGAAGAGGGTCCACGCGGTCAGCACGGCGAGCTCGAAGCTGACGGCGCCGAGCGTGGCGGCCTCGTTGTAGATGCGGCGCAGGGCGTCGTTGGCGGCGGTGAGCGGCAAGAACCTGATCGGCAGCTGCAACCAGTCGGGGAAGCGCTCGTAGGAGAAAAAAGAACCGGACAGGATCCACATCGGCAGCTGGACGAAGTTCATCCAGCCGCCGGCCACCTCGGTGCTCGAGATGCGCGCGCCGATCAGCAGGCCGATGGCGGCGAAGGCCGAAGCGCCAAGCGCCGACGAGATGAGCAGGCCCGGGAGACTGCCCTGGATTTCGGTGCCGAAAGCCAGCCGGCCGAAGGCGATGAGCACCGCTAGCTCCATGACCAGGAAGGCGGAGCGCGAGAAGAAGTAAGACAGCAGGAAATGGCTGCGGCGCATGGGCGTGACGGCGTAGCGGCGTAAAAGCTTGCGCTTGCGCGCCAGCACCAGGTTGAAGCCGATGCCCCACATGCTGCTACCCATCAGGTTCAAGCCGATCAGGCCGGGCATCAGGAAGTCCACGTAGCGCGAGCCCTTCTCACTGACGCGCTGCTCGTTGACCTGCAGCGGGTCGGCGCGCCCGGCGGCACGCTGCAGCACATCGTCGGTGACGGCGCGCGCCAGCATGCTCTTCTCTTGCGCGGTGTCGAGCTTGAAGACCAGCGGCTCGCCTGGGTCGGGCTGGTCCACCAACAGATCGACTTTGGTGCGAGCCAGGGCGCGCTCCGCGTCCGCGAGTGGCAACGTTTCGGTCGTCAGGCGCTTGCTACTGCTCAAGGTGCGGGCTGTCTCGCTAGGGACGCGCGTGGTGACCGCGACGCGCGGCGGCTCGGGTGCCTTGGAGCGGAACGCCAGGCCGAGGCCGATCGCCATGAGCAGCGGAAAGCCGAAAACCCAGAACACGTAGCCCGGCTCGCGCAAGAATTCGCGGATACGCGCCTTGATCAGCTCGGTCAGCGGGTTCGGGGAGTCATTGGGGTCGCTCATTGCGCCGCCTGGGCCGGCTTGCCGTTAGCGTTGGCTTGGTCCGCTTCGCCCTCGGTCGTGAGGGCGCGACCCGTGAGGTGAAGGAACACGTCGTCGAGCGTCGCTTGATGTGTGCTCAGGCCGATCGGCGTGACCTTTTGGCGCTCGAGCTCGCGCAGGACGATGGCCAAAGCGCTCAGGCTGCGATCGATGCGCAGGCGGTAGCGCTCACCCCGCCGGCTCACCGCTTCTACCGCCTTCACCTCGGAGATGGCCGCTTCGTCCAGCTCTTGCTTGGTCTCGAACTCCACGAACTGCACCAGGCCCAGGCCGTCCACCAGCGAGCGCGGCGTGCCGAGCGCGATGATCTTGCCGTGATCCATAATCGCGATGCGATCGCACAGCGCAGCCGCCTCTTCCATGTAGTGGGTGGTGATGAGCACGCTGCGGCCACCCTGCTGAAAGCGCTGCATGATGGCCCACAGCGTCTGGCGCGCGCGTGGATCGAGCCCCGTGGTGGGCTCGTCCAGAAATAGCAGCTCCGGATCGCCTGCCAGCGCGGTGCCGAGCGCTACGCGCTGCTTCTGACCTCCCGAGAGCTTGTAGTACTGCTGCTTGCGCTCCGCCTCGAGGTCCAGCTCCTTGATCAGATCGTCGACGCGGCGCCCTCGTCTGTAGAACGAACGAAAAAGGCGCAGCACCTCCTCGACCGTCAGCTTGTCGGCCAGCTGTGTGTCCTGCAGCTGCACACCGAGTCGCTCTTGGAGCTCGCGGTCTTGCCCCTTGCGCCACGCCACGCCGAGCAGCTCGACCGTGCCGGAGTCGGGCTCCGTGAGCCCCTCCAGCATCTCCACGGTGGTGGTCTTGCCTGCGCCGTTCGGCCCCAAGAGGCCGAGGCATTCGCCCACCTCGACCGAGAGCTCGATGCCGGCCACGGCGACTTTTTCTCCGTAACGTTTGACGAGCGACTGGCAGCGGATCGCCGGGGCGGCCATGAGGAGCCCGAGCCTAGCAGGCTGGGGCAGGGGTCCCAGCCCGACAAGACGTGTGACAAGCGCCCCAGGGCACTTGACCCAGCTTTCCTGGAAAACGGGTCTCGAGGAATCCAGGCGCTCCGCGGCAGAAAATGGCAGATTTCGACCCATGGGCATCTTCGACCGCATGGGCAAGGTCATCTCCTCGAACTTCAACGCGCTGGTGGATGGGCTGCAGGACCCACGCAAATCGGTCGAGCAGACGCTGCACGACATGCACGAGCAGATCCGCGCCGCGCGCCGTGAGGTAGTGAGCGCGGTGGCGGCCGAGAAGCAGCTGCGTGGCAAGCTCGATGAGCTGGATCGCGAGGCACAAAAATGGGCGGATCGCGCCGAGCTGGCGGTCAAGACCGGCGATGATGATCTGGCGCGCGAAGCCCTGATGCAGAGGAAGCGCGTCACCGGCGAGCGCGATCGCGCCGAGGCACTGCGCGGCCAGCAGCGCGCCGCCGCACACGAAATGAAGTCGGAGCTCGAGCGTATGGAGCAGAAGGTGACCGAGCTCGAGCACAAGAAAGGCACCCTGGTGGCGCAGGCGGCGCAGGCCAAGGCGGGCGGCAGCGCCGACGGCCTGGGCGAGAAGCGCGTCGGCGGCGAAGCGTTCGCGGAGTTTCGCCGCATGGAGGATCAGATCGAGGCGGTCGAAACCACGGTCCAGGCGCAGCGCGAGCTCGACGGTGTGCTGAACGAGCCCGGCCCGGGCGGCATGAGCCGCGCAGAAGTGGAAGCCAAGTTCCGCGCGCTCGAAGCCGGCGTCGGACCCACCGCCGAGAAGCTCAAGCACAGCGAGGTCGACGAAGAGCTCGCGGCCATCAAGAAGCGCGTGCGCGTCGAAGGCTAGAGACGCCACGTCAGGGCCTGCGTCGCCGTCAAGTCTGCTGCGAGCCCGCTGCGATCGTGCTGACCGCTACCAAGCGGTGCCCCAAAGGGTCCACGGTTACCCCGAAGCCTTCGAGGGTTCGAACACCCAAGAGCGAGAGATCGCCGGGCTCCGCGAACACGACCTCGTCGACCGTTTCGTGGCCATCCGCCGCCAGGATGGCGTAGCCCACCGTGCGTTCCACCGCGGTGCCGGTTGCCGTCGTGAACACGCGCTTGCGACGGGGCTCGATGCCCACGGTGACGAGAAGTGACGCAGGGAGCCAGGTCAGCTCGGAGCCCGTGTCGACCAGGACCTCAAGCGCGCTGGTGGCGCGAACCTCGTCCTTGGGGTTCTTAGCGACGATGTTCACGCGAAACAGGCTCACCGCATCAGTATGCCGCTCCCCACCCGCCGTGAGCAAGGGGTCAAACGACTGTCACAGTTTGTCGAATTGGGGCTGGGCGCCCGGCTCTTCTGCGTCCGTCGGGGGGCCGAGCAGCTCGCGCAGGACCTCCGCGACTGCTTCGTAGAGCGCCTCGGGGATCTCATCCCCCAGGCCCAGCTCACGTAGCGCATGGGCGACGGGGACGTCGCGCACCACTGGCACACCATACGCGTGTGCGGCTTCGACCAGCAGCCGTGCCAGCTCCCCCTCGCCGTGGGCGACCACGACGGGCGCTTCGTCCTGGTCCTCATCGTAACGTAACGCGGTGGCCAGGTGCGTGGGATTGACGATCAGCACCGTGGCGTCTTTCACGGCCGCGATCATCGAACCGGCCAGCGCCTCTTGATGGGCGCGGCGCCGGGCCGCCCGGACCTCCGGATCCCCCTCCGCTTCGCGGTGCTCACGCTTGACTTCGTCTTTGGTCATGCGGTGGCGTAGGAGCCAGGCTCGCCGCACGAAGAAGTAGTCGATAGCGCCGAGCAAGATCCCAACCAGCGCCGCGCTCCACAGCAGACGCCGCCCAAGCCGCCAGCTCGCGGTTGCCACGCTTTCGCCGCGGCCCGCGAGCGACGCCAGATCAAGCGCGTGATCCCGCAGCACGCTCCACGCCAGAAAGCCGATGAGCAGCGCCGCGAATAGCGCGCGCCCGAGCGCAAACAGCCGCTCGAGCGTGATCAGGTGCCGGATGCCCTGAAACGGATCCACTCGCGAGAAATCCGGCCTGAAGCGCGCGGCGCTGAATGCCGCGCCGCTTTGAATCAGACCCAAGGCTGCCGAGACCGCCGCCGCCGCCGCCAGCAGCGGCGTGGCCAGCGACACCAGTAGCCAGGCGGCGCCGCTCGGGTCGGCTCGACCCCCCCCGTTGATCGCAGCGCGCAGGGCTGCGCCGGCACCAGCGGCGATAGCCGCCAGCAGCCCGGGCAGCACCGCCAGTACCACCAACAACCCGATGCTGCGCCCGAGCTCGACCGAGACCGCGCTATCGCCCTCTTCGCGCGCCTTACGCAGGCGTCGGGGTGTCGGCTGCTCGGTCTTGTCGGAGGTGTCGCTCGCCATCGGCTCAGAACAGTATCGGCAGGCCGCGGCCGCCAGTTGCGCGCCAGGCGGCGGCGGTCTGCTGAATCACGGGGGTGCGCAGCTGCGGCGGAGGGTGGCTGCGCTCGAAGCCGAACAGGATGTCGGCGGGCGTCAGCTGGTCCAGACCGGCGAAGAACTGCATGGTCAGCATCGCCCCGCCCTCGGTCAGTCGGTAGTCGGTGCGCCTGGCGCCCATCGTCAGCAGGTTGCTCGTGCCGACCACGTCGGCCGCGAGCTCGTTCGGTTGGTTGAAGCCGGGCACCGCGCTCGAGAGTAGCGCTCCGATCTCGGCCAGCGTGAGGCCGCCGCCCGCGGTGCAGGGCAAGTGCCCCAGGTAGTGATGGCCGAGCTCGTGGCCCATCACGAACGCGATTTGCTCGTCGAGCAGCTGGTACTGGCGAGCCAGCTTGCGTGGATCGAGATCGATGCGCGGGTCTACGAAGCCGGCCGGCGCCACCGGCAGCGGCCGGCCCGGCCCTGCGCCGCGCGCGATGATGGCGATGTACTCGCCGACCTTGTTGGTACCGCCGAGCTCGTCAGCGGCGCGAAAGCGCGCCAGCTGTGACTCGATCTGGAGCAGGCCGTCACTGACGGCCATGGCGGAACGCGAGCCGCTACACGAAGCAAACGCATTCACCTCGCCCGGCGTTGCATCGACCACCAGCGGGATGCCGCTGACGCGCGCCTGCTGCGGCTGCGGCAACGCTGCCACGAGCTCGGCCAGGATCTGCTCGGCGCGCTTGCGCAGAAACGCGATGTCGGTAGCGTTCACCGGATCGCTTCCGTTCACCGGCGGCTGCGCCGTGCCTGGAGCCGTGCCGGGCCCGGCTGGTGCTCCGGGAGCCGGCGCGCCCGGAGCCGGAGGGCCGTAGGTCGGGTAGGCCGGTGCGGGCGCGCGCTCCTGCGCGCAGGCCAGCGCGCCCGCGAGTGCCACGGCGACACTTGCCACGAGGCGGGCGTCCGGCAGCCAAGAGCTCGGCATGGGGCAAACATAGCGCTCGCCCGGTGGCGCTTGCCACGGCTCGACAATGCCCGCATCTTCTTGCCTGAAGACGATGCCGAAGCCGCGCGTCCCGCTCCGATTTCGCAGGGCCCGAGCGCGCTTCGTCCCCGGCAACGCGGTGCGTTTGCTGCGCGACGGCCGGGAAGCCTTTCCCGCCATGCTGGAGGCCATCACGCAAGCCCGCCGGCAGGTGCTCCTCGAAATGTACTGGTTCGACTCGGACCTCGTCGGACGGCGCTTCGCCGAGGAGCTGGGGCGCGCGTGTCAGCGCGGCGTGGAGGTCGCGATCATTTACGACTCGGTGGGCTCGATCACCGCCGACCGAGCCATGTTCGCGGAGCTCGAGGCGCAAGGTGCTCGCGTGCTCGAATACAATCCGGTTGCACCGTGGCGCCGGCGTTTTCGCCTCTCCTTCACGCAGCTGTCGCGCCGCGATCACCGCAAGATCTTGGTTGTCGATGGCAACGTGGGCTTCACCGGCGGCCTCAACCTCGCCAACCAATGGGCGCCGCTCGAAGAGGACGGGGGCGGCGGCTGGCGTGACGACATGATGCGCATCGCCGGCCCTGCCGTGGCTGGTCTGTCGCGTTGTTTTCACCGCGCCTGGCGGCGTCACCACCTGCCGTCGATCATGCACTTGAACGCCGAGCCTTATGTTGCCGCGCCTGGCGAGGCGCTGGTTCCGGTCAGGATTCTGGGCGAGCGCTATTTCAGGCACCGACACGCGATCGCGCGTGACTACGCGACGCGACTGTATGCGGCCAAGCGCAGCGCTTACATCTCCAACTCCTACTTCGTGCCAGACGGTTCGGTGCGCCGTGCCCTTATCAGCGCCGCCAAGCGCGGCGTCGACGTGCGCGTGATCGTGCCCGCGCACAGCGACGTCGAGCCGGTCAAGTTCGCGGGGCGCGCGCAGTACGCCCGGCTGCTGCAGGCGGGCGTGCGCATCTACGAGTGGCAAGAGGGCATGTTTCATTCCAAAACCGCGGTCATCGACAGCGAGTGGTGCACCACGGGCACCTTCAACTTCGACTACATGTCGGTGCGGCGCAACCTAGAGGTCAACGCCAGCGTGCTCGACGGCTCCTTGGCGCAGCTCTTCGAGGCCTCGTTTCGAGAGGATCTGAAGCGCACGCGCGAGGTCGACGCGCAGGAGCTGCAGTTCCGACCGCTCGGCGAGCGCTTGCTCGAGGCAGGCTTTTACCGGCTTAGAAAATGGCTGTGAGCGAGGCAGAGTCGAGCTTCGAGCTTCGCACGCACGCTTCGATGCGCGCGCTGGGTCAAGGCACCTACGAAAGCGTGCTAGCGGCAGAGCGCCCGCCATTCCTCTCGTTCGCCTGGCTCGACGCGCTGGAGCGGACCGGCTGCGTCGGGGAGGATCGCGGCTGGCTGCCGCAACACATTTCGCTGCACGAGCACGGTGAGTGCGTGGCGGTCGCGCCGGCTTACGTGAAGACGAACAGTGAAGGCGAGTTCGTGTTCGACTACGCCTGGGCGCGCCACTCCGAGACTGCGCTGCGCACGCCCTATTACCCGAAGCTGCTGCTGGCGGTGCCGTTCACGCCGGCCACCGGACCGCGCATCTTGATGCGTCCGGACGTCGACCAGAAGCGCGTGCTTCAGGCGTTCGCGCGCGGGATCCCGCAGCTGTGCGGGGCGCTACCGGCGTCGGGTGCCCACGTGCTGTTCCTGCCCGAAGCGGACAGTGCTGCGCTCGAGCAGCTGGGCTACGCGGAGCGGCGCGGCGTGCAATTTCATTGGGAAAACCCCGGCTACCAGAGCTTCGACGACTTTCTCTCGCGCATGAACAGCAAGCGGCGCAACCAGCTGCGCCGGGAACGCCGCGAGATGCGCGATCGCAACGTGGAGATCCGCGCGTTGTCCGGGCGTGACCTCACGCCTGAGCTGATAGACTTCGTGTTCGACTTTTACCTGAGCACGGTCGAAAAGTTCGCCTGGGGTCGCCAGTACCTGTGCCGTGAGCTGTTCGAGGAGATCGCCAAGACCATGCCCGACGAGCTGCACGTGGTGGTGGCGCGCCAGCAGGGCCGCCTGGTGGGCGGAGCCTTCAACTTCTTGGGTAAGGACGCGCTGTACGGCCGCTACTGGGGCGCAACACAGGAGGTGCCGTTCTTGCACTTCAACGTCTGCTTCTACTTCGGCATCGAGGAGTGCATTCGGCGTGGTCTGCGCAAGTTCGAGCCGGGGGCGGGCGGCGAGCACAAGATAGCGCGCGGCTTCGAGCCGACCGTGACCTTCAGCTCCCACTTGCTGCGCCATCCACAGTTGGATCGTGCCGTGCGCGAGTTCCTGAAGCGCGAGAGCGAGGCGGTAGGCCTGCACGTGGCGCAGGCGCGGCGCGAGAGCGTGCTCAAGCCGCTTGCGACTTTGGGCCCTACTGCGGCTCCGTCGTCCAGATGAGCGCGTGCCAGCTCAAGAATGCCGAGAATAACCAGGCATTTTCGGCTTCGTCGGCGAAGCGCCGTTCACCTCGCAGCTCCAGCCACGGCCCCGCCGCTTCGGCCAGCAGTGGGACGCCCAGTCCGAGGCCTAGCTCGAAGCCGCGCTCGCCACCGAACGAGCCGCCACGCGGCTGCGCAAAGTAAGCGCCGCTAGTCAGCGACAAGGAATCCAGGGTGAGATCGAGCAGGGCCGGCCCTTGTTCGGCGTCCAGCGCGAAGCGCGGCAGGAACAACGGCCGGACGTCGACGCCGAAAGACAGCGCGCGCGCGGGCCGCTCACCCTCCGCCCCGAAAGCGTCCGAGTAGCGGAAGTAGGCGCCCGCCGTCCACAAGTAGTGGCCGGCCAGGCGCAGCGCCGCGCGCGGATCAGTTGCTTCGAGCTCGGCTCCCGCCGACAGGCTGAGCTGCAGACTGCCGTCGAACCGGCCGTACACGCCGTCGGAGCCGGGCAGCGGCGCGTGCAGGCGCCGCGCCGCGGGCGTAGGTTCTTGGACTTGGGCCGCCGCAGGTGTCGCCAGCGTGGCCAAGAGCCCACACGCCGGCACGAACTGTCCGACCTTCATGCCTCACTCGGAGCGGCGAGCGCCAAAAGCACGCGCTCGCGCAGCTCGGGAGCGAACACGATGCGCACGCGCTCCATGCGTTCACCCCGAAGGCGGCCGAGCAAGAACGACACCTCCGAAAGCGCGCGGCTCTTGCCATTGGGGAACACCACCGTGAGCGGATCCTCGGAGTCGTCGAACGCCACCGTCGAAGCGGCATCGAGACCGACATAGACGTCCGGATCCAGGCCGGCCTGGCTGGCGATGTCGCGCGCCTTTTCGAGCGCTTCGAGGCGCGCAGCAGGCGTGGCCTGCTCGCCGAACAGCTCGTACGTCTTGAACAGCTTGCGCGCGGAAAAGCGCGTGCACAGGTCGGATAGGATCGCATCGGGCACCTCGCACCAGCTGGTCAGCGCCACCCACAGCGTGGCGTCATCGAGGGCCAAGTAATGCCCGAGCGAGGTCTGGCCGGTAACCGCGATCTCGCTGATGGCTCGCGGGATCGTAGCGAGCCGCGTGCCGTCCTGGGTAAGGCGCCCGACTCGCTCCAGGATGCGCGAGAGCATCCATTCGCTGGCGCGCTCGGTCTTGTGGAAATAGACCTGCTGGAACATGAACAGGCGCGCCAAAAGGAAGGATTCGATGGCCGGGATGCCCTTGGCGCCATCGATGGCGAGCGGCGGCGCCGCGTCGCTACGCGGCACGCCGAAGCGCAGGCTGCGCAGCAGCCAGTCCAAGTCGAACGAGCCGTAGTTGACACCGGTGGCGTGCGCGTCGCGCAGCAGGTAGTCGCAGCGATCCACATCGAAGGTACCGCTCACCGCTTTGGCCAAAAACGTGAGCTCGTGCTTGCCCTGCACCAGATCGGCGACACGCTCGGGTAGCGCCGGGTCGAAGCTCCTCAAGATGCGGGAGACATCGGTGCTCGTATCGAGGACGATCTCGCGCGTCCAATCCTCGTGGTGCTTGGCGTGGGGTAGCACCTGCTCGAACAAATGCGAGAACGGGCCATGACCGATGTCGTGCAAGAGGGCCGCGGCCAGCGCATCGCGCGCGCGCTCTGTGGTGAGGCGCTGCCAATATGGGAGCGCATCGTGGATTGAACGCAGGCGCCGTATCAGCCGTGTCATCACACAGGCCGAGCCGATAGCGTGAGCAAACCGCGTGTGATCGGCGCCAGGGTAGGCCAGCGACGCCAGTCCGGTCTGGCGCACGCGGCGCAGACGCTGCAGCTCCCGCGCCTCGAGCAGCGCCGGCACGATGGCCTCTTCCTCCGTCTCGAAGGAAACCAGTCCGTGAACGGGGTCGCGCAGGATCATGAATGGCGCCTCCCGCAGTTGGGGCTGGGGCCCCAACTGCCAACGGGACAGCGGACCGGATCTCTCAGGATCATTTGGACAAGTTGTGGATAGTCCACTCTCGCCCCCAAGTCTCGGCCGGGGACGGGTCTAAGGCGTCTACCCCGCGAAAGCCCCAACCGAGCCGTTTTCAAGCTCAAAAGCGCCGTCCCATAGCCCGGAGAGCGGGGCCGGGGCCCCCGCGACACCAGGAAAAGGAAAGAGTTTTCGCCGCGAAAGCGAGCGAAACCCCAAGGTGGGGCTGGGGCCCCACCGACAAACCTGGAAAGGAAAGAGTTTTCGCCGCGAAAGCGAGCGAAAACTCTGGCGGACACAACACAGAAGGGTTACGGAGCGAGTGGACAGGGCTGGGTTTTCGCGGTCTGCTATCTAGATCTATGAGCAACTCTCGACAGGACAGCGGACCGACGGATAGGCCCGGGGTGGCCATCCGGCTGGTGGACGTGCTGCGCGTCCTGCCGGAGCGTGAGCTCGAGTCGCTGATCGCCCGGCTCAAGATCCGAACTGACGAAGCCAAGCGCATCGACGTGCCCTCTCAGGTCGCTCGGATGCTGCTCCAGCTTCCGGAGATCCGCGACACCTCCCTGCTGCCCGGCCCGACCCGGGAGCTGCTGTACCGCATCGCCGAGGCCAGGGGCGTGCTGGTGGCAAGCGGCCTACCTCCCGCGGTCGAGCCGCTGGTGGCTCGCGGTATCGTGTTCGTTCGCGGCGCGCAACGCGGCGTCGAGCTGCTGCTGCCCATTGCCTTCATGCTTCAGCTGCGCAGCTGGGAGGGTGAGGATCCGCGGGGCGTCAGAGCCCTGCTGTCTCAGGTGAGCCAGGACGTGGCCGGCAGCATCGCCGCCCATTACCTGGGCCGGCCCGCTACCCCGCCGATGGCGCTGGCGCTCGAGCCCGCCTGGGAGGTCTTGATTGACCCGGTCAAGCTGGCCGGCGAGCTCGATGAGCTGGCGCCTCTGGAGCGCAAGCTGCTCACCGCGGTCGATACCGTGGGTGGGGAGGTGGAGACCGACGAGCTGCTCGATCTGGAGCGGGAACCCCTGCGTTTGCGCGGCGCCACCGGCGCCACACCTTCGCGTCGCGGCGTCGGCTTTGCCCTGGAAAGACGCGGCTATCTCATTCCGATACATCCCAATCGCCACATCATCCCCGGCGAGGTGGCGACCATCATCGGTGCGGGGCGGCGCGCCGAGCGCGAGACGCAGCGCCACCAGATCCGAAACTTCGTGCTGGCGGACGACCACGCGCCGCGCCGGGCTCGTTTCGCCGAGGACCCCGCGGCTCTGGCGCTCGCCATGGCCATCACGGTGCGGGACCCGTCGCTGGAGCTGCGGGCGGACATCGGCACCCCGCGCTCTCTTATCAGCAAGTTATCGACCCGCTTCGGTAAGGAGCCTGAGCGGGTTGCCTTCATCGCGGCGCTGAGCCGCGCCATCGGCCTCTGGGATCCGTCTGCCGTCAGTGTAGCGTCACCTCCCGGTTCTCACGAGGTGCAGATGCTGGGTCGAGCGCTGTTCGAGGCCTGGCGGCGGGGCGGCGCTTGGGATGAGGCACGGCCCGATGGCGAGGTCATGCGGGTCGCCCATGGCACCCGTGAGGCGAGCGCGGTCGGCAGCGTTCGGGAGCTGGTGCTCGAGGCGCTGCAGGAGCTGGGCGATGGACGCTGGGTGCCCTGGGAAGCCATCGCCGGCTACGTGCGCTCGGATGCGCGGGCGCCGGGCTTGGCGCGGCTCATTCAGCGCTGGGCTCAGCGCGCCAACGTGGAGGCGCTCACGCCTGCTGAGGTGGCCCGCCGCATCGCCTTCGAGAGCTTGCAGGCCCTCGGCGTGGTCGACATCGGTGACGCGGACTCGGATGAAAACGATGGGCTTGGCCCGACCTTGCGCATCACGCCGCGCGGTCGGGCTTTCCTTTCGGAATCGGTTCCGGTCAGCACCTCGCCCAAGTCGAGCAGTGATCAGAGTCGCTTCACCGACAACCAGGCGCTGCGCATCGGTCCGCTGACCAAGACCGGGCACGTGCTGGCTCTGTCGCCATTCGTCGAGGTCGGCGCCGTGACGGGCACGCTGGACGTGCTGATCACGGCTCAGACGCTGGCGCTGGCGCTCGGCGCGGGTTTCGAGGCCGACGTGATCCAGGCGCGCATGGAGCTGGTGGTAGTCTTGCCGGATCCGATCGCGCGCACCCTGGCTCAAGCCAGCGCAGTGATCGGGCGAGCGGAGTTCGTCATCACCTCGGGCTTCTTGTGGGTCGAGGATCCGGAGGTGCGGGAGCTTTTGCGCACGCGCCGCCAGACGCAAGATCTGTTCATCGACCCTTCACCGCCTTCCGGCTTGTTGCTGGTGGCGGGTATCGATCTCGAGCGGCTGGCGCGGCGTTGCCGTTCGCTCGGGGTGGAGGTCGTGGTCGACGGTGAGGTCTATCGCACGCGCTCGATTCCGCCCGGTCGCGGTAGTGGCGCGCGCCGGCTCGATTCGTCCACTACGAATCCGGCGCTGCGCAGCTCGAGGCCTCCGCCTCGCGGCATGACGCCTGCGCCGACGAGCGTCGGTCGCTCGAGCGCCGGCAGCGTCAGTCGCAGCAGCGGCGCGCGTGGCCCCGCCATGCGCAGCCCGACGCCCAACCCTTCGAGCAGTGGGCGCGCTTCGGCGCCCGAGCATCCGCCGGCGAATCCGATCAAGCGCGGCTCGTAATCGCCTCACTTTCGCGGGGTGGCACCCCCTTCGGCCCCGGGGTAACCTCCCGCCGAGGGTACAGGTGATATGGTGGCGGCCATGCTACGCGAGCACAGTTTTTTCGCCATCGGTCCTGCCACCCTGGGTCTTGCCTTGTTCGGCTGCGGTGGTCCTAAACCGGCGGAAGCGCCTGCCGGCGAGCCGGCCGCCAGCGCGGAGCCAGCCCCGTCCGAATCGCAGCCAGCTTCCGAACAGCCGCGCAATATCGAGGATGAGCGCGAAGGGTTCATGAAATCGTGTGCACAAAAATCGCGCTCTCCTGAGTTCTGTAACTGCGGCTTCGAGCAGTTCAAGGCGGTGTTCAAGGACGCGGATCTGTCCAAGCCGCTCGCGCCCGGTGATCCCCGGCTGGCGGAGCTGCAGAAGAGGACCACCTCCGCCTGCGCCTCGAAGCTCACCGAGGAGGACGTGAAGGACGGGTTCATGCGCGGCTGCGTGGCCGGCGATGAGCGCAAGTCTGCGTACTGCACCTGCGCCTGGACCAGTCTGCGCAAGAAGGCTCCTTACGCCGACTTCATCGGTGAAGCGAACGAGGCCAAGCTCGAGGAGCCGAAAAAGGCCATGGTCGTCGAATGCAAGGGCAAGTTCCCAGCCGACGTCGCCAAATTCGACTTCATGAACGCCTGCACCAAGGGCGACTCGTCGCTCGAGAAGGGCTGTAGCTGCCGCTGGGACAAGATCAAAAAGCAATTCTCGACCGAAGAGATCGTGGCCGGTACCGTGGACCCGAGCACGGCCAAGGGGCTCGCCGACTGCAAGTAAGCCTGCACGCGCTGGCGCACTACGCCGAGACGCGGCGCTCGAGCCAGGCCTGACGGCCCGGGCTGCGACTGATCGATACGATCCTGCCGCCGCGCACGAACACCTCGCTCGGCAGCGCGCGTCCGTTGTACTCGCTCGACATCACGTAGCCGTAGGCGCCGGCGTCCCGAATTGCGACCAGCCCCGACGGCTCTGGCCCGAGCGCATGGCTGCCGAAATCGTCGCTGCTCTCGCACACCGGTCCGACCACGCGCCACTGCGGGCCCTGCGGCGCACTTTCCAGTAGCTCGATGCGGTGTTTGGCGCTGTAGAGGGCCGGGCGGATCAGGTCGTTCATGCCGGCGTTGATCATGACCCATTGCCCCGCGGCGCTGCGCTTGGTCTGCACGATGCGCGCGACCAGCACGCCATACGGCGCCACCAGGCTCCGCCCCGGCTCGACCACGATGGTCAGATCCGACAATCCCGAGTCACGCAGGATGCGCACACAGGCGTGTGCGAACTCGGAGGGCGGCACGCTCGGCGCACCCCCGTAGTCAATGCCGAAACCGCCGCCGAAGTCGACGTAGCGCAGCGTCGAGACGTGACGGCGCCGCTCCCGCGCCAGATCGCAGAGCTTCCGGGCCGAACGTCCGTACGCTTCGGTCGTGGTCAACATGGATCCCAGGTGCACGGAGATGCCGACTTGGGCCAGGTGTCCTTCAGAACCATCGATCACTGCATGGGCCGCTCCGAGGTCGCTCTCGCTGATCCCGAACTTAGCGGTGTCGTGGCCGGTCGCGATGTGCGAGTGCGAATCGATCTCGATGCCCGGATTCACACGCAGGGCGACGTCGGCCCGATGGCCCGTGGCTTTGGCGCGCGCCAGAATGCGCGTTAGCTCCTCCACGCTTTCGGCCTGGATCGCCAGGATGCCCTTGAACAGGGCCAGGTCGATCTCGGTGTCGGTCTTGGCCACGCCGCTCATGACCAGTTTGCTGGCTGGTACGCCGCAGGCGAGCGCGAGCTCCACCTCCGCGCCCGACACCGCGTCGACCCCGGCCCCTTCGGCCGCGAAGGCGCGAACGACCGTTCCCGCGCTGTTGGCCTTGACCGCATAGGCCACCACGTGCGGCGCATCGCCGAAGGCGTGGTGCAGTGACCGCAGTGTTTCGGTCATGCCATCGACGTCGTAGACGTAGGCCGGTAGCTCGACGTTCGCCTCACGGCTCAGCTGCGCCAGCCTTACCGAGCCCAAGACCGCGCTGTCTTGCGCATCGCGTCGAAATCCAGTCATGGCGTCCCTCTACCACGGCCAGGCCGAAGGTGTGGCATGCTCGATCCCGCCCGAGCGCTCCCCGCGCCGGCCAAATCCCCCAGCAATCCGGACTAGCCCTCGATGATATCCCGCCGCGCCAAGATCGTTTGCACCATCGGACCTGCCGTCGAGAGCCGTGAGGGGATCCGCGGATTGATTGAAGCTGGAATGGATGTGGCGCGGCTCAACTTCTCGCACGGCACTCACGAGGAGCACGCGGCGCGCATCGAGATGATCCGACAGGAAAGCGCCGCGCTCGGCAAGCAGGTCGCGCTGCTGCAGGACCTGTGCGGTCCGAAGATCCGTACCGCCAAGGTGGGCCCGGCCGTGCTCAACAACGGCGACCGCGTGGACATGATCGCCGGCGACGTCGGCGACGATCACACCATCGCCATCACCTACGAGCCGCTGGCGCAGGACGTGCGCCCCGACGACCGCATCCTGCTCTCCGACGGACAGGTGGAGCTGCGCGTGCTCGGTGTGCGGGGGGATCGCGTGGAGCTGTGCGTCGAGCACGGCGGTCCGATGCGCCCCAAGATGGGTGTCAACCTGCCGTCCGGCAGCTTGCGCCTGCCTGCGCTCACCGAAAAGGACAAGAAGGACCTCGAGTTCGGCCTGGGCATGGATCTCGACTACGTGGCGCTGTCCTTCGTGCGCCGCGCCGAAGAGGTCCAGGAGCTGCGCGAGATCTGCGAGCGCAAGGGTAAGCCGACGCCGATCATCGCCAAGATCGAGACGCCGGGAGCGGTCGAGCGCCTGGATTCGATCGTGCGCGCCTCGGATGGCGCGATGGTAGCGCGCGGCGATCTGGGCGTGGAGCTGCCGCCCGAAACCGTGCCCGTGATTCAGAAGCAGATCATCGGTACTTGCCGTATTCACAGAAAGCCCGTGATCGTGGCGACCGAGATGCTGGCGTCGATGGTCGAGTCACCGCGCCCCACGCGCGCCGAAGCCAGCGACGTGGCGCACGCGGTGTTTGGCGGCGCCGACGCGGTAATGCTGTCGGCCGAGTCGGCCAGCGGCAAGTTTCCACTGCAGTCCTGCCGCATGATGGACCGCATCATCCGTCAGGCGGAGGGCAGCCGCTTCTTCGCGCCAGTGCCGTCCGAGCCGGATCACACCACGCCCGACTCGATCGCCCACGCCGCCTGCGCTATCGCGCGCGAGGTGGGGGCCAAACTAATCGTGACGCTTACCGAGACGGGTCTCACCAGCCGCCTGGTCAGCAAGGCCCGCGCAACCGCGCCAATTCTCGCGTTTTCTTCGGATGAGCGCACGCTGCGCCGGCTCGCGCTATATTGGGGCGTCACTCCTAGGGCGCTCGTGGGCAAGACCAGTACTCTCGAAGATCAGGTGCGGAACACCAGCCAGTTCTTGATGGACAATGGCCTGGTGAAGTCCGGCGAACGTTACGTCATGATCTACGGTGCGCGCGTCGGGGTGCGCGGAGCGACCAATGCAGTGCGTGTGGAGCAGCTTCCATGAGAGGCGCGCGGCGGAGGTCTGACTGAGCGCCGCGCAAGAGAGTTCGTTTCCCAAGCTCGACAAGTACGAGCTCCTGGAGGAGATCGGGCATGGTGGCATGGCCACCGTGTACCGCGCGCGCGACAAACGCCTGGGACGCGAGGTCGCGGTCAAGATCATCCATCGCCATCTGCGCGAGAATAAAGAGGTTGGCCAGCGCTTCGCGAGTGAGGCGCGCGCGGTCGCCAAGGTGAAGCACCCGGGGGTCGTCGAGGTCTACGACGTTTCGGAGGACGAAGCCGAAGAGCGCTACCTGGTGGTGGAGCTGATACGGGGCAAGACGCTGCGGCAGCTGCTCACTGACGAGCAATACCTGCCGCCGGAAGTTGCAGCCGCCATCGGCATCGAGATCGCGTTGGCGCTCGACCACGCGCACGGCTTGGGTGTGATCCACCGCGACGTGAAACCGGAGAACGTGCTGCTGCGCAACGTGCCGGAGGGGCGCAGCAGCGACGAGCACCACGACAAATTGGTCAAGATCACCGATTTTGGCATCGCCAAGCTGCTGGACGCGCAAGGCGTGACCTCGACCGGCCAAGTGCTGGGCTCACCCGCGCACATGGCACCGGAGCAGATCGAAGGCGGCGACGTGAGCGCCCGTTCCGACGTCTTTGGTCTGGGTGTGCTGCTGTACGAGTGCATGGTGGGTAAGCTGCCGTTCGACGGGAAGAACCCGGCGCAAGTGCTGAGGCGTGTGCTGGAGGGCGCGTTCGCGCCCAGCGAGCGTGCGCGGCCGACCATCGGCTCGGGTCTCGGAGCGATCGTGGATCACGCGCTGGCCAAGGACGCCAAGGATCGCTACGCCTCGACGTTCGAGGTCGCGGAAGCCTTGCGAGCGGAGCTGAAGCTACTCGGCTTCGACGAGCCGGCCCATGAGATCGGCGCATTTTTGCAGGACGCCAAGGCTTACCGGCCACAGTTCGAAGAGCGCGTCGTGACGGCGCTCGTAGTGCGCGGTCGCAAGGCGCGGCAGGAGCGCGATGTGCCGGCCGCCACCAGTAGCTTCAACCGGGCGCTGGCGTATCGGCCCGACGATACAGACCTCATCGCCGAGGTCTCGTCGCTGGCCAGAAACGAGCGGTTCCGGCGCGCGGTCGTGCAGGGTCTGGTGATCCTGACCGGGAGCCTGATCATCGCGGCGGTGCTGGGCGGCGTGTTCAAGCTGGTCGCTAAGATCCGGGGCACCGACCAGCGTAAGCCTGCCGCGTCCGCAGCGGCTGCCAATAAGCCCCAGGGTCCGGCGCAGCTCCCGGCTGCCCAGCACGATGACAGCGCCGGCCAGGTCGAAAAGCCCAAGGGCAAGGGCAAGGGCAAGAAGAGGCCGGTCGTGGACACCCCCAAAGAACCGGAAACCACCGGAACCCGCAGCGTGCAGGTAGTGGTGGTCGGGCCCGCGAACGCCACGGTGCTCATGGATGGGCAGCCCTTCGAAAATTGGTTCGGCGTGCCGCACGACATTCCGGTCGGCGAACACTCGTTCGTGTTCAAGCCCCCCAACGAAGAGTGCTGTGAACAGCCGGAGCCGAAGTTCCTCACCATCAAGCCACCCGACGGCAGCGGTAAGCCGCAGCAGGTGGTGGGCGTGATCAAGTGGCGACCAGCCACGCTGGAGTTCCGCGGCCCACCCCTCAGCACCGCCACCTGCCCGGAGGTGGGCTTGAGCTTCAGCAAGTTCGGGGAACAGCGGCAAATCAACATGCAAAAGGCCAGGCTGCCCTTCAAGTGCACGGTCAATCCGTCGCCGGAGTCCGGGCAGGCTCCGATACAGGTTGACGTGGAGCTAAGGCCCGGACGAACCTCCAGTTTCCCTGGTCCCTGACCCGGTGCCGGGGGAGGTTCCGGCGTCCGAAATGCAGAGGTCCCTGACAGCGGTCGTGCTCGTAAGCGCTCTGGGGCTGCTGTCGTCTCGTGCGGCTGCGCAGAGTACGCCGGGCGCGCCGGGCGTTTCGCCGGCGAGCGAGTCGCCGAGCGCCGTGCCCGCTGCGAAGCCGGCGGTGCCCTCGGGTAAACGAACCGCGCCGGGTGCCAAAACGCCCGCCCCAACCGAGGCACCCAAAAAGCCTGACGACCGCTTGAGCGACGAGGCGGAGCTGGCGCGGGTCGTCGGTTTGTATGACGCAGGTAAGTACGCCGAATGCAGCAGCGAGATCGAGCGTCTGCTCGATCCGCTCGGCAAGGCGCCGCTCAAGCAGGCGGCCATCGTGGAAAATGCGCGCGTGTACTGGGCCGCTTGCTTGATCGGCGCTGGGCACCCCGACGCGGCCGAGGCGCCGCTACGTGCCGCGATCCACGAGAACCCGACCATGAAACCGCCGGATAGCCTGGTCTTCCCGCAGCCGGTGGTGCAGCGCTTCCTCAAGGTTCGCGATTCTTTGGTTAACGAGATCCGCGCGGCCGAGCAGGCGCGCATCAAGCAGGCGCAGGCCGAGGCGCAGCTACGCGAGCAGGCCCTGGCGCGAGATCGTCGCCGCATGCGCTCGCTCGAGAAGCTGGCGCAGCAGGAGTCGGTGGTGGTCAAGAATCGGCGCATCCTGTCGCTTTTGCCATTCGGTGTCGGCCAGATCCAGAATCGGCAAGAAACGCTCGGTTATGCGCTGATGGTGAGCGAGGCGGCGCTGATTGGAGTCAGCATCGCGTCGGTGATCGTACAGTCACGGCTCGTCGTTCAAGCCGATGAGTCACGACGTCGAGGCGAGAAGGTCATCGAGGCCGCCCTCAACGATACGATCTCCGGCTGGGGCACGGCTCGCACCATCACGTTCTGGACATTCAGCGCGGTGGCGCTGGGCGGCATTCTGCAGGCACAGCTCGAGTACGTGCCCGAGTACCACGAGACGCGCACCCGACCGCTGCCTCCTGAGCTCCTCGCTCCGACTCCGCCGCCCAAGAAATCCGGCGCGAACGTGTCGTACGCGCCCTACTTCGACAGCAGCGGCGGCGGCCTGAACGTCATCGGCCGTTTCTGACACCCCGAATGCCTGCAGGTTTCGGCGCACGATCGCCCCGAGTTGAGCTTCAAGTCGGAGGACGCGCGCTGCACGGCGACGATCGCGCGCTCTGCGCGAGCTCACGCGTGCTGGTCCGCAGGTGGCGCTGATACCAGCCCAGTATGGAGTCGACGAACAGGCGCGTCACCGCGCCGAGCAGCGGGGAGTCGTAAGCCAAGACCCCGTGCGGGGCGACCTTGGGCGTATACACAACAGCCCTGAAGACTGGCTCGACTTTGAGTCGTGCTCCGAGCGCGTCGATGGGCGGCGGGCTCGGAGCTTATTCGGAGCGCGAAGCCTTGCTGAACGGCGGCAAGCGCCGCCGTTGGGCACCCCCGCATCGATGATGCGCTCTCGCTCGCAGCTTCACCGGGAATAGCGTGCGTCGATGTCGCCTTCGGACACCCCGGCGCAACCTGCTAGCCGCCCCACGTACACGTAGTCGTTGGTGCCCGTGTATACTTCGGAGATGTTCTCGCCGACGAACTGGAATCTGGACAGGTCCGTTCCCGGCGCGGTGTAGCTCCCCCAACCGGACCGATAGACCTTACCGCCTGCCTCGACCTTCATGGCCATCTGGCGCGACGCCGCCTTGACGTACGTCGTAACGCGGGCGTTGAACACGCCCGGCACGCGCTTGCCAGCGAAGCCCGCTGGTAGCAGGTCGCTCCAGGTCCCGCCGTAGCTCGCGCCGCCGAGTTGCATGTCGGCGCCCGAACGGCGGATGGAAGGCAGGTTTGTGGCGGCCACATACGGGTAGGGAGTGAAGGTGGTCCCGCCAGAGAGGGTCAACTCGTGGCTGATGAAGTAACTACCGGCGATCGGCTGGTCGCGCCCCACGACGTCGTCGTACGACAGCCGTAGGCGGCGATTGACGGGCTCGGTGGCTGGGTCGCCCCACGAGGAGCTCCAGCCGCTTCCGGACGCGCCGAGCACGTGGGCCCACTGCTCCTCGATTGGTGTATTACAGCTCGGTGGCGCCCATGAGCAGCGCTTCAGCTTGCGCTTGGTCGCGGGTGAAACGCGATCAGCGCAGGTATAGCCGAGCTTCTCCTCGATCCAGGCCATCTTGCCGCTGATCCGAGTGGCACGCGCGTCGTCCTCGTAATCGACGCACGCGCCGGTCGTCCCGTCGTGGTTGGAGTGGATGCCTACCACGTGGGCCTCACCTGGAGTGACGGACTCGTACACCATCCATGGGCTCCCCGAATCCCCCGTGCAGTCGCGCGCGGCGCGCGGGATCATGATGAAGTGCTGGCTGCCGTACCACTCGATTTCCATGGTGCCCGTGCGCAACACGCCGAACCCGTCGCCCGAGTCGGTGTTGTCTCCGTATCCGTAGAGCTGAAGCCGGTCGTAGGCCGACATCGTGTCCATGTAGATGTCGGCATAGTCGGACTCAGCTGTTCCCCGCCACTGCGTGGAGGTGATGATGAGACCCAAATCGGATGCCGCGTCGAGGTGCGGATGCGGGTTCTGCCCATAAATGACGACACGCATCGGAGTGCCGGCGCAGCCGAGCGCGCCGGCAGGGGCCGAGATGCAGCGCTTGGTGCCGTCCGGAAACTTGTACCTCACATCGAGATCCGTGGTCACGCCCTCCACCTGGCCAGCCGGCACGTAGTTGTCCACGCAGTGCGCGGCCGTCAGGATCACGGTCGGGCTGATCATCACGCCGGTGCAACCGGCGCCCATCAGCTCGACGACCGCTCGCCGTGTAGTTTCGGTTCCCCCCTTCACGGCGACTTGGACGGCTTTCGTGTCTTCGACCTCTTGGGCAGGGCCGCATGCCATGAGAATGGAACAGCATACCGCGGAGAGCAGGTTGGACTTTTTCATCGTGAGCCTCTGCTACAACAACCCGCGAGGCTCCCAGATTGCGCAACAACCGGCGTCACGACGAGGCTCCTCGAACTTCCTCACAGTCTCTCGGCCGCGGGGCGGATTTCGCCGTTCACGCGAGTGAACCCGACGTCGCACGAATCCGTTTCGTGTCCACCGCGTGCCTACCGGTGGGCGCAACCCAAACCTCCCCGTCTTCCCGCCTCCCTGTTCTCTCGATCTTACAGCGCCGTAACGGTAACGTTCTCGCGGTCGACGGCGCGTTCGGCGGCCTCCACGCTGGTCGGAGAGGCTTCGGCGTCACGCGTCAGCTCGGACGGCGTGATGCGCAGCAGGTAGAGCAGCAGCTTGGGCGGCGTGAGCCGTAAGTCGTGCTCGCGCGCGAACAATCGGCCGAGCTCCAGTGCGTAAGCTCGCATCAAGGCGCGCGTGCTGATGCCGTCGAAGGCTTGGGCTTTGGGACGGCTGGCGAGCGGCAGCAGCACGAGCGACACGAACAGGGCCAGGTACAGCCGGCGCAGCCGCGCCGGGCTAGTCGGCTCGTGCTCCAGCACGCGCCGTAAGAAGTGCACGTTGAGCGGCACGTGGAACGCTTCGTCGCGCGTCAGGATCGCCAGCATGCGCCGGGCCGCCGGTTGCGACACGTTGCGCAGCGCCATGCGATACGTGGTCGAACCGATGGTCTCGAACATCAGATTGGAGAGCACGATGCTGTCCATACGCTTGGCGCGCGCGTAGACGCCGTACAGCGTTCGCGTCACGCGCCCCATGGGCTCCACCGAGCCGCCCAGCTCGCCCAAGAAGTCACCGAGCAGCTCGCGATGCCAACCCTCCTCGTTGCCGTAAAGCCGCAGCACTTCCGCAAGCTCCGGATCCCAGCGCTGCACCTCGCTGGCCAGCTCGTGCGCCTGGCGAATGCCCGACTCTTCCGCGCGGAAGGCGGCGTTGAAGAATTTGAGGGCTGCGCGCCGCTCGAGGTCGCTCGCGAAGCTCATCGGCGGCAGTGGCTCGTCGTAGTGCCGATCCAGGCGTTGCGCTCGGCGCCGCAGCGCGGAGAGCCACCAGCTGGTGGGGCGCGCGGTCGGCGAGGGTCGGTTCACGCCGACGCACCTCGCTTCTCGTAGGCCGCCACGTAGAAGCCTGCCAGCCGACTGAGCGGTGAGTCGCACAGCGCATGCTCGGCGGCACGGAACAGCCGGCGACCCAGCGGAGGCTTCATGAACCTGGCGCTCGGAATCGTGATGCGAACCCCGCGGGCACCCACCAGCACACAGCCAGGCGGGGTGAGCTGCTTGGCGCGCGCGGGCGAATCGAAGCGGGTGTAGACGTCGTGCTCGTTCTTGCCCTCGGCAATCTTGCCGGCCGGGCCCAACCGCTTGGCGAGGCCGCGCAGGCTGTACGGGTTGTAGAACTCGGCCAGCACCATGCCGCCGGGCCGCGTCACCCGCGCCATCTCCGAAAGCGCCTTCTCGATCTCCGGCACGTGGGCCAATACCTTGAACGAGCAGGTGACATCGAACTGATCGCTTTCGAATGGTAGCTCCGTAGCCGAACCGAGCTGCACGTCCAGGCCGCGCGCTTTGGCCTTTTCCAGCATGCCCGGCGACAGGTCGACACCCTTGGCGCTGTGCGCGAAGTCGCGGATCCGCATCAGGACCAAGCCGGTGCCGCAGCCGACCTCGAGCACGTCGCGAGCCTGACCGAAGCGGCGCACGTACTCGGCCTCGAGCTCGTCGAGCAGCTCGTGATAACCGCCGGGATCATTCTGTCCGCGCTCCCGTTCGTAATCGACCGAGAACGCGTCGTAGTATTCGCGGCTGGAGTGTTTGCTGCCCGAGGCGTCCATATCGCCCTCGTCTTTCCCGCTTTTTGGCGCCGCTGGCAAGAGCCGGCCTAGCCGTCGTGCTCTGCCGGCTCTTCCAGGGCTTCCTGATCTTTGCCGCTGGTCGCCGTGCGCAGGGCCGTGCCGTGCTCGGGACCGACCGGGATCTTCGCAGCGTCCTCGACCTCACCGCTCAGCGCCCCGCAAGCCGGGCAAACCAGCGCGCTTACCGCTGTGAGCTGGCTCAAGCCTCCCAGCAGTCGCCCCGTGTCTACGAGCTCGATCAGGGACGCGTGCCCACAAACCGGGCAGACTCCTGGGTCCTGCTCGGCCTCGTCGTCGCCATCGCCCTCGTCGCTGCCGTCGGGCTGGGCCGAGCCGGCCTGCGCCGCCCCGGAACGCTTGCGCGCCGCCGCACGCAGAAAAAATCCGAGCAGTTGAGCCCCGATGGCAATGCCCACTGCCGTCGAAAACCAAGTCGAGGCTCGCTCGACGCGCACTGCGTACACCAGCGCGCCGGCCAGGATGGCGAGCCCGACCAGATCGCGCGCCCGCGCGCTCTCCACGCGAGAACGGCCGCGTACGAAGTCTGCGCCTTCCCGCCGCAGCAGCACGGCCACACGCACCACGAGGGCGAGCGCCACGGCCGTCGCCGAAAGCTCCAGGCTGGGTAGCTCGTCGAGCACGGCTCCCTTATAGCAATGGCAAGACCGGCGCGTGTGTGTCGGTCGATTTGAGACTTTTCGCCCTGGCGGGTAGCCTGCGCTCGGTCGATGCTGAAGCGCCCTGTTACGAGCCCCCGTGTGATAGGCGTTGCAGAATACGTCGATTTCCCGGCTTGGGGAGTGCGTCGGCTATCGGCCCGCGTGGACACCGGCGCCCGGACCAGCGCGCTCCATGTGGAGAACGTGCGCGAGCTTTCGGGGGGTCGCGTGCGCTTCGAAGTGCGGCTCCGTAAGAGCGATTCCAGCGCGCGCGTGGCGGTAACGGCCAGGATTACGCGGCGGGCGCCGGTGCGCAGCAGCACCGGGCAGGTCGAGCCGCGGCTGTTCGTGCGCGCCTGGATCGTGGTGGGCGGACGCGAGCAGCGCATCGAGGTCGGTTTGGTCGATCGCAGCGCCATGCAGTACCGTATGCTGCTCGGTCGAAGCGCGCTCGAGCACCGCTACCTAGTGGATGTGACGAAGCGCTACGCGCTCGGGCACGCGCGCCGCGCTACACTCGGGGGCGCCGCTTGGGGCCGGAGCCCCAAACGACCACGCGACAGATGAAGCCCGGTGACCATCCCGATTTTTTTCGACTTCCGCCGCCCGCAGGTCGCTCGCGCGAAAGCACGATCGTGCTGACGCGTGACGGCCGCTTCCTGCACGACGGCGAGCCGGTTCAGCATCCCGGTATGCAGCGCGCGTTCGCGTCTTGGCTCGGGCGCCATCCCGATGATGGCCGTTACATCCTGAACAATGGCTACGACTGGAGCTACCTGACCGTCGAAGGCGCGCTGTGCTTCGTGCAGACCGTGAGAGACGTACAGGGCAAGCCCGTGCTGCTGCTGCTCGACGGCACGGAGCTGCCCCTGGACCCCGACGCGCTCCGCTGCGATGCCGAAGGCCAGCTCTTGCTCGAGCTGCCGGAAGGGGAGCCGGCTCGTTTCACGGCCGCTGCCCAGCTGCAGCTTTCGCCCTGGCTTTCCGAGCGTGCCGGGCGCATCGGCGTGCTGATCAGCGGCGAGTTTTGGTCCATCCAAGGCGCAGGCTCCTCGTAAGTGCCACCCCAGGTTAGGGGATGGGCTCCCGGACGTGATAAGTCTCGGGGCCCATGCGAGTATTGGTGGCCGATCGTCTGTCCGAGGGCAGCTTGGACGAGATGCGTACGCTGGGCGTGGAGGTGAGCTACGAGCCCGAGCTGGAGGCCCGCGAGCTCCCGCAGCGCCTGGCCGGCATCAATGTGCTCGTGGTGCGCGGCACCGAAGTGAACAAAGCCGCCTTCGATGGAGGGAGCGCACTAAATCTGGTGATCCGGGCCGGGGCCGGGGTGAAGAACATCGACGTCGCGACGGCCAGCGAGCGTGGCATCTACGTTGCCAATTGTCCGGGTAAGAACGCATCCGCGGTCGCTGAGCTGACGTTCACGCTGATCGGCTGCTTGGATCGGCGTGTGCCGGACGGAGTGGCCAGCCTGCGAGCCGGGCGCTGGGAGAAGAACGAGTTCGCGCGTGCGGTGGGGCTGCGCGGTCGCGCGCTGGGCATCCTGGGCCTGGGCCATGTCGGCCGCGCGGTGCTCAAAATCGCTCAGGCTTACGAGCTCTCCTGTTTTGCATGCAGCCGTTCGCTCACCAGCGCCAGGGCGGCGGAGCTGGGCGTGACGCGCGTCGCCTCCCCGGCCGAGCTCGCCAAGGTGTCCGACATCCTGAGCGTACACCTGGAGCTGACCGAGCGCACGCGCGGCATCGTGGACCGTAAGGTGCTCTCACAGCTCAGGCCCGGCGCCTTCTTCGTGAACACCGCGCGCGACGAGCTGGTGGATTACGACGCGCTGCTCGAGCTCATCCCGCAGCAGGGCTTGCGGGTGGGACTCGACGTGTTGCCCGGGGAGCCCGAGACACGCAGCTCGACCTACCGGCACCCGATCCTGGAGTCGGGCCTGGTCTATGCGGTGCCGCACATCGGGGCCTCGACCGACGAGGCCCAGACCGCCATCGCCAACGAAACCGTGCGGATCCTGCGCAGCTTTTTGACCAAGGGCGAGGTGCCGAACGTGGTGAACATCGCGGAAAGCTCCTGGTCGCGCTACCAGTTGGTCGTGCGCCATGTCGATCAAGTGGGTGCACTGGCCAATGTGCTGGCGGTCTTGAAGCGCCACGGCATCAACGTGCAGGAGCTCGACAACACGGTCTTCGAGGGGGCCCGCGCGGCCTGCGCCAAGATCCGCCTTTCCAGCCGTCCCTCCGACGCCTGCCTCTCCGAAATCATGGCCTTCTCTGGCGAAGTCCTGCACGTCGACCTCGTCACGCTCCCTAACCTCGCCTGAAACTCCCGGGCCCCTAAACGAGCCCGTGCCCGTGCCCGACGGGTCCGTGCGGGAACCGTACGGATCCGTTCGCCTGGTTGGTAGGCCCGTCCTGCGCGCCCAGCTGGGCGCGGCGCGCGCGGGCTGGGCCCGCGCCAGGAACCTCGGCCTACCCCTAAAACCTCGAGAATTCTTGAGGCTTTTTCGGGCACGGGCACGGGCACGGGCGCGTTTACGGGAGGGGCGGCAGTGCCTTGCGTGGGGCGGAATCGTTGGGTAAAGTGCGCCCCGACAATTTGGGTGAGTCTTCGGACCCGCTCTTTTTAGAGGGGTCCTTTTTTTTTGCCCTGTCGCCTCCCGAAACCATGACGATTGCTCACGAAAAGCTACCAGGACTGGACCGCGAGCGCGTGCTCGCCGCGGTAAATCCAATCCTTGTCGCGCATCGTGTGGACGGGGTCGAGCTGCTGTTCAAGACCGACCGGGGCGGTTGGGTGCTGCAGCTCACGATTGAAAAGCCGGCCGAGCGCATGCCTGGCGCCGGTATCACCGTCGATCTGTGCTCCGAGATCTCGCGTGAGCTGTCGGCGGCGCTGGACGTCGCCGATTGCATACCGCACCGCTACCGGCTGGAGGTCGGTTCGCCCGGCGTGGAGCGTGCGCTGTACAGCCAGGGCGATTACGCGCGCTTCGCGGGACGCGTTGCCAAGCTGAAGCTCAAGCAACCTCGCAGCAGCGAGTACGTGATCACCGGCGTGCTCAGCGGGCTTTCCCCCGACGAGCGCGTCGTCATTCAGTCCGAACGAGGAGAGCTCATCCAGCTTTCCCTCGATGAAATCGACAATTGTCACTTGGTCTTCGATTGGAAGTCCAGGGACTCACGAGCAAGCGGCGCGCCCTCTGGCCCGCGTCGCGTAAGTGGCCGCAAACAGCGGTCCGCACGGAGAAGGTAGAGATGGCAGCGCAATCAGCCGGCATGGCAGTTGATCTCGGTTCGATCGTGGAGCAGGTCGCGCAGGAGAAGGGCATCGAGAAGAAGGTCCTGATCGAAACGATGGAGGCGGCGATCCTGAAAGCTGCTCAAGCGGTGTTCGGCCCGACGCGCGAGCTCGAAGCGCGTTTCAACGAGGACACCGGCAACATCGACCTGTTCCAATACATGACCGTGGTCGAAAACGTCACGCTGCCCGAGCGAGAGATCAATCTGGACATCGCGCGTAAGCATGGCCTCGAGGCGGAGATCGGTGAGGAGCTCGGCTTCCAGGTGTTCTGGCACCCGCGCGACGCCGAGCGAGCCCGCCAGCAGGACAAAGAGTTCGGCGCCGTGCTCGACATGAAGCAGGCGCGCAGCGCGTTCGGGCGCATTGCCGCCCAGACCGCCAAGCAGGTCTTGCTGTCGCGTGTGCGTGACGCGGAGCGCGACATCATCTTCAACGAGTACAAGGATCGCCAGGGCCAGCTGATCCGCGGCATCGTGCGGCGCTTCGAGAAGGGTCACAACCTGATCGTCGATCTGGGCAAAACCGAAGGCGTTTTGCCGGCGCGCGAGCAGACGCCGCGCGAGACGTATCGCCCCGGTGATCGTATCGTGGCTTTCGTCAAGAACATCGACCGCGAGTCGCGCGGGCCGATGATCATCTTGAGCCGCCAGTCACCGAACCTGGTCGAGAAGCTGTTCGAGGCCGAAGTTCCCGAGATTTACGAGGGTATCGTCAAGATCGTAGGCGTGGCTCGCGAGCCGGGCTCGCGCAGCAAAATAGCCGTCACCACGCGTGACTCGGACGTCGATCCGGTGGGCGCGTGCGTCGGTATCAAGGGCTCGCGCGTACAGGCGGTGGTGCAGGAGCTCCGCGGCGAAAAGATCGACATCGTGCCGTTCGATCCGGATCCAGCGCGTTACATCATCAACGCCATTCAACCGGCCGAAGTGAACAAGGTCATCGTCGACGAGTCGGATCACCGCATGGAGCTGGTGGTCCCGGACGAGAAGCTTTCGCTGGCCATCGGCCGCAAGGGTCAAAACGTACGTCTGGCCGCGCAGCTCACCGGCTGGAAGCTCGACATCATCAGCGACAGCAAGTTCCGCCAGATGGAGGACGAGGCGCTGGTGGTGCTGAAGGAGATTGACGGCGTCGACGAGGCTCTGGCCAAGTCGATCTTCCGGCTCGGCTTCCGCGCTCTGGAAGAGATCTCGGAGGCGGCCTTCGAGGAGCTCGCACAGATCGAGGGCGTGGAGACGGAGGAGCGCGCGGCCGAGCTCAAGCGCGCCGCCGACGCGACCACCGAGCGCCTACGTCGCGAGCGCATTCAGCGCGCGTCTTCGCAGATCGAACCGCTCACCGAGCGTGAGAAGCTGCGCTTCGTGCCGGGCGTGGGCCTGCGCACCCTACAGCTGCTCGAAGAGGCCGGTTACCGGACGGTCTCGGATCTGGCTCGGGAGGACGCCGACCGGCTGGCGATCCGTACCGGCCTGGGCATCAAGAAAGCCCGACAAATTCAGCAAGGCGCCGAGTACTTTCTGACCTCCGAAGCCCGTGAGATCGAGGAAACTCGCGCCCGGCTGGCCGCGGCTCGAGCCGCACAAGCTAAAGCGGCGCCCAGCCAGCCCTCGGAAGAGGCCTGAAACTCCAGGAGCTCGTCAGCACGGTGCCCCCGCTTCGAACCTGCGTCGGATGTAAAACCAGCGGCTCCCCGCAGGATCTGGTGCGTCTGGTCATCGGACCAGAGGGGCCGAGCGAACAAGGGGAGGGCGGAAGACCCATGATTGCTCCCGATCTGGCCGGCGGAGCCTTCGGCCGTGGCGCTTGGATGCACGCGCGCCCGAGCTGCATCGAGGCCGCCGCGCGGGGCGGGCTGAGCCGTGGACTGAAAACGCAGGTCAAGACCGACGCTGCTCAGCTGATCACGCTGCTGCGGGAAGCCGCGACGCGGCGCACGTTTTCGCTGCTCAAGGCCGCACGGCGCGCGAGATTCACCGCGCTGGGGACGACGGCGCTCGAAGAGGCCGAACGTAACGGACGCGTGGAGCTCTTGGTGCTGGCCTGCGATGCCAAGGCGTCGGCCGAGCTCTCGGCCGTGACCCGCCTGGCTCAGCGGGGCCGCGTGCGCCTGTTCAAAACCAAGGCAGAGCTGGGCGCTGCACTGGAGCGGGAAACGCTTTCGCTCGTGGGCTTACTTTCCCGAGACATCGCCCAGGAAGTTTCGCGCATGATTTCGGTGGCCGAGCTCGAAGAGCCGGCGCCGCCGCATAGAGTGACGGAGGTTGGATGACGACTAAGCTGCGTGTGTACGAGGTGGCTCGTGATTTGGGCATGGACAACAAGAGCCTCGTCTCGCTGCTCCAGTCAGTGGGGGTGCCGGACGTCCGCAATCACATGAGCGCCATCGGCCCCGAGGTCGTGGATCGCGTGAAGCGACACCTGGAGAAGGCCAAGTCGCCAAGCACGGTCGAGGAACGCATCCGTCCCACGGTCGTCAAGCGCCGCGCGGCCGGTGTGCCTGCGGGTGCGCGCAGCGAGGCCTCCTCGCCGATGGCGTCTGCGGCGCCGGTCGAGCCGTCCAGTCCCGAAGCCTCCGCACCGCCGCAGCCGCGTGTCGCGCCAGCGCCTGAAGCCAAATCGCGACCGCGCGCAGCTCCCGCGCCGGTGCCGAGCGAATCGGCGCCGATTCTGATCTCGCCGCCTTCGCCCCTGGCCGAAGTCTCGGTTCCCCCGACATCGCCCGCCACGTCCGAGCCGCGGCACGCCATGCCTTCCACAGCGCCTTCTTCTGGGAGGGCGCACGCCGCCCCCGCGGTGCCGCCTCCGTCGGCCGTGCCGCCCGCGAGCCCTTCGGGCCCGCCCGCCACGCGTGCCCCCACTTCCTCAGCTGGCCCGACCTCCACGGCCAGCGGCGGTGAAGCCCCGCGTCCCTCGGCTCCGCCGCCCAAGACCGGTATCGACGTTTGGGAAGGTCGCCCTGGTGTGCCGATGCCGCAGCGGGGAGGTCCGGTGCCGCGCCGCGTGCAGTACGACGCCAAAGCCGGCGGCAATCTCGGTCAGCGCCCGGGCAGCCCGCGTGGGCCAGGTGGTCCGCATGGTAACTTCCGCGGCCCTCAGCGCCCGGGCATGCGCGGCGGTCGCTTCGTTGGTCCGCCCCGGACCAAAACGCCCGGCAACATCGTCACTCAGGAGCGCTCGGCGCACAAAAAGGTCGTGCGCATCGAGGAGTCGGTGGGTCTGCAAGTCCTGGCTGGCAAGATGGGCATCAAGTCCACCGAGATGCTGATGAAGCTGATGCGGCTCGGCATGACCGGCGTGAACATCAACAGCACGCTCGACGCCGACACTGCCAAGATCGTCGCCAACGAGTTCGGCTGGGAAGTCGAGGACGTGGCGGTCAGCGAGGAAGATCAGATCACCGCGGCACAGGGTGCGGAAGCGGAAGACGCTGCGGAGAAGCTGCTGCGGCCGCCCGTAGTGACGGTCATGGGTCACGTCGACCACGGCAAGACCAGTCTGCTCGATCGCATCCGCAAGGCCAACGTGGTGGGCGGCGAGGCCGGTGGTATCACTCAGCACGTCGGTGCCTACTCCGTGGAGACGGCACAGGGCCTGATCACCTTCCTGGATACGCCCGGTCACGAAGCATTCACCGCCATGCGCGCGCGCGGCGCCAGGACCACCGATGTGGTGGTGCTGGTGGTCGCGGCCGACGACGGCGTGATGCCGCAGACGCGTGAGGCCATTGCGCACGCGAAGGCGGCCGACGTGCCCATCGTGGTGGCCGTCAACAAGATGGACAAGCCGGACGCCAACGCGGAGCGTGTGCGCAGGCAGCTCTCCGAACAGGGCCTGGTCGCCGAAGAGTGGGGCGGTGACACCCTCTATTGCGAGGTCTCGGCCCAGACCGGTTTGGGCATCGACAAGCTGCTCGAAACGCTGGCGCTGCAGGCCGAAGTGCTCGAGCTGCGCGCCAATCCCGCCAAACCGGCCTCCGGCGTGGTCGTGGAAGCCGAGCTCGATCGTGGGCGTGGTCCGGTTGCCACGATCCTCGTGCAGGACGGTACACTGAATCGCGGCGACGTGATTCTGGCTGGCGGCGCTCACGGCAAGGTGCGCGCCATGCACGACGCGCTCGGTAACCAACTGGAAAGCGCCGGCCCGTCGACACCGGTGGTGGTGATCGGCCTGGCCGACGTGCCGAGCGCCGGTGATCCGGTGCACGTGCTCAACGACATGAAGAAGGCGCAGGAGATCGCCGACAGTCGTAAGACCAAGGTGCGCAAGAGCCTGACGCCCGGTAGCGGTGCTCGCGCCACCACGCTCGAGGACTTGGCCAAGGCCATGGCCGAAAACGAGCAGGCCGAGCTGAAGCTGATCATCAAGGCGGACGTGCAGGGCTCCGTCGAAGCGGTGTCGGACTCACTGACCCGCCTGAGCACCCAGAAAGTAAAGGTCAGTGTGGTGCACTCCGCGGCGGGCGCCATCACCGAGGGCGACGTGAACCTGGCGGTGGCGGCCGGCGCCATCATCATCGGCTTCAACGTGCGTCCCGCGGGCAAGGCGTCGGCGCTCGCTCAAAAGGAGAACATTCAGATCCGCCACTACACGATCATCTACAACGTGGTGGACGAGGTGAAGGCGGCCATGGAGGGTCTGCTCGCACCGACCATGGTGGAGAAGAACATCGGCAAGGCGGAGATTCGCCAGGTGTTCAAGACCAGCAAGGCAGGAGCGATCGCCGGCTCGATGGTCGTCGAAGGCGTGATCAAGCGCGCCGCGGGCGCGCGCTTGCTGCGCGACGGCGCCTCGATCTGGCAGGGCAAGATCGGCAGCCTGAAGCGCTTCAAGGACGACGCCAAGGAAGTCAAAGAGGGCTTCGACTGCGGTATCGGCCTCGACGGCTTCTCCGAGTTCAAAGAAGGCGACATCATCGAAGCCTTCGAAGTCGAAGAAGTGAAGCAAACGCTTTAGCCCTGACCCTGCGGGCGGGCTAAAGCTACCCTTTCCCGGGGAGCTCAGCTCCCCCCCGCCGAAGTGAATTCGGCGGGCCCCCCCTCAGGTTTTGGGGCCCCAGCCCCAAAACACAGCAACCTGGATGTTCATCGGAGTATTGCGGCTCGTGTTCCAGATCCCCGGCGCGGCTTCGCTCAAGGACCGGCGCCGCGTGGTCAAGAGCTTCAAAGATCGCGTGCGCGCGCGGTTTCCGGTTTCGATCGCCGAAGTGGGCGATCTCGAGCGCTATCAGGTCGCCACGCTGGGCGTCGCGGTCGTCTCGGGTGAGGCAGCGCGTTGCTCGGGGGTGCTGTCGGCCGTGTCCCGTGCCGCCGAGCAGGCCAATGACGCGGTGCTGGCGGACGTTGCCACGGAGATCGTGCCGTTCGGGGCGGGCGGCTCCGGCATTCGCGGCGGTATCGAGCAGGCGCTCGAGCGCGGACCCGGTCCCCGCCGTGACGAGGACGGCTGACGATGCCTGCTCCTCCTGACGGTCGGCGTACCAAGCGAGTGGCAGAGCTGATTCAGCGGCATTTCGCCGACGCGCTGCGGCGTGAGGTCGACGACCCACGCTTCGCGGCGGTGGTCGTGACCGGCGTCGAGGTCACCGACGATCTGATGATCGCCAAGATTGGTGTGCGGCTGCTGCTCGCCGAGGACGATGCCAAACAGCGTCGGGACATCATCGAGCGCCTGCACCGCGCGGCTCCGCGCCTGCGTCGGGCCATCACGCCGCGCCTGGAGCTGAAGCGGGCGCCGGAGCTGCGTTTTCACTACGACGTGGGTCCCGACGCCCACCAGCGCGTGGCCGAGCTATTGCGTGAGGTCGAGGCCGAGCGACAGACGTGCCCGCCCGACGACGACAGCTGAGCTGCCGCTACGGCGATTTGGAGGACCGTCGCGGGATCTCCCGGGACACTGGCGATGCGGGCGCTCGACGCGGCGCCGATGATGCAAGAGCGCGGCCGGCGAAGCCAGTCGGCAGCCGCTGGCCACCCGGCTCAGCGCTGCCGCCAGCTCCTGGCGCTTCAGGCCTTCGTTCACTACTGTTGCTGAATCATCACCTGCACCCGGCGGTTCTTGGCGCGGTTGGCGTCGGTGCTGTTGGGCACGAGCGGCTTGTCAGCGCCGTAGCCCTTGGCGACCAATCGATCCGGCGTCACGCCCAGTCGCACCAGCGCGTCCACGACCGCCTGCGCGCGGCCCTGGCTCAGCCGCTGGTTGTAGACCGCCGAGCCCGTGTTGTCGGTGTGGCCCTGCACCTCGGCCAGGCGGATGTCTGGCTTGCTCTTGAACAGCTCAGCGAGCTCCTCGAGCAGGCCCATCGAGTCGGGCAGGATTTCGGTCGAATCGTGCTGGAAGTGCACTTCTTTCTTCAGCTTCACCTCGCGCCCCTGCACGACCACATTGGGCTTGGCGGGGCGTTTGTTGAGCACGATGCGGGCCTGCACTTCCTTGCGCGACTCCACCTGCACCTCGGTGGCGGCAGTGAAGTAGCCGGGCGCTTCGACCGACAGCTTGACCGTGCCCGGTTTGACGTTGCCCACGCTGAAGCCGCCGCCGGTGTCGGCTGACAGCTCGAGCTGACGATTGAGCGGATCGGTCACGATGATGCGGGCTCCGACCACCGGTTGCGCTGTCTCGCCGTCGCTGACCGCGCCGACCACGTTGCCGACCTTGGGCAAGCCCTCGAGCTCGCAGATGACGTTGATGACGGTGCTACCGCCCGCGCCACCGGCTGCGGCGACGCCGCCCGGTGTGGACACGGTCGGGGTCGTCGGAGCGCCGGGCGTGCCGGGGGGTGGAGCGGCGGGCGCGGCCGGAGCCGGCGCGGCTCGGGGCGGCGGAATGGTGGCGACGCATTGACCGTCGCGGTAGCCGGCGGCGCTCACGTTGAGCGTGTAAGTGCCGGGCTCGAGATCCGTGGAGCGGAACGAGCCGTCGTCGGCCGACACCATGCCGGTGAGGTTACGTCCGTCGTAGCGCAGGACGGCGCCTGCGATCGGCGTTTGGGTACCTTTCTCGGTTACCGTGCCGGTCACGTAGGCGCGCGCCGCCGCGGTGGGCAATGCGGGCGGGGCCGGCTTCTCGACGCGCTGGATCACCGGGGGCGGCGGCACGGTGTCGACCGCATACGCCAGGCCGAACCACAGGTTCCAGGGCGCTTCGGGCGCGACCTCTTCGACGAAGTCGCTGGTAGCACCGGTTCCGATGTCGAACGCGGCCATGAGCGAGAGCCCGTGATCCACCCAGGGAAATACGCGCGCGCCGAGCCCGAGGCGCGAGGGAGACGAGCTGAAGCCCTGATGCTCGCCGAGGCAGCCTTCACCGGCCAGCTCCACGTCGTCGAGGTTGCAGATGTAGTCCTGGCGGTTGAGCGGGATGTCGATGGACCACTCGAGGAAGGGACGGATGATCGGGTGGTCGAACTCCGCTCCCAGGCCGATGCCTATGAAGTCGACGCGATTGATGTCGAGACCGAAACGCTCGATGCGCGAGACGCGCGCGCCACGACCCAGCGGCGGTGGCGTCGTCTCCAGCTCCTCGACGATCTTGCCAGAGTTGTCGAGCTGGTAGGAGGCGTTGACGTGGAAGCGCAGCGGGATGTTGGCGTCGGGTTTGATGCGGTTGTTCAGATCGATCGTGCTGAGCCCACGCACCGTGAAGCTGGTGCCGCCGCCGTCGAGCCCGACGCCACCCGTGCCGTTCAGTAGCCACAGCTCGAGCTCGCCACCGAAGCCGAAGAATGCATCGGGCTCCTTGGGCATGAAGCCTTTGACGCCGAGGTTGGTGTCGCCCAAAACCTGCAGCAGCTGCGGGCGGCTGCGCGTGTTGCTGACCGCGCGGTTGTGAAAGCCGATAAAGCCCTCGAGGAAGGGCAGCACGGTGGCGGACAAGCCGAGGTGCGCGCCCATGCCGTCGATCTCGTCAGCGGCGCTCGGGGACTCGGTGCCGAAGGTCGGACAGGTACTCGCGGCGTTACACAAGAAGCCGGAGGTCGTGAAGTAGCTGCCCTGCAGCGAGAAGCGGAACGTCCCGACGGCGCCCGAGCCCGCTTCGATCACGTGCAGCAAGCCGGTCGAGCCGCTGATGGCGTTCTGAACCTGAAGCGAGGCCTTGCGCCAATTCTTCTCGTAGTCGGTGGGCTCGGCAGCGCCTTCACCCTCGAGTCCGAGCGCGGCGTCTCCCTCGAGCCCACTGCCGAAGTCGAGGTTGCCTTGGGCGCTGGCCGAGGCCGAGCCGCCAGGTGCGGGAGCGGGCGTTGCGGCGGGCGCTGAGGCCGGAGCCGGAGCGGGTGCTGCAGCCGGCGCTGGTGCGGGAGCGGCGGCGGGTGCTACTGGAGGCGGCGACGCGGGCGGCGGTGGCGGTGGAGCGGGCTGAGCTTTCGCCTCTCCGGCCCAGAGCAACCCCAACAGCGAAATCGACGCGAATCCTACCCGGTTCATCTTTCCTCGTTTATTCCTCGGATCCATGACGCGACCGGCTTGAGCCAGGCACTCGACCGCTTTCTATCATCCTTTGGCCGCATCACGAAAATTGACGAAGCGGCACCTTTTTCGTGGTTTTGCGTTGCCTTGGGGCCTGGACCCCGAAACCCGTTGCCACTACCGTCCAGAGACTAACGTGACAGATGCGGTCATCCAGGTCGAGGGCCTGAAGAAGGAATTCCGACAGGGATTCTTCATGCGCCGCGTGCTGGCCGTGAAGGACGTCTCGTTCCAGGTCCAGCGCGGGGATATTTTCGGGTTCTTGGGACCGAATGGCGCCGGCAAGACCACGACCATCAAGGTGCTGACTGGGCTGATCCAGCCGAGCGCCGGCAGGGCGCAGCTGTTCGGGCAGCCGATACCCAGCCAGGCGGCCCTCGCCCGCATCGGCTTTTTGCCCGAGAACCCCTACGTCTATCCGTACCTGACTCCCACCGAGTTCGTGGAGCTCTGCGGGCGGCTTTCGGGGCTTCGTGGCGCCAGCGTGCACGAGCGCACGCGCCGGGTTCTGGACCAGGTCGGCATCGCTTACGCGGCCGACAGGCCCGTGCGACGCCTCTCGAAAGGCATGCTGCAGCGCACTGGCTTGGCGGCGGCCCTGGTTGCGGATCCGGAGCTGCTCATCCTAGACGAGCCGATGAGCGGGCTCGATCCGGTAGGGCGCAAAGAAGTTCGCGACCTGATCGTCGAAGAGCGTAGGCGCGGCCGCACCATCTTGTTTTCGACGCACATCCTGAATGACGTGGAGACGCTGTGTGATCGCGTCACCATCCTGCGCAAGGGGGAAGTCGTGGTGAGCGGGCGTATCGCGGACCTGCTGCGACAAGAGGCGCGGCGCACCGAGGTAACGCTGTCCGGCAACTTCGCGGCGCTGCAAGCTAGGCTAGAAGCCGAGGGCGTCGATACCAAGCAGGTCGGAGGCATGCTGGTGCTCGTCGTGGAAGGCACCGACCCGCTGCGGCAAGTGCTCGAGCGCGCGCTGGCTGCGGGTCTGGCCGTCGAACAAGTGATCCCCCGGCACGAGACGCTCGAAGATCTGTTCTTGCGCGAAGCGATCGCGGCCGGTGAGGCTGCGGCTTGATGCTCAGCGCTTGACGACCCGGCGAATCATTTCCAGATCGGCGCGGCCGAGCTCGCGGGTTAGCAGCAGCACTGCCAGGTAGATGGCGGGCGTGACGGCGGCGCCGACCAATGTCAGCAGCTTGCCCGGTGGAACCAGGAAGCGCGCGGACAGCGCGGCTACACCCAGAGCTAGCAGTGTCCGTAGCGCCGTCCACGGCGAGACCAGCGCGCCGGCGGCCTCGTAGACCAGAAAGCCCGCGATGGCGGTCGCGACCAGCAGCCCGGTCGCAGTCGCCTGCGCGGTGAGCCAAAGCAGGTCTTCGCTCAGCGCGGCGCCTCGCGCGCGCCAAAAGCACAGCGTGGCCACGACAAGCACCGCGAAACCCGTCACGAGCAGGCTGTACCACTGGCGATGCAGACTGTTGAGCACGGTGGTCAAGATGCCGAAGATCGCGAACGCGCCGAAACCCAGCGACAGCAAGCCGAGCGCCCGACCGCCCAGAGCGGCGGCTTCCGTCCCGAACAGCAGTGCGAGCAGGCGCGGCGCCAATCCGAGCGTGACGCTGACCATGGCGCCCGCGATGATCAGCGCCAGGCGCATGCCGGTTCGGACGTAGCGGGCGATGGCGTCGGCATCTTTGGCTTGCGCGGCGCCCGCCAGCATCGGAAACAGGATGAACGTGATCGCGATCAGGATCTGGTAGGGCAGGAAGGAGAACAGCTGCGTGGCGCGGTAAGCACCCACCAGCGCGTCGGCACGCGATAGCGGCGCGCTCGTGGCCTCCGCGGCTTCACTGGCAAAGCGTCCGAGCAGCGTGAGATCAGCCTGAAAGAGCAGATTCAGCAGCATCTGGCCGAACCATATCGGTATGGCAAGCAGCAGGTAGGAGGGCAGGTCCAGGCTCGAAGCGCCACTGCGACCGGTCCCGATCGCGATCGCCGAAACCACGAGCACCAGCACGGCGCTGGCGACGAAGCCGACAGCGGACCCGGTAGGGCCGTGCGCTGCCAAGGCCCGTTGCGCCACGACCGCACCGGCAACCAGCCCCACGGTGCGCAGCGTGGCGGAGGTCACGTCGAAGCCGGCTTGCAGCACGAAGCGCTTCTGTCCGTTGGCGACGCCAATCAGCGGAGTGTAGATCGCGTACGCCAGCAGCACGCCGCTCAGGATGCGCAGCGGCGTCTCCACGTGACTGGCGCCTGCCAGCGTGGCGATCGTGGGGGTGAGCAGCGCAAACGCAGCTGCCACCGCGACGCCGAACAGCGCGTGCCAGCTCAGCAGCCTGCGCACGGTGCCCGGTAGCTCCGCGGCCGGCGCCTCCACGACCGAGCGGCTCACGGCCTGGATCGACATCGTGGTGATCGGGTTGTATGCGACGCTGGCGATCGACAGGACGCGTGACAGCGCGCCGTACCCATCGAGCCCCAGCACACGCGGCAGCGCGATCTGCTGCACCAGCCCCAGCGCAATGAAGTAGATCTTGGCCCCCGTCAGGGCCAGGCCGCCTCGGCCGGCACTACGGGCAGCATCCTGCTGGCTCATCGGGGGTCGTTCAGTAGCACGGCCCCGATTCGTGCCTGCCGGCCGATTTCCGCCCGGGGCCCTGATTTCCCCTGCTTTCCCTTGACCTTCGGCCTCCCATGGGTACTGTCTGCGCCCCAATTCCAGCTTAGCTCAGTTGGTAGAGCAGGCGGCTGTTAACCGCCGGGTCCCTGGTTCGAGTCCAGGAGCTGGAGCCATTTCTTCCTCGTCGCCAACCAACGGCGAGGGTCGGTAAGCAGAAGCCCCCAAGGAGCGATCCGAGCGCCGAGCGAGCGCGGTGAGCGCCGCGCGGGACAGCTCTCCCGCTCTCTCTACTATCCCGTGGGGAGAGAGAAGCCGAGAGGCGTTTAACTGCGTACCCGGCGATCAACAGTCGGCCCCGTTGGTCAACAGCTTCGACGTCTGCGACGGGGCCGAGCCTGTTGATCATCGGGGCGACGGCTCGCGACGAGCGACGAACGGTGCCCGCATGGCGCAGGGCGAACCTCTCGTGCGAGGCTCGTGGTCACGGGCGTCGGCGGGCCTGTTGATCGCTGGGGCGCTGTCCCAGCGGGCGTGCCGCGCGGGCCCGCCCTTCGGCGCCGAGCGAATCGCGCTGGACCACGTCGGCGGCAGCAGCGAGAACAGGATCGTCATGGTCCCGTTGGTCCCCTTCGCCGCGCACCCGAGGTCGACGTGATCGTCGGCGTCGACTTCGGTGCGCCGCAGCGGGCGCGCGATCAGCGGCGGAAGATCATCGCCGTCGCCGCGCACTCGACGGGCTGGCACTCCTGCCGCGTCGACGCGGCCGGGATGAACACACGGCTCCTCGCGAACGACCCTCCGGGCTGGACCGCGAAAGAGCTTGTCGACGAGCTCGTGGCCCGACCTGCCCGCGTCGTCGAGTTCGACTTCCCGTTCTGCGTCCCGCACGCGCTCCTGCGCGACCCGAAGTTCGCCTCGAACATCGGCTACAAGGACGGCGCGTTTCTCGGCTGGCGCTCGTTCAACTGGTGGATCGCACAGCGCCTCCCGCTCACCGACCCGCTCGACTTCACGCCCTTCGCCCCGTGGCGAGAGCGCGCCGACCGCGCGCGGCTCTGGACGAAGCGCGCGACAGACATCGCCGCTGGCGGGCAGCCGCCGCTCAAGGACAAGTTCCAGGCGACGTTCCAGATGACGCTGCTCGGGAACGCGCTGCTCTCGAAGCTGTGGGAGTCGCACCACTACCGCGTGCTGCCGTTTCCTGGCGGTCGCGGCGCTGGTGAGATCATCGAGGTCTACCCGGGCGCGACGCTGCGGACGCTGGGCCTCGCGAGCTACAAGTCGAGGCCCGACGAAGCGGTGCGTCTCGGCATCGCCGCGTGCGCCGCCGCGGGCATCAAGCTCGACGTCGATCTCCGGCTCGTCGCCCTCGCGTGCCGCCACAGCTCGGGCACCGCGAAGACGCCCGACTACGACGTGGCCGACGCCTTCGTCGCGCTCTGCACTGCCATCCTCCACGCGGAGAACGGCTGTCGCCCGGTCCTCGCGCCCGACCCGACGTGGCAGGAGCGGCTCGTGAAGGAGTGGGAAGGCGCGATCTGGGTCCCGACCATCACGACGATCGCACCGGCGTAGGCGGCTGCTACGGTCCATTCGCGAAGAACAGGCGGCTCCGCAAGAAGACGCGCGTCGGCGCCGGGCTCCCGATGCTACTTACTTACGCTGCGAGTCGAGCTGCTCTCCGTCCTTCGCGACCTGCTGCGCCTTCCCGTAGCTCTCGATACGAGGCCTGAGTTGCGCGCGATCGACGGTCGGTTCGTCGCGGCCCTGCAAAGCCGTCCCACCTTCACACGGGCGTCGCGCTCGAGTGACCGCGTCCGCCCTTTGCGAGCAATCCCCGCCGATGGTAGAGACTTGGAGCGGATTCCATGAGACCCAGCGAACGAGCGTCCACGCGCCGTGAACCGAAGCAGCGACGCTCCCGGCAGACCGTGGACGATGTCCTCGAGGCGGTGCCGCGTGTGCTGAGGCGTCACGGCGCCGAAGCCATCACCACGAACCGCGTGGCGGAAGCGGCGGGTGTCAGCATCGGCTCGCTCTACCAGTACTTCCCCGACAAGCAGGCCATCTTCATGGCTCTGCATGAACGCCACGTCGACGGTGTGCGCCACGTGATGGAGCGGACGATCACCGACTGCGCCTCGGCTTCACTCGAGGAGTTCACGCGCGAGCTGGTGGAAGGGCTCGCCAACGTGCACACGCAAGACGCTGATCTGCACGAGATCGTATCCGTCGCGGTGCCGGAGAGCGCCGGGGGCTTCCAGCGCGCACTGCACGCCACGTTCGAGCAGGTGATTTCGCCCTCCAAGCAAGATCGCTACGCCGCTGACGAGACGGATCGGATGCTCTTCGTCCTTCCGCACATGGTCGAAGCGTTGGTGCACGGAGTCGCTCACCCGAAGCTGGCGATCTCGCGGGAGCGCGCCAAAGGCGACGCTATCCGAGCGGTCGCTGCCTACTTGAACTCGTTTCCGGGCGGCTACCCCAGCCGCTACTGAAACGCGTCGGCGTTCTCCTCGGCCCACTGCTCGAATGCGATGGCCTTCCGCTCGAGGACCTGTTCAACACCGTCCGAGACCGTGGCCAGCCGGCCTTCGCGCACCGCACGCCAAATGTCGACGAGCGCGTCCGCGTACGGTCCCTTACCCGCCCAGCGGACTACGCCCGCATACGCCTGCTTGTCCGAGATCTCCTCGAAGCGAACGCGCTTGCCGATCACGCGGCCGATGGTCGCAGCCATCTCGCCGTAGCTCAGCGCCTCGGGACCCGTGATGACCAGGGACTGGCCATCGTAGTCGCGCGTGATCAGGGCCGCGGTCGCGACATCGGCGATGTCGTCCGGGTGGATGAACGCGATCTTCCCCTGTCCTGTCGAGGTCCGCAGCACGCCCCTCTTGCGGATCGAGTCCGACCAACCGAGTGCATTCAACATGAAGCCGGCCGGCTGAATGAACGTGAACGCCACCCCACTCTCGCGGACAGCGAGCTCGCCGCGCGCGTGCCATGGTCCCGTGCCCACGCCGGTGTGCACGTCCAGCGTCGAGAGCTTCACCACGTGCCTGACGCCAGCGGATTTCGCAGCGACCGCGACCGCGCGATCGCGCGAATCGAGATCTGGACCATCGGTCACGAGGAGGACCCCGTCGATCCCGGCGAGCGCGGCCGCGAGCGACGAACCCGGCTTCTCGAGGTCGCCCACATAAAGCTCGACCTGGTCGCCGAAGAGCGCCGTTGCCGTCTTCGCATTGCGCACGAACACGGACGGCCGTTCGCCACGTGCGATGAGGCGTTGGGTGACTCGAGACCCGATGTTTCCGGTCGCGCCGAAGGTCAAATAGTTCATTGGAGGTTGCTCCACCCCTTGATCACCTCGAGCGCCAATCGCTTCTGACCGGCCACCGTGAAATGCAATCCGTCTCCCATGAGGAGATCGGCAGGCGGCGGCGTCCCCAGCGCGGAGAAGACGTCGATCGCCGCCCCGTCGATCTCGCGGACGATCTTGGCCACGCGCGCCAGGTCCTCGTTGCGAAAGCGAACTCCGAAACGAACCAGCCCCTGATGCCCCGCCACCTGCTCCTCGTTGACCGCAGGCGGAGTGATCCACACGGCGCGCGCCTTGGTTTCGCGGGATACCCGTTGGCGCAGCTCCGCGATGTTGCGCGTCGTCTCCTCGTGATGGACGAGCGTCTTGGTCGGGTGAGGGCCTTGCGTCCGCGCGTCGTTCGTCCCGATGAGGAAGAGGATCCAATCGGGCTGCTGGCGAACGACTTCGCCGACTCGGACCAGCCCTTGCGTCGTCGTGTCACCGCCGACGGCGCTGATGGTCACGGATATCCCGTCGGCGGCACGGCGCGCGGCCAGCACTTCGTTCAGAATCACGGCCCAGGACTGGGGCTCCGACGTC
This sequence comes from Polyangiaceae bacterium, assembly GCA_035281385.1. Classification (GTDB taxonomy): domain Bacteria; phylum Myxococcota_A; class Polyangia; order Polyangiales; family Polyangiaceae; genus PMG-095. Next base: position 97,706 of record DATEDZ010000221.1, read on the forward strand.
AGGCTGTCTCCGAACGCAACGACCGTCGCGCCTTTCCGCAGGGGGAGCCGGTCGACCGCTGAAGCAACGGCCGGGTCGGCCAGTAGCTCGTTCGCAGCGTCTCTGGCCTCGGCCTTGAGTCGGCCGAGCTCAGTGGCGTAGCCCTCGGGCGGAAGCCCGAGCAGCGCTGCATGGGTTTCCTCGGAGAGCAGCGCACCTCCCGGAAGCGAAGCCAGAGTCCGCGCGGGTTGGATGACCTTCAAGAGCCAACGCATCTGTTCGTTCGACATGCGTTCGAGCGTACGACTGGTCGTCGGGTGCCTCAGCTCGCGTTGCCCGATCTGCAAGTCGTTGCAACGACTCAGGATCTTGGGAAGACTTGTGCGGTTTGCTCAGATTCGGCGCGCCAAAGTCCGAACGTCGCGCGCGGGCATCGGGCGCGGCGTCGAGGCGATGAACGGGAGCGGGCCGCGCTCACGACTTCTCGCGCCCCCTTCGTGCGAAGCGCGTCGGCGAGTTCAAGGAGCTCGGCTTCGAGCTGCTCGGCGACCTGCGACCCGGCATCTCCGACGACGAGAGCTACGAGCTCCCCGATGGCATGCTGCGCACGAAGCTGCCGGCCTACGACGAGCTCGTCGTCCGCGAACTGCTCGTCAACGCGCTCGTCCACCGGCCCTACACGCAGCGGGGCGACATCTACCTGAACCTCCACCCGGACCGCCTCGAGGTCGTGAACCCGGGCCGGCTGCCGATCGGCGTCACGCCGCAGAACATCCTCCACGAGAGCCGCCGCCGGAACGACGGGCTCGCGCACATCTTTCACGACCTCAAGCTGATGGAACGAGAGGGCAGCGGTATCGACCTGCTCTTCGAGCGCCTGCTCGCGACGGGCCGCAAGGTGCCGACCATCACCGAGGGGACCGACTCGGTCCACGTCACGATCCCGCGCCGCGTGGTGCAGCCCGGCGTCATCAAGCTGCTCGTCGAGGCCGACAAGCGGTACCAGCTCACGCAGCGCGAGCGCATCACGTTCGCGCTCGTCGCGCAGACCGAGAGCATCTCGGCCAGCGAGCTCGCCGAGGAGCTGGAGTTGCCCGACACGGGCGCGCTGCGCCCTTGGCTCGGGCGGCTCCTCACGTGGGGCCTCGTCGAGCAGTCGGGCCGCACGAACGCCACGCGCTACTTCGTACCGCCCGCGCTCCTGCGTGAGGCGGGGCTCGACGCGCTGACGACGCTCACGCGGGTGCAGCCGCACCGCCTGCGCGCGCTCATCCTTGAGGACCTCGAGCGCTTCCCGGAGTCCGGTAGAGCAGACATCCACCGTCGCATCGGGCCTGAGATCCACGAGAAGGCCGTCGCGCGAGCGCTCGACGCTCTGCTCGGCGAGGGAGCGATCGTCGCGACCGGGGAGCGGCGCTGGCGGAAGTACCGGCTCGCCGACGATAAAGGACACCGTCCGTGACGACGCAGGGCAGCGGCGGCCATGTGGCTCACAACCATGCGAAATTACAGCGGTTTTCTAAAGGACACTCCGGTGCAAGTGTCCTTTATCCGTGTCCTTTATCCGTGTCCTTTACGGGCCGCCGACAGCCGTGCTCGTCACGACGAGCTCGCCGCGTCGACCTTGCCGCCAACTTGCGGGGTTCCGCACCCCGCAAGTTCACCCGCAAGTCGAGGACAGCCGGGGAATGAGGCGGAATAAGGCGGACGCATCCCGCCCTATTGCGCCGGTACGCCTCCAGCCACGCGGGGCGGAGTTCCTCGACGAGATTCGCCAGGTGCGATGTGGCGAATTCTGCACAAGCCTCGTGCAGAATTTCGCCGTGGTCGCGGCCGTGCCTGCCGACTTGCATGGTGACTTGCATGGTGGGCCGCCTGTGGCGCCCACGGGCACGCCGTTGCTCGTGGGCGTGCCGGCGCTCGAGACCAGCGGCCTCGGCGCTCCCTGGGCCAACGTGAGCGCCCGGGTGGCGCTCGTCGATGCCCGGGGGGGCAACGCTCAAGCCCGGCGTGAACGCTGGCGGCGAGGGCGCCCCGTCGCGCTCGCCTCGCTCGCCGAGCGCGGCACGCTTCTTCGCGGCGCCCGACGCCCGCTCATCGTCGGCGTCAGCTCGAAGACAAACGCGTTGCGAGAAGCGTCAACGAGGCCGGGGAGGCGACGCGCGTCCTCGGGCAACAACACGCACTCGCGGACCTCGAAGCCGACCTCTTCGGCGAACCAGGGCATCGCGCTGGTGGCGTACATGCGCCCGACGCCGATCTGGTACGCGTGCCGCACGATGAACTCGACGAGCGAGCGGCCGTGCCCCTGCCTCCGGTACCCCGCCCGGACCGCGAGCGCGCGCAGCACCGCCGCGTCGCCGTACTCGTCGAGCACCGCGACGCCGATGACGATGCGCTCATACTCGAGAACGACGCGCGTCCGCTTCCCGTTCGCTGGTTCGAGTCCCAGCTCCGACGCCGGGAACCACGTCGACTCCAGCAGCACGTTCGCGACCAGCTCATGCCCGACCTCAAGCTCGCGGAAGATCCGACGCGGCGGTCCCGGCGGCTTGTCGGTCAACGCCGAGCGGGGCGCTTCTGGCTTCGGCGCCTCCGGGCTCCCCACGACGCTCGGCGCGGTGCTTCGCGCGCCACATGCCGAGCAGGGTCTCGGCGAGCACGCCGGCCACTTCGTCGATGCGGTGCTTTACGTCGGCGCGCCGTTCCTCATGCGCGATCTCGGCGGCATCCTCGGGCGACTGGGCATGACGCACAAAAGAATTCAGGGGACCAAGTAGGTCCCCTGGGGGTGTAATACGCGAAGACTCCGTTGTGGGGAGGTCCCTCCGCGGGGTGTGATTCGCAGAAGTTAATCACGCGTAGGTGCCTACGCAATGCAAGTTTTAGGGCCCTAGCGTGCGAGCCGATTTTCCCGCTGAATCCGGTAGGGGTGGGACACAAAATGTCATCGCGCGGACCCCCCGCCCGACTTCGAGCCCTCTCGTACGCGCAGGCGATGGCAACGGAGGGGCTCACGCGCGCCGCTTTGGCCCGGCGACTGGGTGTTTCACGTGCCTGGGTAACCAAGGCGCTTCGGGTGCTGGCGGGGGATGCAACGCACGGACAAGCCTGAGCGCCAACCTGACGTCCCGCCCGCGGCGTTCACGACCCAAGCGGCCTAATCGTCCCCACCGACTCGATCCGAACGGCGACCCCCTCCACTTCCTTGGGGAGGTCAGGCACGGTGCTTGCGGCGCGAGAGTCCACATTGACCTGCACACAGAAGCCGGATTGCCCAGAACCAACTCCAATCCCTCGCAGCCATGGCGGGTGCCCCAGCCGCTTGGCCAAAATCGCTTTGGCCTTTCGCGCCTGCTCGAGCGAGGTCATCCCCTGTATTATTACCCGGAAAACATTGCCGTCACCCCAAGCGATTGAAATACGGGCTCAATCGGGTTCGCGTAGGTTAGCCCAGCCCGGTTTCCTGCGAACAGAAGCCCGACGGCGGAGTCATTCACGTCCAAGATGACGGACCCCGAATCGCCTCCGCGGCTAAAGATAGGCGTTGGCTGAATACCTTGGATTTCGATCTGGCCATCGAAGGTGCACATCTGCGAGCCGTCACCGCGGGCCGAATAGTCAATCCTAACCCCATCCACATCAATGGCGCGAACGACTCCTCGCGTGACGCCAGTGGTTCGGCCCACCTTCCACAGCCGCTCGCCAGGGACTGGACCGTCTGGGCGGAAGTCCGTCACCAATCGACCGGCGTGTGTCGGATCGATGTCGATCGAATCGTCGATGGTACTGAGCGCGGCGTCAACGACATTCCCTTCAGCGCGAAGGAGAACGCGACGACTCAGGTATCCCATGATGTTGGCGCGGCGAGCACCACCCGCGTCGGCGACAGCGTTCTGAAAGATTGGATCGCCACGCCGACCACGATTGCTCGCCGCCAGCACGTGGTTGTTCGAAAGGGCGCAAATATAGTCGTCACGATCAACGACGAACGCTCCCAATGTCCCCGCCGTTACCAGGCGGTGGCCGACCGAATAGCCCGCGCTCAACGGGCGCGCTCGAGCCCGGAAACTACCGACTGCTGGCGGACGCCGCGGTGCCCACAAGGGGGGGACGAGCATCGCCTCGAATTCGCCAGCCGCTTCCGCAGCGGCACGCCTGGCAAGATGAAGCGACGCCGGCGAGCGATCATGTAGTCTTATGGCGAGTGCGTAATCTCCAGCGCGGCGGCCGAACGCTGCTCCAAAGGCAACGTGAGGCTCGCTCAATTGCGGTTCTTCTCCGAAACCGCCGATGGTCATGCGAAAGGCCTCGGTCGTGACCACCTCCGGAAGGATGTCTTCAAATATCCGCTGTTTAAGCTCACGTACGCTGCCAAGTCGCATTTGAGTCTCCAGACCAAGCTAGGGCAAGTCCCCCAGGCCGGTTACGTGTAACCACCAGATGGCCGCTTGCCAATGCCCGGACGTAAAAATGGCGAGCTGAGGCGCCATGGCGAACCATCGCTGGCGTGGCTCCACCAGCCTCTCGATCCAGGCGCTGCCTGGCTCCCGCATGACCGGGAGGCCTTTCCCGCGCACCACTGGCTGGACGGCTCGGGGTGTCGAGGCATGGGTGACCAAAGCGCTGGGGCAGAGGCGGGCCCCAAACCACAGTTACGGCAAGAGAGTGTAGCTCAGCTTCCAAAACGGTCGATTGAACGGCATCTCCAGGCCCTCGGTGCAGGTCACGCACGCCCGTAGGCGAACGGCCCAAGTTTGATCATCGATTTCCCACACATCCTCGACGTCCATTAGCGGCACTCGGACAGAGTTGGAACCAGCTTCCTGCCCATTCGCGTTCAGCTTGCCCCAATACCGGAGCGTGATCGCATTCCTCTCCAGCGAAACGTCGTTGAGCTGCAAATCCTGCTCCGCTTGCAATTCGATACCAGGGACGTTGCTCCTCATCCGGAAGTATGCGCGGACAATAAGTATGCGCGGACAATCCGTCCAGGAAACCCTCGCGATGTGGAGGTATCGCCGCCAGGCGTATGTATGCCCGACGGGCTTGCGGGTTCATATACAAAGGCAGCTCCTCGGGTTTGAGATAGTGCGTCTGGGATGCCCGGCGAACGGGAAAGCGCCAGGAATTTTCGACTCGCTCTTGCTTTGGCTTGCCACCGTCCGCAGGCTTCGACTTCACCGCGGCCGGAGCGGCAACCAAGGCGTCCGGGTACGGGGCGACATTGACCGCGACCACAACGGAGCCGGAAGGCAGCGTTATGGGGACCGGATCGACCGGCACGGTTGGCGAACACTGCATCGCCGCATTCTCGTAGATGTCCATGACCTCGCGCGCCGTCTGCGCTCTGAGGCCGTGTAGCGTCACGCGGTCTGTGTTCGAGGCTCCGACAAGAATCGTTCCGCCGAGTGAATTGGCGAATGCCGCCACGTCCTTCGCGTGCTCCCACGGCGTGGCGACATCGGCAACGGACTTGAAGTCCAAATCCTGCCTCTCCCTGGCCTCGTTCGATAGCGGCCCCTCGGGGGGCAAGGCGTGCAGTTCTGACAAAGGAACGTAGGCCACCGGGGTTCTGCTCACTTGGGAATGATTGGAGAGCCCCGATTTCCGTGCCGCGGCAGTTCTTTTGCCATTGGTCGTGACCTCCAAAGCCCCGAAGACGAGTGACGACCTACTTGGCGGGGCCCACCAAGATCTGGTTCCCTTTTTCGTTCGCATGAAACAGCACGTCGAAGCCGGTCCGGTGCAACCACGAAGCGAGCGCGGCTAACGGATCAGCGAGTCCGTCACCCGTGGACCAGATCTCGATCTCCCCGGGAGGCGGCGTCGCGGCAGTGACTACGCCGTACACGTCCCACCCGAAATGGCAGAGGACACCCCTCGCTCGCGCATATCCTCGATCGTCAGCAAGATTGCCTCGCGAGCGTTTGCCAACGCCTCTTCGACGGTCTCTCCCTGACTGTAGCAACCTGGAAATGCAGGTACGACTGCGACGTAACCGCCCTCCGGGTCTGGTTCGAGCACGACGTGATCGCCCGTTTGTTCCACGCCTTGAGTCTATCCCGGCAATCCACGACCGGCCACGGAGAACGATGCCGATTCGCGAATGCGGGCAGGACTTTGGCTCAGGGCTTGTGCTCAAGCGGCAGGCTACGGAGCGCCTTGGTGATCCAGCGCGGCATGCACTAGAGCGGGTTCCTCCTCCCTCCGCTCGACCGAGCACCCTGTGGAGAGAGCGGCGACAGAGGTGTCCTCATCGGGCTCGCCCAAGAACTAGGCTGAGCGCTGCCAACTTGGACCACTCGCGATTGCCTCGCGGCGAGGTGTCACTCTGTCGCTTCGCCCGTTGCGCTGCAGTCGCGCTTCTGCACGAGTTCGCCAGCAGGATCAATCAGGGCGAAGGTAGCGGACGATCCGACGATCCGAGCCTAAGTCGAGAACAGCGCGGCCATCTTGTCGAGACATTCGTCGAGACCACGCCTCGATAGGTCGCGCAACTGATCCGAGAGGTAGCCCTCTTCGATCATGTGCAGCTCGGTGCGGTTGGGACCCTTCGAGATCAGCGTGACGACGTGGCGTGCGTCTCGCGGGAAATCGGATGGCATCCCGATCGCAGTCGGATCGAGTGGCGCGCCCGTGTCGTCCGAGAGGTTGAACCGATAGGCGAAGCGCGAGCCCGCCGCGACCTCCTCGTAGGTCCACGTCGAGTACATGTCGTGCCCGTCGGGTCCCGGCGTTCGCATCGCGACGAGCGACGTGCCGCCCACGCGCACGTCCATGCGCGCGACGGGGCACGTGAACCCGCTCGGGCCCCACCAGCGTTTTACGAGCTCGTCCTTCGTCCATGCGTCCCACACCTGCTCGATGGAGGCGTCGAACGTCCGCCTTACCTCGACGGTCCCCGCGCCGCCGAGCACCCTCTCGAGGCGGTCGTAGCTCTCGTCGGCACCGCTCTGTGCGTTCGAGCCGAGCACTCCGTCGCGAATCGCGCGCGAGTCATACCGCGCCACGAGCTCGAGCGTCGTGAGCCCGCCCTTCTCGGTGAGCGTCAGCGTGTTGATGGATTCGCCTTCGTACCAGGCAGGCGAGAACGACTCGGTCGTGACGATGCGCTCGTCGACGACGATTTCGCGGAACGTCCCGCACAGCTCCATCCGCTGTCCGCGTCGCTCGCCGCTGCTCTTCTCCATGACGTAGCGCCACGTGCCGCCGACGCGCAGGTCGACCTCGCAAGTCAGCAGCGACCAACTCGCGGGACCGAACCATTGTTTGAGGAGCTCCGGCTGCGTCCATGCCTCGAAAACCGCGCGCTTGGACGCGCGAAATACGCGACGCATCACCAGCTCGCGCTCGCCACGTGCTTCGAATGTCAGCGTACGGTCATGGCTTTTTGCGAACATGTTTCGAGTCCTTTCTTTCGTGCCGTTGCTGCTTCTCCAGGAGCGCATCCAGGCGATCGAACGATTGCTCCCAAAAACTTCGATACCCCTCGATCCACTGCGCGGCGCCGCGCATAGGAACGGCGCGGAGGCGCGAGGGACGGCGTTTGCCGTCGGCGCTGCGCTCGATGAGCCCCGCGTTCTCGAGAACACGCAGGTGTTTCGACACCGCCGGCAAGCTCATGTCGAACGGCGCGGCGAGGTCCTGGACGGACGCTTCGCCCCTTGCCAGTCGATGCAGGATCGCGCGCCGCGTGGGATCAGCGAGCGCGCCAAAGGTGAGATCGAGCTGTTTCGCCACGCTGACCAT
>DATEDZ010000222.1:0-4889 GCA_035281385.1 Polyangiaceae bacterium
GCCGATGGGGAGGCGCCGGGAATTGAACCCGATCAGGTGTCATCATGGTTCAGCAGAGAAATCGCGGATCCAGCATCAACTCCGGTCGATTTCTATTTCAATGAACCCACCTCGTTCCATCCAGATCCCTGCTTGGGTGCAAGGTCGGGCAACATACGGGCAACATGAGGTCGGCTCCGGTAACATTCCCGACGCTGGTCAGTCATCGTTCTCGCCTTCACACTGCGCAGGATTGCGCCCGACTGGATCTGCCGTTCGAGCTCGCGGGAAGTCCAACGCTCTCGTATCGCCGCCAGGATGTAGAACTCACGTGTCTCGGGCCGTTTCGCCTGGCCGAGAATGAGCATGTGGTGGGTCCATGGCAATTGTCTCAGCAGTGCCGAGACTTTCTTGTTGCCGCGGTAAGCCTCGTAGAACTGCCGCATCCGAAAGAGGTTCGGCCGCGTGAAGCCGCGCAGACCGGAGTAGCGGCGCGCGAGTGCGGCCGCGAGCTCGACGACGACGCCGTCACCCCACTCGGCATTCTGGATCTTCTGGCTGATGTGTTCGCCAAGCTGCCAGTATAAGGTGACCAGCTCTGAGTTAATGGCCTGGTAGGCCCGATTCCGAGCGGTCTCGACGAGCGCAAGGACCTCGGCGAACTTGGCATCGTCCGTGTCGAGGTCGTTCAATTGTCTCGGCACCGCTGAGACAATCTCCTTCGGCGTCGGGGTGACCTTCTTCGGACTGGTTTTCGAGGGCTTTTTACGCAACTGCTTGATCACGACCCCTCGAAGCCCCGTACGTTCTCCGGAGGGCGCCCAACATAGATATCCGCGGAAAATGTCACGGAGGGATGATGCCGCCGTGCTGACCAAATGTCCAGTAGCGAGACGCGGCTTCGATAGCAACAGCGCTACGAACGAGAGCGCCCGCGACGACGACGGACGTATCAAACGCGAGGAGCATTGCCCGCTGCCAGGGGCTCGTCACTCGTCAGGAGCACTGGGTCATTGAACTCCAAGATCGTCCAGCCGCGCCGATAGAAGAACGGGATCAGCTGCTCGTTGCGATTAGGAGTACTGTCGGGAGCCAGAATTTCAAGGTAGCTGCGAACACGGTTTCCCCCGGGCTTCACCTCGACGTCCTTGCTTAAGAGGTGCCTGCGCGATTGTGTGACCTCCGGCGGCGGCTCGTCGAGCCAGACCAGACCCGAGCGACGCTCGGCCCGCCGTTGCCTTTCGTGCCGCAACGATCTCGGCAATCTGCGCTTCCTGCTCCGGAGACATAGCGCGTCGGCAGTCGTTCAGCGTCACGGCGAAGCGCTCTTCGTCGTCGTCGCTGAGGCTCTCCAGGGCTCGGCGCAGCAATAGGTCGTCGAGAATGCGCACGTACTGCTCAAGCGGCGTCATGAATACTCCTCCCAACCTGGTGCGGTCTCGCACAGCTCGGTCTGATACCGATCAAACGGCATCTCGAGCGACGGCTCCACAAATGCGTGCTGCTCTGGGTATCTGGGGTCCGGGCGGACGCCGAGACTATCGCCAAGCTGGCTCGTTCGAATGCCAGGACAACGTCGCCCGCTTTCATCCCCTGACGTCGCCGGACGTGTAGGTCGGTTCCGTGTCCCCGTACGCTCTCGCCAAGCCGTCACGCGCGACGGACAGCCAGTCACCGCCGCTCTCGGCCGCCGATGGCGACAGGACGGTCACCATCAACGGCGCGTTCGTTGGAATCTCGAACGGTTCGTCAAGAAGGATTCGCTCTCCGTCGTAGTGAGCCTTAAGCGTGACCGCAGGCATGATGTTATTAAGGATACAGTCGCGATCACCGGGCGGCAAGTGGCTGTCACCGCCAGCGTCGAGGGGGACCAGTTCCACCGGAGTCACCAGGACCCGGGCTCCGAGCGTGAAATTGGCAGCGTGGCCCGCACACCTCTTGATCCGTGCACGCCGGATTCGCCCTGCCCGAGTGACGCCGCACTCGCATCAATTGGTGCAGGTACCTGCAAAGCAGGTGGCAAAGCCGTAGTCCGGGCAGTGCACCCGGTATCCGGAGCGCCAACCCCGTTCTTGAGAACTGCTGCGATTGACGCGAGAGTCGGTGGGTGACGACGCTTGCGACTTCAGCCCGGCGACGGTTGCTGGGCCGTGTCCGCAATGGCGGACGGCACGGTGACGTGGCCGAGCTCGGCGTCGAGCTCGCCGGGGTCGAGTCTGGCTCGGGTTTGCTTCCAGTAGGCGGGGGCGAGCTCGAGGTAACGGTCGCGGGGCCAGTAGGGCATGATGCGGATGACCTCGGCGAGGTAGCGCTCGGGGTCGATGCCGTGCAGCTTGCAGCTGGCGATGAGCGAGTACAGGTTGGCGGCAGCTTCGGCTGTGTCGTCGGAGCCGAAAAACAGCCACGATTTTCTGCCAGTCGCCACGATTCGCAGCGCATTTTCGCTCCGATTGTCATCCATGCGCAGCCTACCGTCGTCGAGGAAACGGCGCAGCGCGAGCTCTTGTCGGATCGCGTAGCCGAGAGCTTTGCTGACGAGGCCACGCTCCTGGCTCGACAAATCATTCTGCTTCCGGACCCACTCGAAGAACTCATCGACGAAGGGCGCGAGCACGGACTTGCGCTTCTGGAGGCGAGCGGCGGGCGGCAGCTCGCTCCACGCCTGGTCGAGGTCGTAGAGCCTGCGAATCCGCCAGAGGCCCTCGCGTCCGACTGCGAAGCCGCAAACGGCTGCTTCCCAGAAGCGCCTTCTGGCGTGGCTCCAGCAAGCGACTTCGAGGGGCGGCGTGCTTTCGTTGTCGACGGCATCGCCACGGAACAGCGCGTCGTAGATGGCATGCGCGTCGGCTTGGATGTAGCCGGAGAAACCACGAAACATCTCGCAGACGACAGCGCTCGTGTGCTTGGGCTGGTACTCGAAGAAGATGTGCTTCTTGTCGGCCAAGACGACGAAAAAGTGGCCTTTTCGGCAAGGCTGCCGCCTGCCGTCTGGAAGTGGCTCCGGGCGGATCGCGACTCCGGTGGCATCGGTCGAAAGGCAGAAAGCATGCTTTCTGGCGTCGTCGGCGCAGGCGAGCACGATGGCGCCGAGGCAAGCGCCGACTTCCTCGACCGAGCGAGCCATAGTGCCGCGGTCGAGCTCGATACCGTCGGCTTCGAGCTGCTCTTCCTGCCGGAAGTAAGGCATGCCGAAGCGAAACTTCTGGACGATGACGCGAGCAAGCATACTCGGGGCGAGCAGCCCTCGGCGGATGAGCAGAGGCGGCAGCGGTGCGGTGACGATGGTGAAGCGCGCGCCATCCTGCTCGATCACGGTCGCGTCATCGGGCAGAGGCACGGCCTCGGCCTCTGCGACAGGCGTCTTGTACTTGGCGCGCGCGAGCACGACGCGTACTTCTTCGGGCCGCTGGTAGCCGAGCTTGTAGCTCTCCTCCCAGCCGATGAAGATGGCGCCACCTTTCTCGAGCTCGACGTCTCGAATCTCGATGCGGCGCTGGGGCAGGTCGTCTCGCTCGGCCAGGTTTCTTCGGCCTTTGGGCGGAGTTTTGGCCTTGCCGGGAGGTTTCCCGGAGGGGCGGGACAGGGCTGCACCTTGCTGAGCACCAGCGGTCGAGGCGTCAGTATCGCTATCGCTATCGCCGTTGCTATCGCCTTCGAGCTGCTGAGCGAGCGCGTCGAGCTTCTGTTTGGTCTCCTCGAACTCCAGCTCGAGCTGCGTCGCATCGATGCGCTCGGCCTTGGCGATGAAGATGCGGCGGCGCAGCAGCTCGAACTGCTCCATCAGCTGCCGGTAGGCGCGCCGCAGGTTATCGCGCTCCGTGGTGACGCCGGCCAGCTTCTCGCTCGTCGCCGTGAGCTCGCTCTGCATGCGACCGACGAGAGCCTCGAGCTCTTGCACGCGTGTCGGTGATGATTCTGCTGCGGCGACGCTCACGCGAGCATTGCTCTACATGAAACGAAGCCGAGTTGTCGAGTCTAGAAATAGAAAAAGAACGAGCGACACTGCGCAACGTCAGTGCACGCGCGCTCGCGAGCGCCGTGTCGACTTCGGTGCCGCGTCGAGGTCGATGCCATCGAGCAAAGCGTCGAGCAGCCCCTCGTCGAGCTCCACGTAGCGCGCGTCGGGCGCTCCTGGATCTGGAAGCCGAAATACCCCGCGATCCAAACGTTTGTAGAATTGGCACATGCCCGAGCCATCGAAGAAAAGAACTTTCACGGCGTCACGGCGCTTGCCAAAATAGATAAACAGCGCGCCGCTTCGCGCGTCGTAACCCGTGCGCTCGAGCGCGGCACCGGCCAACCGATCAAACGACCAGCGAAGATCGACGGGCTCGAGCGCCACGAACACCTGCACACCGCTCGGGATCATCGGACCGCTCCAAGCGCGCGCACGACTTCGGATAGCAGCTCGGCGTCGAAGCCTCGCGACAGCGAGATACGCGCCCCCGATACCTCGACGACCAAGCCGCTCTCGCCTCGCACGACGGCGGCGCGTCCCCGCGAAACGACTCGCGCCATGCGAATCGACCCCGCAGCCGCTCGCCCCTTGCTGTATCGTGCTCCGCCCTCGGCACTTCGGCGCAGCTCCGCCGCACGCCACTTAAGCGTCGATGCCTTGTACGGCTGCCCCGTCGCGAACTCCTCCGCCGGCTTGCCGCTTTCTTTCCACTGCCGAATCCGCTCAACCCACTTTTCGTCCGTCGTCGTCATGCCACGCAGTCTGCCGACTCACGACCGCTGCAGGGAAGAACGGGGTCCGCGCTTCGGATACGTATTTAGCTGCACGGCGGTGTGCAATCGTCGCGCCGCCGTCAAGTTATTGGCCGTCCCGGTCCACGTCCCGGTTGCTGGGTCGTAAACCACCGCCGTATTGAGCGCCGTCGTTGTGGTGCCGCTGCGGCCACCCACCA
>DATEDZ010000223.1:0-5823 GCA_035281385.1 Polyangiaceae bacterium
AGAAGGCAGCATTGGCCTGATGCGCGCGGTCGACAGGTTCGATCATCGGCGGGGATTCAAGTTCGGCACGTACGCGGGCTGGTGGATTCGCCACGCCATCAACCGAGCGCTTTCGGACTACGCGCGAACCATTCGCGTTCCGGTTCACGTGCTCGACGCCCAGTTCAAGGTACGTCGTGTTTCTGAGCAATTCCGCCAGCAGACCGGTCGTGACCCGACCGCCGCCGAGCTTTCTCAGCGAACAGGGCTGCCCCTGGAGAAGGTCGACATCGCGGTTACGATCCCGCGAGAGCCGATGAGTCTCGATGCACCGCTCTTCGAGGGCGGCGAGGGCCCTCTGGCGGACGTAATTCCGGATAGTGCCGCAAGCTCGCCAATCGACACCCTTTCGGCCGAGCAGGCTCGGGTGCGGCTGCGTAGGCTGCTCGAGATCCTCACGCCTCGTGAACAGGAGGTGATTCGAGAAGTGGGTCGCCAGGCTGGGAATGTCCGAGCGCCGCTCGCTCAGGGCGGGCAATTGCAAGCTGACCACGTCGAGCCGATAGAACAGGTCTTCTCGGAACTTTCCCTCGGCGACCAACTGGCGCAAGTCTCGGTTGGTGGCGGCGATGAAGCGTACGTCCACCTTGATCGTTTCATTACCGCCGACGCGCTCGAGCGCCCGCTCTTGGAGAACGCGTAGCAGCTTGACCTGAAGGGAGGGCGCGATCTCGCCGATCTCATCGAGGAAGAGCGTGCCGCCGTTCGCCTCCTCGATGCGGCCACGCCGGCGCCTGTCGGCACCCGTGAAGGAGCCACGCTCGTGGCCGAATAGCTCGCTTTCCAGCAGGCTTTCCGAGAGTGCTGCGCAGTTCAGGCGCACCAACGGCCCCGAGGCGCGCGGCGAGCCGCGATGTATCGCCTCGGCCACGAGCTCCTTGCCGGTGCCCGATTCGCCCGTGATGAGGACTGTCGCCCGGGTTGGGGCGGTCTGCGCGATCGATTTGAACAGTCGTTGCATTTCTGGGGACGAGCCGATGATACGGTCCGTGCTGCCATCGGCCTTTGCGACGGGCGCCATGCTGCGGAGCAAGTCGAAATGCTTGACCGCTCTTGCGACGACCCTGAGCAGCCGGTCCACGTCGACCGGCTTCGCGAGGTAGTCGAGCGCACCTTCGTGTATCGCCTCGACCGCCGAATCCACCTCGCTAAAGGCCGTGATGATCACGACCGGAGCGTTGGGATCGCGCTCTTTGATTCGTTTCAGCAGATCGATACCGTTCATGCCGGGCAGCGCCAAATCCGTGATGGTCAGGGTCGACGAAGCAAGGCGGCGAATTCTCCCAGCGAGCCCTGCAGGTGGCAGATCAGGTCGTCGAACGACAAGAGCCCGACCACGGCACCGTTCGCATCGACGACGGCCAGCCTCCGAACACCTCCAGCACGCATGACGGCGAGGGCCTCCGCCAAGTCGTCGTCGTCACGCGCCGTCAAGACTGGCTTGGACATGACGTCATCGGCCCGCACCTGGTCGAGGTACCGATCAGTCTGGGCCAGAACCCGCACCACGAGGTCTCGATCGGTCAAGATTCCGACCGGTCTTCCAAGGCCATGAGTGGTCTCCTGTGCAGCGGATAGAAGCAACATCGGGTCCATCTCCGACATCACGGCTCGTGCCACATGGGCCGGACGCGCGCTGCCGCGCACCTAACATGGTGGTCGCGCATGCCACGGACTCGAGCGCAGGCGTTTGCATCGATCAGTACGAGTTTCCAGGTATCCCGTGCGAGTATCCGGTCGTCCACGTCACCGCGCGCGAAGCCGCCCTGCTCTGTCAGGCGCTTGGCAAACGACTGTGTGACGCTCACGAGTGGGAAGGGTCATGCGCTGGCGAGCTGCGCCCGCCGGATCGCGAATACGCCTCGGGCAAGTCGCGCGCCGAGATGACCTTACTCCACAACGCCAGCCGCGAGCTCTCGTGGGCTTATGGGCGCACCAAGCACCACCAGCTTTGCGCCACCGGTAGCTTCAAGACCTCCGGCTGCAAGGGCGGTTACCGGAGCTGCGGCTCCAATACCTACCCGGCCGGTGCGTTCCCGGAGTGTGTCAGCTCGTTCGGCGTCTACGACCAACACGGCAACGCCGCCGAGCACATGAACCTGCCGCTGACTGCGGACGAGCTGGCCAGCGCCGGCCGGTACGGCGTCACCGAAATGAAGGGCAGCTGGTTCATCTTTTCATCCTACGAAGCTCACCCGGACGACTGCCGCTGGCGCGCCGGACTGGCACGCATCGCGTGTGCTCGATCCGGCTAGCCACAGCAACTACCACCTCGGATTTCGCTGCTGCAAAGGCTTGCCCGAGCCGGGAGACTAGCCACCGCGGCCTCGCTCGGGGCAGTCGACTCAAGGATGCGGGACTTGCGCGCGGGGGCGCAAGAAATGCGCGAGCTTGCGCCTCATTTCGCTGTAGCCGGGAAAAGCGCAGACATATCGCTGGCATGCTGGATGCAGCTCGGCGCCGTCTGGAGGCTCCATGCAAGTGCCGCTACAGATCACGTTCCGCGGATTTCCAAGCTCAGAGGCGATTGAATCGCGCATCAGCGCCAGGATCGGCAGGCTCGAGCGCCTGTGCGAGCGTATCATCGGCTGTCGGGTGACAATCGAGTCGCCTCATCACCATCAGCATAAAGGCAACACGTATCGGGTCAGCATCGATCTGACCGTGCCCGACGGCGAAATCGTGGTGGGCCGCCACAATGGTCGAAACCACGCCCACGAAGACGTGTACGTGGCGATTCGAGATGCCTTCGATGCTCTCGAACGCAGGCTTCAGGATCACGTCCGCCGCCAGCGCGGGGATGTCAAGTATCACGGGCCGACGCCCGAATAGATCCGGCCAGGGCGCTCGGGGCGCGAGCTCACTCCGTTCGCCCGTGAGGCTATGCGCCGCCGGCCACCAGGTGACGTTGGAAGAAGTCGGTGGTCAGCCCTGCCGCTCGTTCCAGCTTACCCGGCTCCTCGAACAGGTGGGTGGCACCCACCACGATCTCGAGGCTATGCGGGCAGCGCAGCCGTTGGGCGACGAGCTGATTCAGCTCCAGGACCGCGTGATCGTAGCCCCCCACGATGAGCAGCGTGGGCGCGACCACCCGTGACAGCACTTCGTCCGCCAGGTCGGGCCGCCCACCCCGCGAGACCACCGCCCGGACCCGCTCGGGTCGCTCAGCTGCCGCGATCAACGCCGCGGCCGCGCCGGTACTGGCGCCAAACAGGCCGAGCGGGAGCCGCGATGTGAGGCTCGTGCTCGAGCCAGTCCACCACCGCCACGGTGCGGGCCGCGAGCAGCCCAATATCGAAACGAAGCGCGTGTGTCTGCGCATCCCCTGCCTCTTCCTCGGCTGTCAGAAGGTCGACCAGCAACGTGACAAACCCGGCGTCCTGCAAATTCTTGGCAACGAGGCGATTGCGCGGGCTGAAACGGCCGCTGCCGCTGCCGTGAGCGAACGCCACGACCCCGCGAGCGCCGAGCGGTATCGCCAAGCTTCCCGCTATGCGCGCCTCGCCTGCCGGATTGGCACGTCCAGCGTGGTCACCTCGTGTTCCGCGATCGTCGCTCGCTCGAAGATACGCTGTGCAAAGGCGCTACTTATCGGCGAGAAGTCTTCGTAGAATTGTCCCAAGGTGAACACGTGCTCCGCCTGAACCGGGCAGATCACGCAGTCCGCTTCAAGCTCCAGCAGCGGGAGTGTCTCGCGTGCGGCTGCGGGAATGGCGACCACGATTTCACGAGCGCCGCGGACGCGAACGGCGGCGATGGCAGCCCTCATGGTGATCCCGGTTACCACTCCGTCGTCGACCAGGATGACGGTCCGGCCCGAAATGGCCGGTTCCGGACGCTCGCCGCGCAGGGCGTGCTCGCGCCGTTCGAGCTCATTTCGTTCCTTCGTCATCAAGCGATCCATGGCGGCGCGGGTGATCCCGAAGCTTTCGACCACATTGCGGTTCACCACCGGCGCGTGCGCATCAGCCATGGCTCCCAGCGCCAGCTCCTCGTGCCCAGGTACGCCCAGGCGGCGGACGAGCAAGACGTCGAGCTCCGCTCCCAGCTCGCGCGCAACGACCGCGCCCACTGACACTCCACCGCGCGGAATGGCGAGAATCAAAGGATCTTGGCTCTTGTAGGAGGCTAGCTCGCGCGCCAGGAGGCGGCCCGCGTGATCGCGATTATGATAGGTGCTTTGACCGGCATTCGAGGTGTGATCGATGAGTTCCACACCGAACGCACCAGCATCAATCGTGCCAGGTCAGTCCTCGGTCCCGGGCGTCATATCGTGGCGCTTCGTGGGCGCCGTACCAGGAGCGTTCCTTCCACCAGGGCGATGACCGCTAGCAGGCCGGTCAGGATCCACGGTAGGTGCTGCAGCAATCTGCCAGTGTGTGGCTGAAGCCCGTGCTCCACCTCGCCGTGCGCACCTGGCGCATGGGAAGCTGGGTGCACGACCTCGTAAGCAGCGGCCCCGTGATGCTCGCCCGTCGTGCTGGCCGCGCGGTCTACGGCTTCGACCCAGTGAGTCAAGGAGACGTAGGCGGCAACGAAGTTGCGTCCGGCAGCGACGTCACCGGGCCGAAAGTCTCGGGTTGCCTTGGCTTTGGAGAATCTTTCGGCCAGCCCAGCTCGCACCGCTTCGACGAGCTGGTGCTCGAGCTCGGCTGTGGAGCCCGCCTCCAGAGCTCGATCGGTTGCTCGAATCAGGGGCTCGGGCTCGGCGTCCGAAAGTCCAGTGTAGGGCGCTCCTTCTCCGGCGCGATGAATCCGCACCAAGGTTTCGAAGAAGTGGCGATCTGCCAGCGTCCGAGCCTCCGGTCCGAGCGCGCGAACGTCGAGGGTCTGCTGAAAGGCGCTACGGACGCTGGCTTCGTCCTCTCCGCTTACCCAGTGCAGCACCAAGCTCGGATCACGCGCCTCGAGTGCGGTCCGCGCTGCCGTGACGACCGGCCCCTGCGTGGTGTCGCAGTGAGCGCCAGCGGACGACGAAATCCCGATGCAAGCGGCAAGGCCGAAAAGAGCGACGGTTTGGTGTAACATGCTGGGTCCTCCTGTTTCGCGTTTCGTGAATTACTCTTCCGAGCAGACTGCGGAGCATCCAGGCGGTCTTCTCGTGCACCTGCATGCGTTGAGTCAGCAGGTCGCACGTAGGTTGATCGCTGACACCCTCGGCTGAACGGAAAACCTCGCGCGCGGTGCGAGCTACCGTCTCGTGGCCCTCGACCAGCAGCCGGATCATGTCTTGCGCTCGTGGCACACCGTCGACATCCTTGATTGCCGAAAGCTCGGCAAATTGCCGGTAGCTCCCGGGAGCCGGAAAGCCGAGCGCAGGGATGCGTTCGGCCACCAGATCGACGGCCAGCGCCAGCTCGGTGTACTGGGTCTCGAACATGATGTGCAGCGTCTGGAACATCGGCCCGGTGACGTTCCAGTGGAAGTTGTGCGTCTCGAGGTAGAGCGTGTACGTATCCGCAAGCACGCAGGACAGCCCCCGCGCGATCTCTTCACGCTTGCCAGCTTCGATTCCGATGTCGATCTTCATGACCTCTTGCTTTGCATGAGGCGTGCCGCCGAGGGTGTTTCGCTGGGGCTCCAACCTCTCGTGCCCGCTCGCTGCGAATCTTTTGTGACCCGTGCGGCTCTCACGGCTGAGAAGCGCGTTCCGGCGTAAGCTCCAACAGGTAGGTCATGGAAAAGCTCGTAAGCATGGGTCTTCTGGTTGTCGCCGCGTTGGTGGTGGCCTATTTCGCGTTCCTGCGAGGGGGCGACGTGAGTGGTACGGAAGCCCGTCGGCTC
>DATEDZ010000224.1:0-2282 GCA_035281385.1 Polyangiaceae bacterium
CTGGCTCGAGCCCGAAAGGCAGCCAAGAACGCTCGAAATCTCCGCCTCGGATAAGCAGGAGAAGAAGTGGCGTACCGCCGCATCCTTCGGATCGACAGCGGACACGGCGTCCGGGCCAGCGGGCAGCTGGGCAAGCTGGGGACCGCTGAGGAGCCTGGTCGCGAGAATCGGGATGAGCGCGGTCACGACGCCCATGAGCTCGTCGACGCGTCGCGCCTTCATGAGCTCTTTGGCTTCGGCGATGCGGCGCTCGTGCTCGCGATCGAGCAGCGCCTGGTACTTCTCGAACATCGTCCAGTTCTGGTGCTCGGCTTTGCTGCGGGCCTCCCGTTCGCGCTCGAGCTCGGTGGCCAGCCTGCCGATCAGGACTTCTCCGCCGCTGATGAAGAGGCGGTGGACGTTTTCGTCGTGGCGCATGCTGTGCGCAATCACGCCCTTTTCGGTCGGTGGCTCAGAGTCCTCGCCCAGCTTCGACAGATGGAGGCCGGGGCGGACCAGGAACGCGTGCTGGCTTTCGTGGTCCTCACTCTGGCCGCGGAAAGCGTAGACGACGTAGCGCTGCGGGATGCCGGTCATGCGCGACTGCACGTCGCGCTGGGCGGCGTCCTGAATCTCTTGGGCCAGCTCTTCGGGATTGCGGCCGCTGTCGGACTCGTTGCGCCAGATGTCGAGACGTTCAGCGTGCTCGCCCTCGATCTTGTGGATGAGCTCGAAGCGGCCGATCGCGCCCGCCTCGGTCACGTCCGACAGGATGCGCGTGAGCCATTTGACGAGGTTTTGGCTGGGCGCCGTCATCAGGCTGCCTCCGCCTCGTCCGATTCGCTCGAGGCTGCGCGCACGCCCACGTAGTAGAGGACAAGGCCAACGCCCACGATGGTCAGCGGGATCCAGAGGACCTTGAGGAGGCCCCGTCCGACGCTCTGGGCCGTGTCGGTGATGGCCTCACCCGCCTTTTCGGTCGACGACTTCTCGGGCGGCGCATCGACAGTCGGAATGGCGGCGCTGTCGAGGATCCAGTCCGCTCCGATCGGGCAATTGGCGCTGCTCTGGAGTTGAACGGCGGCGCCGACCCGAACTGGCCAGGGCATGTCTTGGAGCTGCCCGCGGTAGGCAAAGCTGACCTCAAGCCAGACGAATTCTCCTGAGCCGACCATGGGAGAGATACCAGGCAGCTCTTCACGTCGTCGTGCGGTCAGCGGAAACGACAGGCGCTCTTTCGAGACGCGCTCGAGCTTGATCAGGTCGGCTGTCGCGCTGCGTGTCGTGCCCTGGGACGGCAGCACCGGATCGAACGGCATGCCGCCGAACCACTTGGAAAAAGTCGCGGCGAGCGTGTCCTTGAGCTCGTCGGGAGTCGGGTTGTCCCGGAGGGTGCGCACCAGAATCCAACGATTGACCTTGCCGGGGAAGAGAGGGGCGCGGTTCTGCTTCTGCCATTCCTCGACATCGATGCCGGGGCAGCCCAGGTCACCGATGGTGGTCATGGAGCGCCTCCACCGAAGTCGGAGACGAAGCTCGAGCGCATTTGGGCCGTCGCGTCGTCGAGCTGGGCCCGCGTGCCCGTGGTGAGGCGCAGCTTGCCGTCGCGGATGTTGACGCCGAAGCGCAGGCCATCTTCGCGGGCGACGTCGAGCGTGTCGTCGCTGTAGCGGGTGAGCTCGTACTTGAGGCCGTTCAAGGTCACCATGCGCTGCGAACGAATGGTCTTGCCGGTCACGATGGCCACGAGCGCCAGGACGGCGGCGGCGATGAGCGCGCTCTTGTAGATCATGGGCTCCTACCGGTGCCGTTTGGTCCTGAAGCTTCCCCAGACGAGGCCGACGGCGGCGAGTCCGAGGAGGAGGGCCGCGCCTCCGCCGGCACTGCGATCGGGGGACGCGGGGCTGCTGGGCGCGCCAGCGCCGTCGCGGCTAAAGGGCCGAGCGCACCGAACAGAGCGGTGACGGCGCGCTTGTATTTGTCGCGATTGCCGGTGAAGTACCGGGGCGGTGTTGCGAGCGCGTCGACGAAGGTGGCGGGGTTCTCGCTGTGCAGGCCTTGCCACCAGTGCGGGCGGCCCCGCAGGATCTTGAGGTAGTCGAGCGCGCCACTGGTGGCGTCCTCATATGCCCGAAAGTTGCAATGCGGATCGGGAGGGTCGAAGAAGTGCTCGACGCCCTGCGCGTCCACCTCGGAGCAGCGGAACTGCACGATGCGCGGGTAGTCGGAAGCCGCCTTGATGTTGCCGAAGTTGAAGTTGTGGATCTTCTGCCAGTTGCCGGTTTCGAGCGCGGAGTGGGCGA
>DATEDZ010000225.1:0-4341 GCA_035281385.1 Polyangiaceae bacterium
CTCGGCGCGCTGTGGCTGCTCTATACGGCTTGCAGCAGCGCTCCCGTCGCCTCCGGCGTCGGCGCTCCTTTTTCGGAAACTTGGCGAGACGATCAAGGCAAGTCCATCGCCGCGCTCGAGCAGCGGCTGCGCTCGAAGAAAGCGCCCGCTGCGACCCCAGTCGCCGTCGGCGTGAACGAAACCGGCCTGTTCGGCGTGACGCTGCCGGGCGGCAAGCCCTGGAGCCATCAGGGCAGCACCGACGTCGTGCCGGTGGTGGCCGGCAGCCTGATCGTGGCCAGCAATGCGGGGAAGCTGTTCGCGCTCGAGGCCAGCTCCGGCAAACAGCTTTGGTCGATCCCGATCGACAACCGCAAGCTGCGCGGCGCCGACGACGATGGCGAGCTCACGGTGGCGGTGGTGGCCGGGGAAAATCCGGGTAAGAGTCGCTTCCTCGCGGTCACGCGCTCGGGCGACGTGATCCGTGAAATCAATTCGACCGTCGAGCTCGGCTATCCTGCCGCGAAGGGCGGTATCGGTTTCATTCCGTGGAGTGACCAGTACGTCTCGGCCGTCGACTTGAAGGGCGGCGACGAGGTAGCGCGCTTGCTATTGCGAGAGATCGTGTCGCACGCCAGAAACTTCAATGGCGAGCTGTGGTTCGGCGAAAAGGGCCTGGTGCGCCTCGACGACAAGATTCAACTGGCGACGACCAATCAGGCCACGCACGTGGCGCTGCCGCAGAAGTCGCTCCCCGGCAAGCCGGTGTGGCTCGGCAGTGGCAATCTGCTTTGGCCGGTGAGCAGCTCCGCCCGGCTCAAGATTCGCCTGGGCGCGATGCCGGTCGCCGCCGAAGGCGGCGCGCATTTCGCGAATCGCGCCTACCTTGCCAGCTACTTCCGCGTGGTGCTCGGGCTGTCGGATCAGGACAGCAGCCTCAAGTTCGTGAGGTCGCTCGGCGGCGACGCGCTCGGCCTCGGCGCCGCTCAGCGCGGCTTTGCGATCTGCGACTCGACCGGCAAGATCACGCTGGTCTCCGAAAGGGGCGGTGACGCCGGCAGCGCCGATCTGGGTGCGCGCCTCGACGCGTGCGCGGTGGACATCAGCGCGCTGAGCCTGCAGCAATCGAAAGCCCCGCCCGCGCTCGCCGAGCAGATCGGTCAGGCGCTCATCGAGCTCACGCCCGACATGGCGGTGGCGCAGAAGCTATTGGTCGACGAGCTGACCAAGCTCGAGGACCCGCTAGTAACCAAGATCCTCATCGACCTGACCAGCAGCAGCAAGATCCCGCCGGATCTGCGGCTCGCGGCGCGCAAACTGATCGCGACGCGACGCACCGGCAAGGAGTACATGCTCAAGGCGCTCGAACGACACTACGACTACGTCTCGGACGTGCTCTTGCCGCCGCCGGTCGGTCCCCTCGCGGACGCGCTGGCGGCCATGAACGAGAACAGCGCCACGCCGCTACTCGCCAAGCACCTGAATGATCCCGCCAACGACATGGTCGACGTCGAGCGGGCCGCGCAGGCGCTGGGCAAGCTGGCAACCCCCGCCGAATACGAAGACCTGCGCACCTTCTTTGCCCTGTACCGCGCCACTGCCGACGAGCCGTCGCTGGTGAGCGCCGTAGTCGCGATCGCTGGCGCGCTGCTACGAGTCGGTGGTATCGCCGGCAAGGCGGTGGTCGAGCGAGCCGCGCAGGATCCGCTCACTCAAGCGGATGTAAAGCGCGGCCTGACCGCGCTGCTGACCCCGGAGCCCACAAAGGGTGACCGAGCGGCGCCGGTAAAAACCGGCGCAGCGACGCCTACCAAGGGTGGAGGCGTTGCGCAAAAGGCGCCGCGCCCTTAATGTTGTCGTTCGCTGGATGAGCTTCGAGCAGATCCGTCACCGTCTCAGCGAGGGACGCCCTTTGGTCGTGGACTCGGACACGGGGGCCTCGTTTCGGGCTCGGGGTGTGCTGCTCAACACGCCCGGGGCACTAGGCCAGCTGTTGCGTGAGAAGCCGAGCGAGGTCGAGGCGCACTACCGTGCCGAGATCGAGAGCCGCGTCGACATCCTGAGCGCCCTGACCGCCGACACCACGCCGCGTGCGCTGGCCGAGGTCGGGATGGAGCACCGGGCCGCGCAGCTCACCAGCCGCGCGGTAGAGCTGGCCATCGACGCCAGCTATGAAAACGCCAAGCCGGTCGCGGTGGCAGGTGTGCTCGGCTCGGACATGGTCAGCCCCGTCGCGGCCGACCGGCTGCACGAGGAGCTCATCGAGCACGCGGCGCGCCTGGCTGCCGCAGGCTGCGAGCTGATGATTGCGCGCGGCCAAGGTTCGCGCCTGGGACTGATGGCGGCAGTCGTGGCGGCATCGCGCACGGACTTACCGACCTGGGCGGTCATGGAATGCGGATCAACCGGCAACAGCACGGAGGGGGATCCGCATGAGCTCATCGCCTCACTGGCCGAGGCCGGCGCGGACATTCTGCTTTTCGAGGTCCCGCAGATCGAGATCGGCCTGCGCCAGCTAGAACGCTTCAAGAGCGCCCTGGAGCAGCACGGCATGTTTCCGGGTGTGCTGCTGGCAGCCAGTGAAAACGCGGTGCGCGGCTTCGACGATGCGCTCTCGGACCCTGAGCACTGGGTAGAGCGCGCCCTGGATCTCAGCATTGGCGGGGCCCGGGTCATCGGCGGCGGCGCCGGCACCACGGAGGCGCACACCCGAGCGCTAGCCCTGGCCCTCGGTTCGCTCCACCCGTCGGTGCCTGCCCGTCACTCCGATGCCGAGCTCGATCGTGAGCGCGGCAGCTGGTAACTCGCCCGGTTAGGCTCTATTACCCCCGGGCCGATGAGCGCGACCCTCGAAACGACCCACGCCGACGCCCCAGTGCAAAGTCTGGAGGAGCTCGACGAGGTTTTTCGTGTTGCCGAAAAACCCGCGCCGCGATTCCGCATCGGGGCCGAGGCCGAGAAGTTCGCCATCAGCTCCACCGGCGGCCCGCTCGAGTACGAGGGTGAGCGGGGCGTCGTTGGGATCTTCGAGGCGCTGACCGATTTTGGTTGGGAGCCGGAGCGGGAGTCACCGAACGGTCCCGTGATCGCGCTGCGCCGTGGCGCCGCCGGCATCACGCTCGAGCCTGGCTCACAGCTCGAGCTGTCGGGCGCCGCCCTGCCGGATCTGCACCAGGTGGAAGCGGAGTTTCAGAATCACCTGCGGGAGCTCAAGCCCATCTCGGAAAAGCTCGGCCTGACTTGGCTCGGTGTCGGCTTCCAGCCGCTCGCGCGCCAGCAGGATCTCACGTGGGTTCCCAAACAGCGCTACGGCATCATGCGGGAGTACCTGCCGACCAAGGGCCCCGCGGCGCACGACATGATGCGCCGCACCGCTACCGTGCAAGCCAACTTCGACTATGCGAACGAGAGCGACGCCATGCGCAAGCTGGTCCTGTCCCTCAAGCTCTCGCCACTCATCCACGCCATGCTGGCCAACGCACCCTTCAAGGAGGGCAAGGTGACGGGCAGCAAGAGCGTGCGCGGTGAGGTGTGGCTGAGCATGGACCCGTCGCGCTCTGGCCTGATCGGGGCGCTGTGGTCCAAGCCCAAACCCAGATACCGCGACTACGTGGAGTGGGCGCTCGACTCGGGCATGTTCCTGTTCAGGCGCAACGGCCAGGTCTTCACGAACACCGGACAGACGTTCCGCAGCTTCCTCGCCGACGGCTTTCAGGGCCAGCGCGCGACCGCCTCTGACTTCAAGCTGCATCTGCAAACGTTGTTCCCCGAAGCGCGCCTCAAGAACACGCTCGAAGTGCGCGGCTGCGACTCGCTGCCCGCCCAGCTCTCGATGGCCGTGCCCGCGCTCTTCACCGGCATCCTCTACGACGCGCGCGCCTTCGACGCCGCCCTCGCGCTCGCCGAGCCCCTCACCTTCGACGTAGTCACCCGTGATCGCCCCGCGCTCATCCGCGAAGGCCTCACCGCGCCCCTCGCCGGCAAACCCGCGGTAGAGCTCGCCCAATCGCTCTTCGAAATTGCCTGCGCCGGCCTCTCTCGCCGCAGCCGCCGTAACGCCCAAAACGCAGACGAACGCGCCTTCCTCAAACCCCTCGAGCCCCTGCTCGCGCACGCCCAATCCCCCGCTGATCTCCTCACGCGCGGTCTCGCTCCCGGCGCCACGCTCACCCCCGACGAAGCGATCGCCCGCTGCAGGATCTAAACGCGCACCCGTCGCAGGACGAGCCACGGATTCGTTCGCCTCGGTCATGCTCTGCGCCTCTCACGCAGGTGGTACGCCACTCCGCCATAAAGGAGCTAGTACAGCACGAGGCCGTAGTCGCCGGTGATGCGGTAGCCGATGCCGCGGTAGGCGGCTTG
>DATEDZ010000226.1:0-18664 GCA_035281385.1 Polyangiaceae bacterium
CACTACTGCCGCAGACTTTGGCAAGAGCAGATCACGATCGGCGTGAGCGGGAACGAGCCACGAGACAAAAACTGGCGAGGCCAGAGCGGTTTCGTCGTTGGCTAGGAGAGTCGCTGGGCCCGGTGGAGCGCCCGCTCGGGCGGGTCGCGACAGCTGGAATTCCCAGCAAATCGAAAATTCCCGGCAGTAGTGCTAGGAAGCTGGTGTGAAACACCAGCTGTCCAAATCGGCGGAGCCGCCGCGTAGAGGGGAGGCTCAAGAAGCTTTGCTTTTTGAGGGGAGGAGGCGCGTGCCTCCTCCCCCAGGACAGGAATCTAGGAAGGCTGGGTTTGAAAAACACCAGCCTCCTAGGGTCCTTGAGAGCCGTCTTCCGTGACAGATGAGTCAAGTTTTGCTGAGCTGTCGAGCTCGAGCAGGTTTTCCGCCGGGTCTCGCGACTATCGCGGGCTAGACCGCAGCGCGCGCCGGCCTCGCCGGTTTGTTCTCGTGGGTGGCTGCTGCTCTCGCCGATCGTGATCTTTTCTTCCAAGACCTACATGCCTTGTCGGGCTGGGGCCCCTGCCCCAGCTAGATCCTAGAAGCTGCCGGAAATCAGGGCGCCGGCGTAGCCGGGCTCGTAGAGCGGCACGACCACCACACGGCGTTGACGCTTGCCCCTGCTTTTGCCCTGGGAGCTCGACTCGACGGTGGGATCGGCGAAGTAGTAGATGATCGTGCCTACCGCGGCGGCGCCACCCACCGCGAAACCCACGATGGCCAGCTTCTTGAACGTGTCGCCCGAATTGACGTTGTCCTGGTACTTGTCGCAGTTGTCCTGGTACTGCCGAACACGGTCCTGGAGCTCCGCCTCGTTCATTTTGTAGACCGGCAGCGACTCGTTACGGAGCCAATCTTCGATCTTCACGCACACGCCCTTGGGCGAGGGCTTCATATCGGTCTCGACGGCGTTCTTCTCGATGCCCGCGGCGACGCTGTTGGCAGCGTCGTAGCTAGCCTTGGACCCGAGCGCGAAAGCGGCGCCGCCGATGATACCGACGCCCGCCAGGCCGGCGCCGATCATGGCGGTAGGCGTGTTTACCAACCAGCGTCCGAAACCCGCGCGCTCGCGCGGTGGCTCGGGCTCTTCCGGCGGCGTTTCCTCAGGCGCGGCGGGCTGCTCACCGCTGCCACTGGGTGCGGCTCGCGCGCGCGCCTGCTTCGTGCCCGCGGCCATTTTCAGCTTGACGCTATGGGACTGGCCGGCGCTGGCGTTCACGGTGGTGCTGGCCGTCTTGCCGTCTCTGCGCGCCTCGATTTGGTGCGAGCCAAGTGACAGATAGATGGATCCGGGCAGCGGCACCTGCCCCTCCAGGTCACCGTCCACGTACACTTCGGCTCCCGTGCTGTCGACTTCGAGCGTGACCTCGGCCACGAGCGCCTTGGCCGCCGTCAGGCCGGTCTCGGCGCCCTGACGCTCGGCTTCTGTGGCATCTTTGTGCTCTCGCAGGTACTGAGCGAAGTGCTTGGCGGCGTCGGCTTCGTGACCCGAGCGCAGCTCACTCTGCGCGAGGTTCAAGAGCACTGCGGGATGCTTCTTGAGCGCGTAGGCTTGCAGGAAGGCCACACGCGCCTTCGCGAAATCCTTCTTGTCGAAATAGCCCACGCCCTCCTTGAACCGCTCGCGTGCCATCGTCAGGGTGACGTCGTCTTGGGCACGTGCCGGCGCGGGCACCAGCAACAGGGCTCCGAGTAGCGCAGCGGCCGTGGTCAGGCGCTTGATCATCGACAAGGAATGCTAATAGCTATCAGAGGGCAGCTGATAAATCTGCTCGGCCGCCTCAAAACGGTGTCTCACGCACGATGACGCCCTTGGGTTTGGGCGTCGGAGCAGGTGCTGGCTCGGGGGCCGGCTTGGGGGCAGCCGCCGTGATCTTGGGCTCCGGTTTGGGCGCTGCGCGACGCACCGGGGCGGACTTACGGGTCGGGCCCTTGCTCTTCTTGGACGCGGCCAGCGCTTCGGGTGCGGGCGGGGGCGCCGGGTCGGCGGAGGGTCGGGGCTCTGCGGGGGCCGGCTCGGGCGGAGTCGGTGCGACTGCGGCGGGGCGCGGCTCCGCCCCAGGCGGCCGAGGCTTGGCTTCCGTGGCAGCGGTCGAGACGGAGCCATCGGAGCCCTCCTTGAGTCCGGGGTTATCCCCAAACTTCAGGTACCCCACGATGCCTATTGCCGCGACGGCCAGCACACCGACCACGGCCGGGGCCTTACTGCCACGACGTCGGATCAGCGGATAGGTGTCGTCGACGGCCGATGAGGCCACCGGAGAGGAGGCGGCGATTGCCCCGAGCGGTGCCGCAGCAGCCTGCGGCGAGCTACGATGCGCCGGAAGTGTTTGCGTGACGCGATTGCGGTCAGCCTGGGCCTGCTCGGCTTTGACTTGGTCCGGGCTGGGAGCGACCAGGGCGTCGCTGATCACGACGGCCGGTGTGGAGGGATCATCCTTGGGGACGTAAGGCTTCTGAGGCGTCGTCACGCCCTGCGCGACCGCACTGGCGTCGGGTGAGCTCGAGGGAGGTCGGGGTAGCGGAGCCGGGGGCGGAGGAGGAAGGACCGCGGTCGAGCCGAGGCCGGGAGCGGAGGCCGAACCGGAGACGGAGACGGAAGTGGCGATCGCGACCGGGGATGAGCTAGAGGCCGACGCGGAGGCGGCTGTGGGAGCAGGGGCTGCCGCGGCGGGAGATACGGGCGGCGGTTGAGAAGGTCCGATGGGGATGATCGGGGCGATGCCGAGCGCGGCCTTCGGTTTCGCGACGTTGATCGCAACCGGGTGGATAGGGGGCGCGGCGGCGGGCGCGGGAGCGAGCGATGGGGCGGCAGCGGGAGCAGGTGCAGCGGCCGGTGCGGGAGCGGGGGCCGCGACGGGTGGCGCTTTGGGGATCGTCGCAGGCTCAGCCGTCACCGGCTCGGGCTCCTCCCAGGAGGCGGTAAACCGCTCGGATAGGCGATCCGCATCGGCCTCGCTGAGCGGGCCTGAAGGAGGGTCGGGATCCGGCATAGCGCGCTCTTCTTCCAGTCAGGCTAGCATTGCGGCTCGTGCCTGGGCAACGCAGCCAGCCGAAAAGATTCATAGTTTGGGCTACTTTCGCGGCCCTGCTGGTTGGATCTGCGTGCGGCCGTGACGCAGACGGCCCCGCCCCTTCCTCAAGTGCCGGCTTTCAGCCGCTCGAGCCGCTGGGCAGCCGCGCGGAGGTGGTCGCCAGCGCGGATGCGCTCGCCGTTCAGGCGGGCAAGAGCAGCGGGAGCGAACAATTACGAACCCTCGAGCGCGCCGCCGGCTTGCGGGCTCGCTTGTTCCGGCGTGAGCACCGCGAGGCGGATGCGCTCGAAGCCATCGAGCTATTCCGGCTGCTGGCGCGCACCAGCCCGGCCCGGCATTGTTCCGCCGAGGTGGAGCGCGTGCTCATCGAAGCGGAGCTCCACGCGGATCCCGCCGCGACGTACCGAGCTCTTTATAACCAGTCCTTCGATGCGGACCCCGACTGCCGTGGTCGCATCGACTCCGCGCTGTCGATGCTCGAGGGGTTCCGTCCCAGCGACAGCGTGCTGGCGGAGCTCGAGAAAAAGCATGCAGCCGAGGGGGCCGCTTCGGCGAGCGGCGGGCTCAAGTCGCCCGCGCCGAACGGATCGGGCGCCTCCGTAGACAGCGGCACCACGATGCCGAGCGGCGCCGTCGCTGCGGCAGACCTTACTCACATCGAGCGCTATTCGGCCAAAGATGCTGCGCGTGTGGTCGTGTTCGTGTCGAAGCCAGTGCGTTTCGAGGTGGGGACATTGGCTGCTACGGGCCCGACTGGCCCGCGCTTGTTCGTGGATCTGAAGGGGGCTCGCTACTCGGGCAAGGGTAACTATCCAGCGGGTGGCCTGCTCGAACGCGTGCGTGCATCGGAGGGCAAGGAAGGTGCGCGAGTCGTGCTCGACCTCAAGGAGACGGCCGAGCACCGCGTCTTCTACGTACCCGAGCCGTTCCGATTGGTGATCGACGTTGCCAAGCACGACGCGGCGCTGCGCCCGACGCGCGACGTGCGTCGTGTGGTACTGGATCCTGGCCACGGCGGGCATGATCCGGGAGCGATTGGCCCGACCGGGCTGCGCGAAAAAGACGTGGCGCTCGACATCGCGCACCGCGCCGCGCCGTTGATCGCGCGCGAGCTCGGAATTTCGACTTTGCTCACGCGCGACACGGACGTGTTCGTGCCGCTCGAAGAACGCACCGCGCGCGCCAATGGCTTCGGCGCCGATCTGTTCATTTCGATCCATTGCAATGCCACCGAGCGCAGTGGCGGCAGCGGGGTGATGACCTTCGTGCTCGACGACTCGAAGGATCAATTGGCCGCGCGCATCGCGGCCTTGGAAAATGCCGCCTCTGCCGAAGCGACCAGTGAGTTGGCGCGCGTGATGAGCCGCTCGGGAGATCGCGACAGCGACGCGCGATCCAATGATTTTGCCGGACTACTGCAGCGCGCAGCCATGGCCTCGCTGCGCCCCAGCTACCCCGACGTTCCGGACGGCGGCGTCAAGCGTGCCGGGTTCTATGTGCTCGCAGGTGCGCGCATGCCCGCGGTGCTGTTCGAGACCTCGTTCATCTCGAGCGTGCGTGACGAGACCCGCTTCAACACCGGCGACTTCCGCCAAAAGCTCGCCGACGCCATCGTGAACGCGGTCCGCGCTTACAAAGAAGGCCGCGGGAGATCTTCACCGCAGTAACGACAACAACCCATCCAGCAGCGCGTTTGGGGTTGGGGCCCCAAACGCACACGAGACAGCCGCGCGCTTACAAAGAAGGCCGCGGAAAGCCTTCCCAGCAGTAACGCCATCAACCCAACCAGCAGCGCGTTTGGGGTTGGGGCCCCAAACGCCACGCGACGAAGCCGCGGCAAACCTTCCCAGCAGTAACACCAGAACCCTATCCAGTAGCGCGTTCGGGCTGGGGACCCGAACGCTACCAAGACCGCGGCCCCAAATGCCAACACCAACGAGAACGAGAACGAGACCAAGACAGAATGGCCGCGAAAAACACCCGTTGACGGGGCGGACCCGCGTACTTATGGTGTTGGGCCGTTTGAGCGGCGACTCGAAAGGCAGCGAGGTTCCCATGCGGGACAAAGAACAGCAGATGAGCAAGGCCCAGCTGAAGAAATTCAAGGAAATGCTGGAGGCTAAGCGACAAGAGATCATCAAACGCGCTCAGCAGACCTTGGACGAGGACATGACGCTGGACGCCAATGATTTGCCGGACGAGATGGATCTGGCGTCGAGCGAGTACCTGCAATCCTTCACCTTCCGTCTGCGCGGTCGCGAGAAGGCTTTCCTCGACAAGATTCAGAAGGCACTCGAGAAGATCGAAAACGGAACGTTCGGTACCTGTGACGACTGTGGCGAGAAGATCTCGATCAAGCGCCTCGAAGCCCGCCCTGAAACCACGCTCTGCATCCGCTGCAAAGAGGATCAGGAACGCGTCGAAAAAGACTTCACGTAGGCCGAGAATCGCCAAAGGCGCCAAGAAGACGCCAAGGGCGCCAAGGATCAGGGGTTGAGAGCCGGGCGGTACCGATAGGCACCGTTCCCGGCTCTTCCCGTTTTGGCCCCCCAACTCTCGCTTGACGGTCTTGGCGTCTTCTTGGCGCCTTGGCGATTCTCGCCCCGTACTAGCGCCGGCGCGAGGCCGTCTTCGCCTTGGCCGGGGCGGCGCGTTTTTCGGTCGAGGCGAGGCCGGATTTGACGCGAGGACCGGAGACGCCCGTGTGCTGGTCAAGGGTCCCGCGCAGGAAGCGTCCGGTGTGGCTCTCGGTCAACTGCGCCACGTCTTCCGGCGTCCCTTCCGCCACGATGTAGCCGCCCTGCTCGCCGCCTTCCGGCCCCATGTCGATGACCCAATCGGAGCATGCGATGAGGTCGGTGTTGTGCTCGATGAGCAGCACCGTATTGCCGGCGTCGCGTAGGCCGAGCAGCGCGTGGGTGAGCAGCTCGATATCCTGGAAGTGCAGCCCCGTGGTTGGCTCGTCGAGCACGTAGAGCGTACGGCCGGTCGCCTTGCGGCTGAGCTCGGTCGCAAGCTTCACGCGCTGGGCCTCACCACCCGAAAGCGTGGTGGCGGGTTGGCCCAGCTGAATGTAGCCGAGGCCCACTTGGCGCAGCGCCACCAGCTTCTGCGCGATGCGTGGAATCGACTCGAGTAGCTCCGATGCCTCGTCCACCGTGAGATTCAGCGCATCGGCGATGCTGAGCCCGCGGAAACGCACCTCCAGCGTTTCGCGGTTGTAGCGCTTGCCGCTGCATGCGTCGCAGGTCACGTAGACGTCGGGCAGGAAATGCATCTCGACGCGCAGCACGCCGTCGCCCTGACACGCCTCGCAGCGTCCACCCTTGACGTTGAACGAGAATCGGCCCGGCTTGTAGCCGCGCGCGCGCGCGTCGGGCAGACCGGCGTAGAGCTCGCGCAAATGCGTGAAGATACCGGTATAGGTGGCGGGGTTCGAGCGTGGTGTGCGCCCGATTGGCGCCTGATCGATGCTGATCACCTTGTCGATGTGCTCGAGCCCCTCGATGCGATCACACGAGCCGACCAGGCCCGTAGCTCCGTAGAGCTGTGCCCGCACTGCGCTCAGCAGCGTGTCGACCACCAGACTGCTCTTGCCCGAGCCGCTTACGCCGGTCACCGCGACGATGAGCCCGAGTGGTACCGAGAGCGTGACATCTTTGAGGTTGTGTGCCTTGGCCCCAACCACACGCAGCGTCGCGCCGCTCGGCGCCTTGCGCGTGCTGGGAATCGGCAGTCGCTTCACTCCCGACAAGTAAGGTCCGGTGACCGACCCCGGATCCTGCATCAATTCTTGCGGAGTACCTTGCGCAACGATCTGGCCGCCGAGCGCGCCGGCGCCCGGCCCCATGTCGAGTACGTGGTCGGCCGCCATGATCGCCTCGCGATCATGCTCGACCACCAGCACGCTGTTGCCCTTGACGACCAGGCGTCTGAGCGCCTCGAGCAGCCGCTCGTTGTCGCGAGCGTGCAGGCCGATGCTCGGTTCATCCAGCACGTACAGGACGCCGACCAGTGAAGCGCCGATCTGTGTGGCCAGGCGGATACGCTGACCTTCACCGCCCGAAAGCGTGTAGGTGGCGCGATCCAGCGCCAAATAGTCCAAGCCAACATCGATCAAGAAGCCTAGCCGCTCGGTGACCGCCTTGACCAGCGGCAGCGCGATGGCGGCGTCGCGTTGCGACAAGCTGCGGATCTTGGAGAACGCCAGCAAGAACTCGCGCAGCAGGCGCAGCGGCATCTGGCACAGCTCGGCGATCGTCTTGTCGGCCAGTCGCACCGCCAGCGCTTCGGGCCTGAGGCGCACCCCCGCGCAGGCCTCGCAAATCTGCGTGACGATGAAACGCCCCAGATCCTCCGGGCGAATCGCGCCCTCTTCTGCGTCCTGCTCCTGATCTTCGCCCTCCGGAATCGCGCCCGTCTCGAGCATGCGCGACAGTCGCGTCACGATACCTTCGTAGCCACTGGTCGCCGAGCGGCCGCGCCGCGGTTTGAGCGACCCGCCGTGCAGGATGGCCTGCCGCGCGGGCTCCGGTAGATCTTGCCAGGCCAGGTCGGGGTCCACGCCTAGCACCTCGACCAGGTTGGCAACCTCGGCGGCCGTTGCGACCGACCCGCGCCGTCCGAAGGCCGCCACGGCGCCTTCGCGAAGGGAGCGCGTGGGATCCGGGACCACCCGGGTCTCGTCGATGGCCGAGCGCACCCCGAGGCCGTCACAAGTCGGACAAGCGCCGTGTGGGCTATTGAACGAGAACAATCGCGGCTCGAGCGGCGGCAGCGTGATGCCGTATTCCCAACTGACCAGACGTTCACTACGCACCAGTGGCTCTCCGCCGTCGGCCGGATCGATGAGCAATGTGCCGTCGCCCAGCTTGAGAGCGAGCTCGACCGAGTCAGTAACCCGGCCCTTCATGCTCTCCTTGACCACGATGCGGTCCACCACGACGTCGAGGTCGTGCGGCTTCTGCGGATCCAGCATCAGCTCGTCGGCCAAGTCCTGATTCTGGCCGTCCACGCGGGCGCGCACGAAGCCATCGCGCCGCAGCCGCTCGAGCTCCTGGCTCAGGTCGCTCTTCCTGCCGCGCGCGATGGGTGAGAGCAGTGACAGGCGCGCACCCTCACCGCGGCTCAAGATCTCGTCGACGATCTCCTGTACCGTGTAGGCGCGGAGCACCTTGCCGGACTTGGGGCAGTGGGGGACGCCGATGCGCGCGTAAAGTAGGCGCAAGTAGTCGGCGATTTCGGTGACCGTGCCGACCGTCGAGCGCGGGCTCTTGCCCAGGCCCTTCTGCTCGATGGCAATCGCCGGGCTCAGGCCTTCGATGCTCTCCACGCGTGGCTTGGGCAGCTGATCGAGGAACTGACGGGCATAGGCCGAAAGGGACTCGACGTAGCGGCGCTGACCTTCCGCATAGATGGTGTCGAAAGCCAGCGAGGACTTGCCCGAGCCGCTCGGTCCCGTGATGACGACCAGCTGGTTGCGCGGCAGGTCACAGCTCACGCTCTTCAGGTTGTGCTGGGTGGCACCGCGGACGACCAGACGTTCCATGGGCAGAACGGCTAGATGTAACACGCCGCAGGGCCGGATTCGGTCCGGATTTCCCGCGGGGCTGGCTGCAGGCGTTGCTACCCTAGGGGGCTTCGACTAGCCTGCGCCGCCGTTGGTGCTTAATTTCACCCCGAACTCGCTGTCCCGTACCGCGGGGCCAAAGCCCCGCTCATTCGCCAGGCGGGGTAAAAACCCCGCTTGCCCTTATCATGGGGCCCATAGCTCAATCGGTCAGAGCCCCCGGCTCATAACCGGGTTGTTCCTGGTTCGAACCCAGGTGGGCCCACTGGCCGTCGCGACGCGCAGCGGGTAAGAGCTACAGAGCCACCCCCAGGAGCCGACACTTAACGTGAGCATTCAGTCCCAGATCGACGCACTTGAGAAACTGTCCGGGCTCGATGCCGAGCTGAAAGATCTCAGCGATGTTTTGCGCAAGGAGCGAGGGGAGCTCGACACCAAAAGGACCCGCCTGGCGGAGCTGATCGAGCGCTTGACGGGAGGTAAGCGTAGCATCGAAGAGATGGAGCGCGCCCGAGGTGACTTGATGGGCGAGCTGCGTCAGATGACGATCCAGATCGATCGCTCTCGGGAAAAGCTCTCGCGCTGCCGCACCGAGCGCGAGGCCAACGCGGTCCAGCGCGAGCTGGAAGAGCTGCGCAAGCTGCACCGTGACCGGGAGGTCGAGATCGAAAAGCTCGATACCCTGATCGAGCAGGCGCGCGCTGATGTGACCACCGTGCTCGGTGAGCACGACAAGCTCGAGGCGGAGCTGACCAGCATCGAGGACGAGGCGACCGGCCGCATCGGCGAGGCCCAAAAGACTTTCGACGAGCGCTCCAAGTCGCGGGAGGATCTGGTCAAGGCGGTGCCGCCCCCGCTCTACCGCCGCTACGAGCTGGTGCGCAGTCGCCGCGGCACAGCGCTGGCTTACACTCACACGGGCATCTGCAGCGCGTGTAACATGCATCTTCAGCCGATGCTGTTCCAGAAGCTGAAACGCGGTGAAGAGCTCGGTCAATGCCCGAGCTGCAATCGCATCATCTACTTTCGCGCGGTCATGCCGGCCGGCGAGACGCAGTCGAGCGACGCGTGAAAGCGTGTCCCCTGTGTGGCCGCCTGTACCCGGATGACGCGGGTTTCTGTCCGGTCGACGGAGCGCAGCTCAGCAGCGCGACGCAGGTGCCGGTCCTGGCGGACGATCAGGACGCGCGTATCGGACAACTGCTGTGCAATCGCTATCAGGTGCGGCGCGTGGTGGCCGATGGTGGCATGGGGCGCGTGTACGAGGCGCTCGACATGCAGCTGCGCCGTAACGTAGCGCTCAAGGTGCTGCATCCGGACGTGGCCGGCGACCAGGTCGCGGTGGAGCGCTTCAAGCGCGAGTTCGAGGTCAGCAAGCTGCTTCCCCATGATCACATCGTGGAGGTGCTCGATTTCCAGCCGACCAACGACGGTTCGTTCGCGCTGGTGATGGAGTTCCTGTACGGCGAGGAGCTGCGGGCTACGCTCAAGCGCGAAGGCACCATCTCACCGGCGCGCATGATCCGTATGCTGAGCCAGGTAGCGATCGGGCTCGACGGCGCGCATTCGCGCAAATTCGTGCACCGGGATCTGAAGCCCGACAACCTGTTTCTGTGTCAGACCAGCGCCGGCGACACGGTCAAGCTCCTGGATTTCGGCTCGGTCAAGGACAAGGGCGAATCGGCCAAGAAGCTCACCGTGCTCGGTACCACCATTGGTTCGCCCTTCTACATGGCGCCCGAGCAGGCGCAGGGCCTCGATACTCTGGATCATCGCGCCGACGTCTGGGCGCTCGCCGCCATCATCTACGAGTCGGTAGTTGGCTCGGTGCCGTTCATGGGGGTCAACGGTCCGAGCATCTTGCTCGAGATCCTGACCAAGGATCCCAAGTCGCCGAGCCAGGCGGTCAAGAACAGCAAGCACCCCGTACCGCCCACACTCGATCGCGTGATGACTCACGCCTTCAAGAAGCAAGCGGCGCAGCGCATCGGCTCGGTCGGCGCGCTTGCCGACTCGATCGGAGCGGCGTACGGACTCACCGGCAACCATTTGGAATGGGCGAGGATCAGTGAGGCGGAGCTCAGCGCGCGCATTGCGGCGCAGCTGCCTGCGCTGATGCAACCGGCCGCACCGGTGGGTCCGGCCAGCGTCGCCGATTCGTTCTTCGGCGAATCCGACGCGCTGTCCTCGTTCGATTCGCCGGGCAGCGTTCGCCCGCCGGGAGTAGAGCCGGCGCCTGGCCATGACCAGGCGCAGCCCGGTTACGGACCAGGCTATGCGCACGGCGGCCCCGCCAGTTACAACGAAGCGCCGCTAGGCGTGCCAAAGAGCGGGAATATGGTGCTGTTCTTGGCGGTTGGCGGTGGCGCCATGGTGGTCGGCATCCTGATCGCGATCGTCTTGGTCCTGCTGAAGTAGGCTTCCGCGCGCGGCGTGCGAGAGCTCGCCGGCTGTGGTACTTCAAGGGTCATGGCCTCCGTACGCCTCGCATCGGTCGTGCTCGGCGCCTGCGCGCTCGGCACCTTGGTTCTGTCCGGCTGCAACAAGGAGACGCCGCCTGCCGCGGAGGAGCCTCGGTCGGCTTCGAACGCCGCGGCACCGGCGGCACCGCCCAGCGCGGCTGAAACGACCAACGGCGCGCCGGCTGCCGCTGCAGCTGCCGTCCCACCCGAGCCAACCACTGCCGGTGGCGCCAAGGTGAGCGATCCGAGCTTCGACGTCAGTCTCGAGGCACCGAAGGCGCCGCTGAAAGCGGGTCAGATCGGCAGTGTCGAGGTGCTGCTCGTCGCAAAGGCGCCGTTTCACGTCAACGATAAGTACCCGCTCAAGATGAAGCTCAAGGAGACGCCGGGCGTCAAATACTCAACCTTGGTGATTGGCAAGGATGCGGCCAAGGTCGAAACCATGAGGGCCACGCTGCCGGTGAGCTTCACACCCGAGGCCGGCAAGCGCCAAATCGCCGGACAGTTTCTGTTCTCCGTGTGCACGGACGACAAGTGCCTCATGGAAAAGCGAGATCTTGCTTTAGATGTGGTGGTGGACTGATCGGGCAGTTGTCAGGAGCAGCCGTCGTACGCCAACGCCACCTCTTGAGTGCTACGCGTTCCAGGAATGGGGAACCGGTGGAAACACGTCGAGCCGCATGCTCGGATGCTCACGCCCCTGGTAGGGCTTGGCACGGTTGAAAACGAACCCGAGCCGTTCGTAGAACGCGACAGCACCGGGGTAGGCGTCCACGGTGAGCAATCGGCAACCCACACGCTGCGCAACATCGAGCGCCATCGCGAGCGCCACCTCAACCAGTGCGGTGCCAACGCCGGCATGGGTGGCGCGCACTGAATCGGCGACCGCAAGCCGTGCGATTTTCAGCGCCGGCACGATGGGGTGGTCGTGGCTACCGAGTGCCAGACGCTTCCGTTCTTTCGTTTCGAGCACGACGGCGTCAGTGAGGAGGGCCATGTACCCAACGAGTGCGTTGTCGTGAAAAGCGAGGTAGGTACGGACGACGCGGTGGGCCTGTAGACGGAGCGCATCAGAGCGCAAGAAGTCGTCGAGGTCGGCTTCACCACAAGTGAACGTCACGAGCCGGGGCACGTCGGCGTCCGCGACGAGCCGCACTCTGAGCTGCTCGGCGGTGACCCTACTCCGCGGCGACTCGGTCATGGGGATCCCCCACTACAACCTTCGCGAGCAGCTTGCGCGCAGCTGCTACGCGCCTCTCGGCTTCCTCGGGGGCGCAGACGTGCTCAAGCTCCTCGAGGAGCCGCTCTGCGTCTTCGCCTTCGAGGACTGGGGTCGGTTCGATGGGGCGTGCCATGACCCTCGTAACTTAGCGCATGAGCAGCGCCCTCACAAGGCGGCTGCGATCGTCGCTGCGGCGCTCCGACACGGCTGCAAGCGGGCTGGGCTGCGA
Source organism: Polyangiaceae bacterium (assembly GCA_035281385.1). Classification (GTDB taxonomy): domain Bacteria; phylum Myxococcota_A; class Polyangia; order Polyangiales; family Polyangiaceae; genus PMG-095. The sequence continues at coordinate 12,554 of DATEDZ010000226.1, forward strand.
GCGATTGGATCGCACGTGCTTCGGAACTATGGTGGGAACAGGATTGTGCGGTCATCGTTGTGTGCTTCGCGTAGTCCGCCGGGACATTCCGCAGGACCCAATGGCCGGGAGCAAAAGCCGTGGTCAAACACGGCGAAAGTCGCAGGGCGTTCGGGCCGCCGAGGTGATACCTTTGAGCGCCATGGATTCAGACCGCATTCTCGAGGATCTCGCGCGAATAGCAGCGCAGGTCGAGCGGTCCTTCAAGGAGGAGCGGCGCTTGCTCTCGTTCCGAGAGTACCTGGCGCTGTTCGCGACCGATCCGGTGCGACACTCGCGCGATGCCGCGCGCTACGTGCGCGACATGTTCGACCATTTCGGCCGCGTCTCCACCGAGCGGCCCTGGGGCGCGCTGACGCGCTTTCGGCTATTCGACTTGCCGTTCCTGGACGAGGCGGATCGCCACCGTGAAGCGCTGGTCGGGCAGGAGGCAGTTCAGCTCGAGCTGTACCGGGCTCTGAACAACTTCGTGCGTGAGGGGCGGCCGAATCGTGTGCTACTCTTACACGGGCCGAACGGCTCGGCCAAGAGCACGGTCGCGGCTTGCTTGATGCGGGCGCTCGAGCACTATTCGACCGAGCCACAGGGTGCGCTCTACCGCTTTCACTGGGTGTTCCCCAGCGAACGCACGCTGCGCGGCGCCATTGGCTTCGGCGGCAAGAACGACGCGCAGCGCGATGCCGACAGCTACGCGCGGCTGACCGAAGAGCAGATTGACTCGCGGTTGTTCATGGAGGTCCGCGATCATCCGCTGTTCTTGCTGCCCCACCAGCAGCGGCAGGAGCTGGTGGAGCGCCTGTATCGAGAGGTTGGCGCTCAGGAGCCGCCGCCGGCCTGGATCCTGCGCGGCAGCTTGTCGCACAAGAGTCAGCTGGTTTACGAGGCCCTGCTCTCGAGCTACGACGGGTCGCTGACCGAGGTGCTGAGGCACGTCCAAGTCGAGCGCTACTTCATCTCGCGGCGCTACCGAGTCGGCGCGGTCACGCTCGGGCCACAGCTCTCGGTCGATGCAGGCGAGCGGCAGGTCACCGCTGATCGTAACCTGGGCACGTTGCCCTCGTCGCTCACGTCAGTAGCGCTGTTCGAAGCCTTCGGTGAGCTGATCGATGCGGCTGGCGGCGTGCTCGAGTTTTCGGACCTGCTGAAGCGGCCGCTCGACGCGTTCAAGTATTTGCAGATCACTGCGGAGACGGGTGAGGTGCCGCTGCGCTCACAAAACGTGCAGGTCAATTGCGTGATGGTGGCCAGCGGCAACGAGCTGCATCTGTCGGCTTTCAGGGAGCATCCAGAGTTCGAGAGCTTTCGTGGCCGCTTCGAGCTGATCCGGGCGCCCTATCTGCTCAGCTGGGTCGACGAGCAACGCATCTACGACTCGCAGATCGCGCCGCAGGTGCGCCGCCACGTCGCTCCGCACTCCACGCGCATGGCCGCGATGTTTGCGGTCTTGACGCGCATGCGCAAGCCCAAACCGGACCGCTACGAGGGGCTGATGAAGGACCTGGTGAGCGAGCTCACGGCCGAGGAAAAGCTCGACCTTTACGCGCATGGCGTTGCGCCGCAACGCTTGGACGACGAGTCACAGAAGCTCTTGCGCTCGGTGATTGCGCAGCTCTACCGCGAGAGTGACGCCTACCCGATCTACGAGGGCAGCGTGGGCGCCAGCCCGCGTGAGATGCGCACGGTGCTGCTGGATGCGGCGCAGAGCCCGCATTACGAGTGCCTGTCGCCGTTCGCGGTGCTCAGCGAGCTCGATGCGCTGTGCGAGCTCAGCAGTGAATTCGCGTTCCTGCAGGAAGAGCGGCTGCCCGGTGGCTACCATGACCACCAGGCGTTCCGCAAAACGCTGCGCGAACGGCTGCTCGACTCACTAGAGGACGAGTTTCGCCAGGCGAGCGGCCTGGTCGATGAGACGCGCTACACCGAGATGTTCGACCGCTACGTCACGCACGTGAGCTTCTGGGTAAAAAAAGAAAAACTGCGCAACCCGCTGACCGGGCAGTACGACGACCCAGACGAGCGGCTGATGAACGAGGTCGAGGCGCTGCTCGGCTTGCCCGACAAGCCGGAGGACACGCGCAACGGCCTGATCAACACCATCGCGGCCTGGGCCATCGACCACCCGGGCGAAAGCCTTGACCATGGCAAGGTGTTCGCGCCGCAACTCCGGCGTCTGCGTGAGGCAGTGTTCGCGGAACGCCGCTCGGCAGTGGCCAAGCTATGTCGTGACGTGCTGCTGCTCTTGAGGGAGAATGGCAGCGGGCTCGACGCCGCGCGCAAGGCCGCTGCAACGCGCGCTGTCGACCAGCTCAAGACGCGTTTCGGCTACGAGGACAGCAGCGCGTCGGACGCGGCGGTCGCGTTGGTGCGCGAGCGCCTCGCGGCGCTGCTGTCGTGAGCCAGGCCGTAGTAGCGCCAGCGCGCCGCGTACTGGGCTTCTGGTCGCTGCTCACGCTCGGTCTCAACGGTATCATCGGGGTGGGTATCTTTCTTGCCCCGTCCGAAATCGCCAAACAGGTGCCCGGGCCCGCCTCCGCGTTGGTGTTCGTGGCGACCGCGGCTTTTCTGCTACCCGTAGCCTGGACCTACGGCCGGCTCGGCAGCGCCTTCGCGCAGGATGGTGGACCCTCTGTTTGGGCGCGCGAGGCTTTCGGCGAGCGCGTGGCGTTCGCCGTCGGCATCATCGCCTACGCGTCCGCGGTGTTGAGCACTTCGGCGATCGTGATGGGGCTCGGCCAGTACTTGGCGCCGGAGCTGGGTTTTGGCTCGCCGCGAGCGCGCTGGGCCTTCGAGATCGCGGTGGCCCTCGGCTTTTCGGGCATTGCGCTGGTTGGCCTGCGACCCAGCGCGTGGCTGTGGTCGATCCTGACCGTGCTCAAGCTCCTGCCGCTGCTCTATCTCGCTGGGTTTGGCGCGATGCAGATCACCGCGCACGCCCAGGAGCCCGTGTGGAGCCTCGATGCGGAGAGCTTGGGGCGAGCGCTGCTTTGGGCGGTCTTTCCGCTACAAGGTTTCGAGATCGTGGCGGTGCCGGCCGGTGAAGCCCGGGGTGGCAAGCGCACGGTGCTGTTAGCAACGCTTCTTTCGATCGGCATTGCCGCGCTGCTGTACGCGCTCCTGCAATCGGCCTGCGTTTTCGCCCTGCCCGAGCTCGCCAAGGTGCCGGCGCCCATCGTCGAGGCCGGTTCCCACTACAGCGAGGGCCGGGCTCGAGGTCTGTTTGCGGCCGGAGCCAACGTCTCGGCCATTGGCATTACCTTCGGCATGTTCGCCATGACGCCCCGCTACTTGGCGGCGCTCGGCAACGACGCTCTGCTGGGCAGCGCGCTGTCACGCGAGCGACGCGGCGTGCCCACGCTGGCACTGGCGGTCACCACTTGCGGCGTCGTGACGCTCCTGTCGAGCTCGAGCTTGAGCGGTTTGTTCGTGCTCTCGAGCCTGGCGGTGCTGGCTCAGTTCGCGGTCAGCGCCGTTTCGCTGTTTCTGCTGGCCCGGCGCCGTGAGCGCGGGCTCGGCGCGCTCGATCAGTGGCTGGCGCCGCTCACCCTGCTGGCGATCTTGGCGCTGCTGAGTTCCGCGAAGCTCGCCGAGCTCGGGATTCTGGCCGGCATCGTGCTTGCGGGCTTTGGGCTGCGCTACGCCCGACAGCTGCTGGCATTGCGGCGAGGCGCGCGCTAAAGGCTTGGCGAAATGCTCATCGACACGCACTGCCACCTCGATCCGCATTACTTCCCGGAGGGTGCCGACGAGACTCTGATCCGCGCGCGCCGCGCCGGGGTCACTGGCTTCGTGTGCATCGGTGTGGGGTCCCTCGAGCAGATCCAGAGCGCGATTGCGCTGGCCGAGCGTCGTTCCGATGTCTGGGCCACGGTGGGCGTGCATCCGCACGATGCCGCCTCGCACGACGGCGCGCTCGACCAGGCGCTCGTCGCGCTGAGCGCCAAGCCACGTATCGTCGCGATCGGCGAGATTGGCCTGGACTTTCACTACGATCACTCACCGCGCGAAAAGCAGCAGGAGGTGTTCCGGCGTTTCATCGCGCTGGCCCGCCAGCTCAAGAAACCCATCGTGATCCATACCCGCAGCGCGCCCGCGGAAACGCTCCAAGTCCTGACTGAGGAGGGGGCATCGGACGTGGGGGGAATCATCCATTGCTTCAGCGAAAACAAGGCCTTCGCGCAGCAGGCGCTCGACCTGAATTTCGACATCTCCTTCTCCGGCATCGTCACCTTCAAGAAGGCAACCGACATCCAAGAGGTTGCCGCCTGGGCCCCCGCCGACCGCATTCTGGTCGAGACCGACAGTCCGTATCTCGCCCCCGTGCCGCTGCGGGGCAAGCGCTGTGAGCCCGCTCACGTGCTCCACACCGCGCGCTTCGTGGCGGATCTACGCGGCATCGGGCTCGAGGAGGTTGCCCAAATCACGAGTGAAAACGCGCGCCGGCGCCTGGGAGTGTCGGCGGTGCTAAACTAACCAGGTGCGTCGACCTTGGCCCCTCGGGGGCTCCGGCTGGGCCCTCGCTGGCTCCGTTCTGCTCCATGGTTCGCTGCTGTCCACCGGCGCCTGGCTGCTCGCGCACAGCCTGAGCAGCACGCCCTTCATTCCGCCTCCGGCGCTGCTGCCCAAGCTCGTGGAGCTCGAGATCGACGTGGCATTGCCCGAGCTCGTGGCCGCCGGCTCCGAAAGCAACGAGCCTTCGACGCTACCTCCGCCGCTCGAGGTCACGACCGGCGGCCGCCACGCGCCCCGCCCAGATTTGGAGAAGCCAGGCCGCGGTGGGGAGCGCACCAGCGTCGAGCAGGCCACGAACCTCGCCAGCTCGATCGACCCGATCGCGCTCGAGCGCGATCCGTCAACTCAGCGGGATCGCAGCCAAGTCTCACGCTTGCGGACCACCTGGGAGCGCGCCAGCCGCGACGACCGCCGAGCCACACCGACGCCGATGGAGCTCACGTTCCTGGCGACTGGACCCGGCCACGTGCGCGCGCGCCGGGCGTTTTCGCCCACCGATCCGGCACGCGGCATCTTGAGCGGTGAGGAAGCTGCGACTCTCGGCACCAAGGCCGGTGGTCACGATGCCAGCGCGACGGGTCTGGAGCCCGACGCGGCGCCCGGTGGCCCGGTCGCGGGGAGTGACGCGAATCGCTTTGGCCAGGGTGCGCCGGATGGCCGTGACGCACAGGAGTTCCACTCTGCCGCGCGCGTGCTGTTCGCGCGTCCGCTCGTGCCTTCGGCGCGCGCGGCGGTCCCGAGTGAGGCGCGCGGCCGTCCGAACGACATTCAGGATTCGTCGCAAGAGGTAGCGGCGCGCGTCAGCTCGCTGATCCACGCTAGCGCAGCGGGCGGCGAGCAGGGCCCGGGCCTGGGCGGCCAGCTCGGCGGCGGCGCTCCCGGCGCGTTCGGGGCTCGGGGCATCGGCTCGCGCTCGTCGCCGAGCGGCTCTGGCTTCGGCAAAGACTTCGCCGACGATCCGGGCTTTTCCGGTTACGACCGGTTGCTGCAGCAGAAGCTCAAGCGCGTGCTCGCGAAGACCTTTCCCGATTGGGCCATCGAGCAGGGCAGGGGAGGTCACGTCATCTTCGAGATGACCCTGCGCGCCGACGGCAGCCCGGCGGGCGTCAAGCTGGTGCGTCCGAGTGGCATCGCCGAGTACGACCAGAACGTGCTCAACGCCGTCCGCGCCGTCTCGAGCTTCGGGCGCCTACCCCCCGGCTTGGGCGCTCCTGCGCAGATTCGCATCAGCTGGACCGCGCTCAACCCCGTCGTCGGTCGCGAAGGCCCCGGTCCAGGCGGCCAGCACCACAATTAGCGTATCCTGATGGGCCTGGCATGCCCTAAGCGTCGCGCGCGACCGTGCCGGTTTCCGAGGCTTTGACGCCGGTTACGGGTGGCGGCAGGGCGCTGCCGAAGAGCGACCCATAGGTGACGCCGGCGATGGCGGCGCCGGCCATGGGAGCCAGCCAGAACAGCCAAAGTTGGGCGAGAGCCCAATCGCCGACGAACACGGCGGGGCCGGTGCTGCGCGCGGGATTGACGGAGAGATTGGTGACCGGGATGCCGATGAGGTGAATGAGG
>DATEDZ010000227.1:0-14562 GCA_035281385.1 Polyangiaceae bacterium
TCCCGATGGACCTGGCGGACGCCTCGCTCGTGCTGCTCGCGGAAGAGCTTGGCAGCGGTCGCATCTTTTCGACCGACGCCCGCGACTTTCGAACCTACCGCTGGAAGTCGCGCAAGCCGTTCCGGAATCTGCTGGCCCTCGCTTGAGTGGGCTGCAGCGGGCGTCTCGGCCACGCTGTGGGACGTGGGTGACTCTGGGCCTACCAAACCCACGGATCTACTCGGTGTCTTACGGACCATCGGGCACGGGCACGTTTACGGGCAAGGGGGCGAGCGCAATTCAGGGACACGCCTTAACCCGCGCGTCGTCTCAGACCAACTCGGATCAGCAACAAGACCAGTAACGTGACTGCCGGCAAGTAGACGTACCAGGCGATCCCCGTATTGCCCTCGCCGCGCGCCGCACGCTCGAGCGCATCCTCGACCTCTTCGCGGCTGCGCACGCCGAGCAAACGTTTGCCTCCGATGTAGGTCGTGGGAAGGCCTTCGAGCTCCGGGGGCACGAGCAGCGCAGACTCGCGCTCGACGCGGGCCTCGGTCTCGGCGGCGAGCAGGCACGCCTCGAACGACTTGGCATCGAGACCGACACTCGCTGCCACACGATCGATGCCGCCGGGCGAGAGATCTGGAGCTGCAAACAGCGCATCCGCCATCGGTTCGAGCTTGCCCTGCGTCTCGGCGCAGATCGCCGCGCGCGCGGCGTCCCTGGCGAACGCGTGACTGGCGAGCGGCTTGTTCAGGCGCACGAAGTGCACGCGATCCCCATAGCTTTTCAGGACTGGCTTGAGGACGTCATGGAAGCGCCTGCAAGCCGGGCACTGGAAGTCGGCAAACTCGACGACGTTGAGCTTGTCGGGCTTGTAATAGGCCAGCACCTGACTCGGCACCGCCGGTGAGGCTTTCACTCGAGGCCAGAGCAGGGGCGTCCCCAGCGCCACCGCGCCGAGCGCCCACCAGACCCAGCGCGGGAGCAAGACCTGCGCATTGGCGCGCGGTTCCTGGGAGCGCGAAAGGGCCAGCGCCGCCACCGCTGCCAGCACCCCAGCGAGGTCGACCGTGATGCACAGCCAGCAGTACTGATGCAGCACGAAGGCTTGCACCGCGAAGAGCCAAAGCGACACCGCGCCGCCCAGCCCCGCCGCGATCAGCATCACGGGACGCGACAGCAGCGATGCCGCCAGCAGGGTCGCAAAACCTGCCACGCCGAACGCGGGCAGCGGCACGAACTTACCGCCGCCGAGCTGCACGTGGCTGTAGCTGCTCGCGCGCACGGCGCCGCACCCCGAATGCACGCTGCAGAAGCTCGGTGAGTCGCCCAGGTAATCGCTCAGCAGGGCCGCCGAAGCCGCCAGCGCGACGAGGGCAGCAATGCGCAAAATGAGGAGCCAAGGCGCCTTCGGCACCTCGGCTCTATACCCAAACTAGTGGGGCAGGAGGAGCCCGCCGCCCCAGTCTCGTAAAAACCCGCGAATCGTGGAGCGGACCGGATTTTGCCGTTTCCGGGCGACGGCACCCCCCGGGCGAGCTATGAAGCCGCCCTCCATGGCCCGAAGAAAGCCCGAAAAATCACGCCCTTCTCGGCCGCTCCGTGGCGCGCGCCCGGGCGGCGGAGGCGGCGGCTTCGAGGGGCTGCTCAGCATGAATCCTCGGGGCTTCGGCTTCGTGGCGGGTGGCGCGGGGCAGGACGACGTGTACGTCCCGCCGGACTCCATCGGCGGAGCGCTGCACGGCGATCGCGTGCTGGTGACAGTGATCGCGCAAAGTGATCGCGGGCTGGAAGGGCGCATCGACCAGATCGTGAAGCGACGCAGCCCGCGCGTCGCCGGCGTGCTACGCCGGCGCGGCAAGAGCAGCTGGCTGGAGCCGGACGACTCGCGCCTGCGCGGACCCATCGTGGTGCGCGACCCCGGCAAGCTGGGCAAGGATGGCGAGGCCGCCGTGGTTACGATCACGCGCTTCCCCGACGTCGCCAATGAGAACCCAGAAGGCGAGCTGGTCAGCGTGCTCGGCCCCCCCGGCGAGCCGAACGTCGAGATCACCAAGATTCTAGTGCGCGAGGACGTGCGCGAAGCGCATTCGGAGGGCGCGCTGCGCGAGGCCGAAATCTTCGCCCAGCAGCTGGCGGCTCCGGACGCTCAGGGCCGCACGGATCTGCGGCAAATTCCGCTGCCGACCATCGATCCGGAGGACGCGCGCGACCACGACGACGCGGTCTGGGTCGAACGGCGCGGGGACGGCTATCGGGCCTGGATCGCGATCGCGGACGTGAGCGAGTTCGTGCAGCCGGGCAGCGAGCTCGACGAGGAGGCGCTGAGCCGCGGCTGTACCGTTTATCTGCCGACCCGTGCCATTCCGATGCTACCGGCCGCGCTGGCGGCGGACCTGTGCTCGCTGCTCCCGGAGCGCGAACGGCTGTGTCTGTGCGTGATCGCAGACCTGGATCGCGAGGGCGTGCTGAGGAGCTACGAGATCGTCGAAGGGCTGATGCGCTCGGCCGCCATGCTCACGTACGGCGGCGTGGCGCGCGCGCTCGGTTTCAGCGAAACGCCGCCCAAGAGCCCGGCCGCCGAGGCCTTCAAGAAAGATTTGAAGGTGATGGATGAGCTGACGCGTAAGCTGCGGCGCGCCCGCATGGCGCGCGGCGCGCTGGATATGGATCTGCCGGAGGCGCGGGTGCTCGTGGATCCGCAAACGGGCGCGCCCACCGACGTGGTCCGGCGCGCGCAAGATTCCGGGGTCAAACGCGCCTATTCCATGATCGAAGAGCTGATGCTGCTGGCCAATGAAGCAGTGGCGCTCTGGCTCGGCAAGCATCGCGCCCCGACCGTATATCGCATCCACGGCCAACCCGACGAGGTCAAGCTCGAGCGCTTGGGTGAAGTGGCGTCGCGGCTCGGCGTGGAGTTCGACCCCGAGGCGATGAAGGAACCACTCGGCGTCTCGAAGTTTCTGGCCCGCGCCCAGAAACACGAGCGTAAGCAGGTGCTCGAGATGCTGCTGCTCCGGTCGCTCAAGCAGGCAGCCTACGACACCAACAACATCGGTCACTTCGGGCTGGCGTCGAAGAACTACGTGCACTTCACCTCGCCGATTCGGCGCTACCCCGACGTGCAGGTGCATCGCGCGGTGAAGGCCATTTTGCGCGGCAGCAAACCGGATGCGAGCCCCGCGGCCCGCGACGCGCTGCAGCTTTCGTCGACGCTATCCTCGGCGCGCGAGCGCGCGGTCATGGATATCGAGCGTGAGGTCGTGGATCTCTACCGCTGCCTGCTGATGCGCGAGCACGTCGGCGAGACTTTCGAGGGCACCGTGAGCGCGCTGGTCGGCAGCGGCGCTTTCATCAGCCTGGATGCGCCCTTCGTCGACGTGTTGATTCGTTATGAAGCCATGGGCCCCGACCACTACGACCTTTCGGACGATGAGCTATCCGTGGTCGGCGCGCGCTCGGGCGACACGATTTCACTCGGCGATCGCGTGCTCGTGACCATCGAAGACGTCGCGATCCTGCGCCGCCAAACCTACGGCCGGCGCGTGCCGCCCGAGGCCTTGCTGAGGCAGCTCAAAGAGGCACCCGAGCTCGGCAAACGCACGCAGCGCCTGTCGACCTCGTACGCCGGCCCCGGCGCCAAGCGGGGTCGAGGTGGCGGCGAGCGTCGGCCCGCGCCACGCGCCGAGCAGGAAGGGCGCGGCGGGCGCGGTCCGGATCGGCCCGGTAAGAGCCGCCCCGCCGGCGCGCCCCGTGAGCACGACGGCAAGCACGTCGTCGATCTGGGCCAGCAAAGGCCGAACCAGCGGGGTCCTCGCCCGAGCCGCCCCGGCCACCAACCCGCGCGCAGCGACGCCACCGGCCGCGGCAAACCCGGCAAGCGCCGCGGCCGCCGCCGCAAGTAAGTGGGCAATCTGATCGCGCCGGTAGTCTTCGCTCGAGCCGCTCTCATTAGCTGTTATTAGCTAATAACTTCTTCTCTCGTCCCGTTTTTCATGCCGATTCAGCGTGCCTCATTCCGGGCAGATTCCCCATACTCGCTGTGCGTCTCACTGCGCAAAAACAAGGGAGACTTTCAGCCAATCGACCGTCCATATTGGTCAATATTAGCCAATATGAAATGCCGTGTGAGCGCTACGCGCGTTCGGCCGCCATGACGTTCGGGGGCTATGCGACGTTCGGCTGTGACGCTGTGACAACGTAGCATAGTCGAGGGGTGCGAGGGTTTGGCCTACCTGCCCGTGATGCGCTCGGTGCCCATGAAGGCGCGCAGTGGCTCGGGGACGATCACGCTGCCGTCGGCTTGTTGATACTGCTCGAGGATCGCGAGCCAGGTGCGGCCGATGGCGAGGCCAGAGCCGTTGAGGGTGTGCAGGAGGCGCGGCTTGGCTTTGGGCTCGGGGCGATAGCGGATCTTGGCGCGGCGAGCTTGAAAGTCGCCGAAGGTCGAGCAGCTCGAGATCTCACGGAAGGCCTGCTCGGACGGCAACCACACTTCCAGGTCGTACGACTTGGTCGAGGAAAACGTGAGGTCGCCCGCGCAGTGCTCGACGACTCGGTAGTGCAAGTCGAGGCGCCGCAAGATCTCCTCTGCGTGGCTCGTGAGAATTTCGAGCTCCTCGAGGGCGCGCTCCGGGGTCGCGAAGCGCACCAGCTCCACCTTGTCGAATTGGTGTTGTCGGATCAAGCCGCGCACGTCACGGCCGTGCGATCCGGCTTCACTGCGAAAGCAAGGTGTGTAGGCGCAGTAAGCGCGCGGCAAGTCTGCCGCCTCCAGCACCTCGTCGGCGTGCAGGTTCGTGACCGGCACCTCGGCGGTCGGAACCAGGTAAAGCGCGCTGGGATCGTTGGGATCGCTGCGCCGCGTCTTGAACAGATCATCCTCGAATTTCGGCAGATTTCCGGTGCCGACCAGCGCCTCGGCCCGCACCAGAAACGGCGGATAGACCTCGGTGTAGCCGTGCTCGCGCGTGTGCAGATCGAGCATGAACGTGATCAGCGCCCGCTCGAGCCGCGCGCCGGTGCCCCACAGCACCGAGAAGCGGGCGCCGGACAGCTTGGCGGCACGCTCCAGATCCAGGATGCCGAGGGCCGTGCCGATGTCCCAATGCGGCTTGGGCTCGAACGCAAACTGGGGCGCCTCACCCCAGGTGCGCACAGTCGGGTTCTGTTCGTCGCTCTCGCCGTCGGGTGCCGAGGGGTGCGGCACGTTCGGAATGCCGAGCAGGCGATCTTGCATTTCGGTTTCGATCGCCGAAAGCTCGCTTTCGAGGTCCTTGATGCGCTCGCTCAGCGCCCTCAGCTCCTCACGGCGTTGAGTCATGGCCTGCTTGTCGCCGCTCTTGGACAGCTGAGCCATGCCGTCGTTGGCGGCATTGCGCTCGGCCTGCAAGGACTCGGTCTTGCCGATCAGCTCGCGGCGTTTGCTCGAAAGACTCGAGATGCCGTCGAGCAGTGCCGCGGCTGCCGGTGAACGGCGCGTGAGCATGCGTCGGACTTCATCTAAATTGTCGGCCACGTAGCGCGCGTCGAGCATTGCCGCCGGGATCTAGCATCACTCGGTGTGATTGGGTCGTGGCATGCACGACCTCTGCTCAGAAGCCGACGCCCACGCCCACACCGATGCCGATACCCACGCCGCTGCGCGGCCCGCGATAGTTGGCCACCGCCATCAGGTGCGTGACCAGCGTGCAGGTGCGCTGCATCGGCCCCGCGCAACCACGCCAGACGCCGCCGTCGCTGCGTTCACCGTCTGCATCGTAATACGTGACGCGCCCATCGGGCGTGACCGATAGCCAGGCCTCGATCGCTGCGGGTGGGGAGGCGTTGTTGACGCCAACGCGACCGAGGGACGTGTTGTCGACCCCCGCCAGCTGCCCGTCGGCCAGCAGCACCGCGTACGGTTCGACGTCGTCACTTGTAACCCGGCCCACGCGGTCGAGCACGTACTCCAGATCACCATCCACCAGCACGTGACCGTTGGCGCGAATCTCGACCGGATCCCCGCTCTCACGATCCCAGCGCGCGTTGCCCAGCGCCAGCTGCGCCCCGCCTTCGGCCCAGCGCGGCGGATCCTTGGGCGCGCACCCCACGCTCAGCAGCGCGAGCCCGACCGTGAGCACGCAGCGGGCGGGTGCCCGACCGCCGTTGAAAGGAAGGTGCGAACCGCGCACGACCGAACCATAGCAGCTGAATTGCGCCTGCGAAGCCGCCCGGCCCGCCGGCCGCGGCTGGCAGTTCCTATCGCTTTGATGGCCGACCCTAAATAAGCTCCGCGTCCGGGGGGCGCGTTTGGCGCCTTTTTTGGCCGCTTCTGGGCGATCCGGCTAGCCATAGCGTCGTGGGCTTTCCTTCGCGCGCCTCCGAGTTCCCCAACGACAACTCCGAGATCTCCGACGGCGCGATCTGGATCTGCGCCGAGCTGACGGGGCCGGCGATGGTGGAGCTTGCGCACTGCGAACCGGTCGAAAGCGAGCCGTTCGTGCTCATGTTCGACGACGAGGAAGAGGTCGTCGAGGGGCCGGTGGAGATCCTGATCGAGCCGGGGGGGATCGCTGTTGCGGTAACTCAGACCGAGACCGAGGTCGAAACCGAGATTGAAGCCGTAGCTGAGGCTGAGACTGAAGAGGAGGCCGCAGCTGAGGCCGAGGCTGAGAACGATGCCGGGTTTGGGCATTTCGAGGCGACGCTGGTCGCGGTGTTGCTGGCGAAGGGGGCGACTCGGTCGGCGGCGCTGGTGCCGAAATTGCTGCGGCTGGAGCCGCTGCCGGCAGAGGGCCTCAGCAAGGACGTCCAGCTGACGCTGCAGAGCCGCGGCTACCTGGACGGCGGCGCTCGCTACTCCGCCAAGTTCCGCGAGCTGTGCGGCGCGTGGAGCGCGGTGCTGCGTGGAGCGAGCCAAGACTTCGCCGCTTGCGGCACGACGACGCTGGATCGCTTCGGCGCCGAGCTGCTGGCGGCCCTGCTGGCGGTACCGGCCACGCGCGCCGACGAGCTGCGGCGCGATCTGCGAAAAGCTGGCATAGCCGCGTTCGGCGTGCTGCAGGCGGCCTGAATTCTGGGCGGGCCTCAGAGCTTGCGCACGAGCTTGGTCTCTACCCCGTAGCGGACCATGTCGGAAGGGTCGCTGGTCCAGACCAAGCTCTGCGTGGCGCGCGTAACCAACGCTACGTGGGCATCGACGACATCCGGCTTCTCGGACTCCGGGAAGCGAAGATGCGCCAGGAAGACGCCAATCTCTTTGGCAGAGCCCTCGTCCACGCGCACCGTGCTGGCATATTGCAGCAGGCGAGCGATCGATGCACTTCGCGGCCCGCCGCGCCACGCTTGCGCCAGGGAGCCGGCCGGGACGCGAATCGGGAGGCCGAGCTCGCCCGCGCGTTTGAGATCCGCGAGGAGGCGAATGTTGCGCCGTTCGAGCGCCAGCAGCGCACCGGCATCGAGCACCAGCCCGGCCGCGTTGCTCGTCGCCTCAGCCGGCCTTGGGGCGCGCCTTTTCACGCTGGCCCTTACGAGGATGCAGGCCGGCCCGCGCAAACGCCACCCGCGATTCCTCTTCGGCAGCTCGCAGCTCCGCGGTCGTCGCGCCGCTCTCTCTGATCCAACCAGCGATCATTGCGCTGAACGTTTCGTCGGCACTGGCGGCCTCGATCAGACGCGCGACGTAGTTGCTGACGTTTGGCGCCTTGCCCGCCCGCACCGCCTCCTTGGCCTTTCTCAGGCTCTTATCAGGCAAACTGATCGCAACCTTCCTGGTCATACCAAGGACATACCACGAATCATGCGTGAGAGCGCAGCCGACTGCCAATCGGGCGAATGCGTCGACGCCGTCTGTCGCTCCAGCGCAGGCCAGCACAACGGCAACTCGCACAGCGGCCCCAAGAATGCGCCTCGCAGAAGTGCGTCGACGGCATCAGCGACGTGGGGCCTCGGCAGACAGAGTCGTTGCGACGTAAGTTATCTAAATAACTTGTGATTATCTGTTGGACCCTCTTGCTAGGCAAGAACTCTTGACTAGCAGGCGTCATTAGAAAAGCCTTCTTTGGCTCGACTTCTTCCTCGATGGCGTTGCCACGATCGCCGACGAGGCGGTCGCCTCCGCGCGTGAGCTGTTTGCGCTCGTCGCCGAGGACCGGGCGCGCATGCTCGCGAGCGAGAGGACGTCGATCGGCGCGGTGCGCCTCTTCGAGCTCCTGCCGCGCCACCCGATCGTGACCGTGGCCTCCGCGACCAGGCTGCTCGAGACCACGAAGCCGACGGCGGGCAAGGCGATCGAGCTGCTCGCCGCTGCGGGCGTGCTCGTGGAGTCGACCGGCAAGAAGCGCGACCGGTCGTTCATGTACCGCGCGTACCTGGATCGCCTGAAGGTGGGGACCGAGCTCGGGCGTTCGGCGCAGTAGCGGGGCACTGTTCTCAACGCAGCAACTCAGCTGCGCCGCGCGCTGACCAGGTACTCGAACAGCTCCTTCTTACTGGTGCGCCGGCGCAGCACCCGCGTGCGCGCTCCGACGAAGCCGTGCCGCGCGAACAAGTCCGAAAGGAGTGTCTGCGCCGGCACCACCACATCGAAGAACTTCGAGTTGCCGATCACGTAGTGCAGCTCAGCGCCCCTCGCCACGACATGCGCGACGCCGCCCACGTGTCGATCCATGTCGGTGAAGTAGCGCTCTACATAGCGTGCCAAGACAGGACTGTGCTCTGCGATCCGGCGCATCAGGTTGCGCACTTTCGGAAGCTCTAGCCGCCTCTCCGGCTCCCAGGTCATGAGCTGGCTCGTGGCCGAGCCCCAGGTGCCGCCGATCGCCTGCCAGTCGAGCTCACCAGCTTGACGCCCATCGTCCAGAAAGCCCAGCCAGTACATGTACGGGCGGAGCTCACGGATGTAGCTCATGCGGTTGCAGTACGGCGGGGAGGTGATCACGGATCCGCAGGAATTCTTGGGCAAAAGCGTGGTCAGCTGGCGCGCGTCACCGACCAGCGCTTGCGCGTCGGCGCCGGTCAGAGGCTGCGCGGCAGCGCCGCGCAGCGCCGCGAAGGCCGCGCGCAGCACCGCGCCGACATCAGCGCCGCCAGCGCGCTTCCGAAAAGACATGGATTGGTGACGAAAGCTGACGTGGCCGACGTCGATCAACGTGCGGCAAAATGCCAGCGCAGCGAGATCCCGCGCCTTGCCGCGCTTGCCCTGAAGCTCCGCAAATGCGCGCGACAGCGCGGAGAGCGTCGCTTCGTCCCACCACTTCTCGATGCGGTGCAGCGCCGGCACCCAGCCCCGTCCCCGACCCTTGCTGGCCACACGCGCCATGCGCTCCACCAGCTGCTCGGCCTTCGTCAGCTCCGCTGCAGAATAGGAGCGGCTCTTCGCCTCCGCGAGCCAGCACAGAAACGGATTGATGTCCACGGTGCGGCAGGCGATGCCCTGCTCGGCGCATGCGACGAGCGTGGTGCCGGTGCCACAAAATGGGTCCAAAACCGGCAAATTTGGCAAGCTGCGCTGCTCCAGCAGCTCGCGCACCAGCTGCACCGAGTAGGCTGGAGTGAGCCGCAGCCAGCCGTGCCTGGTGCTGCGCAGGTTACCCCGAAACGTGACAGCCGGCGACAGCGCCGCGCGCTTTTGCAAGACCGCGTTCACGCGGACACGTCTTCGCCCAGGTAGGCGCCCTTGATGCGCGGGTCCTCGCGCAGCTCCGCACACGGACCGGAAAGCACGAGCTCACCGGTGACGAGCACGTAGGCGCGTGAGGCGGTCTCGAGGGCGAGCCGCGTGTTCTGCTCGACCAGCAGGATCGTGAGCCCACTCTTGGCCACCTCGACGATGGCCTCGAAGATCTGTTCGACCAGCTTGGGTGCGAGCCCCAAGCTCGGCTCGTCCAGCAGCAGCAGGCGCGGATCGCTCATCAGGCCGCGTCCTATCGCCAGCATTTGCTGCTCACCGCCCGAGAGCGTGCCGGCCTCCTGAGCCATGCGCTCGGAAAGCCTGGGAAATAGCTTCAAAACGCGCTCTAGGCGCCCCGCCAGCGCGCTCGGCTCACGCTTCAAGAAGGCTCCGAGCTCCAGATTTTCCGCCACCGTGAGGTTACCGAAAATCGCGCGACCCTCCGGCACCAGCGCTACCCCTCGACCGACGATGCGATGCGTGGCGACACCGCGCAAACTCTCACCGAAAAGCGTGATGTCACCCGATTGCGCCGGCACCAGCCCGACGATGGCTTTCAAGGTGCTGGTCTTGCCAGCACCGTTGGCGCCAATCAGGGTGACGATCTCGCCCTTGTCCACATCGAGCGAGAGACCCTTGACGGCCGCGATGCCGCCGTAACCGACGCGCAAGTCCTTGACGCTCAGTGCGTCGCCGTTCGTCATGCCACCTCTTCGGTCGACTTGCCGAGATAGGCCGCCAGCACGGCGGGGTTCCGCTTGATGCTGTCGGGCGTGCCTTCGGCGATGGTCTCGCCGTGGTCCACCACGTGCACCGTCTCACACACGTTCATGACCACCGCCATGTTGTGCTCCACCAGCACGACGGTCAGGCCCATTTCATTGCGTAAAAAGCGGATCTGGCGCTGCAGCTCGGCCGCTTCGGGGCTGTTCATGCCGGCTGCCGGCTCGTCCAAGAGCAGCAGCTGGGGCTTGAGCATCAGAGCGCGCGCGATCTCGAGCCGGCGCTGCGAGCCGTAGGGTAGCGAGCCTGCGACCTCGGTGCAGTGCTTGATGAGCCCCATCACCTCGAGCAGCTCCCGGGCGCGCACCTTCAGCCTTGCTTCATCGGTGGTGTGAGCCCGCGTCCGGAGCATGGCGTCGAGCAGGCTCGCCTGGTGCAAGTGATGACCTGCCACCATCACGTTCTCTTCGACGGTCATGGCGCGGAACAGCCGGATGTTCTGAAAGGTCCGTGCAATGCCGCGGTTGGCGACGCGCGCCGGCGACTCGCCCGAAATGTCTCGGCCAGCAAAGCGCACACTGCCACCGTCGGGCGAGTACACGCCGGTGATCACGTTGAACAGCGTGGTCTTGCCGGCCCCGTTCGGACCGATCAGGCCGAAGATCGACTTTTCCGGAACGCTGAGCGAGACCTGCTTGAGGGCCCGCAAGCCGCCGAAGATCTTGTCGACTTTTTCCAGCGAAAGCAGGCTCATTGGCCGCCCCCTGCGCGCCCAAAGCGGCGGCGCCAAACGTCGGAAAGCTCTAAAGTCCCGAACAAACCCTGCGGGCGCAGCAGCATGATGGCGATGAGCAGCAGCGCGTACAGCACCAGCCGGTACTGCTGCAAGTCGCGCATCAGCTCGAGCGTGACCGCGACGAAGATGCCGCCCACCACCGCCCCGGAGATCGAGCCCAGGCCACCGATGATGATCATCACGATCATGTCGATCGACTTGTCGAAGCGAAAGTCCTCGGGACGAATGCCGGACTGCATGTACGCGAAAAGGCCGCCAGCGATGCCCGCAGTCGCCGCGCTGAGCGAGAACGCGAGCACCTTCAGGCGCGTGGTGGGAGTGGCCATGGCCTCGGCCGCGATCTCGTCTTCCCTGATCGCGGACAGCGAGCGCCCGGTTTGCGAAAAGGTCAGGTTGCGGAGCAGGATCACGATCGCGATCGCCCAGGCGTAGACCCAGAAGAACGAGGTGTAAGCGGGGAGGCCCGCCGGCGAGTCGCCGAAGTAGCCGGTGGCGGCACCCAGAAACTGCGCATTGTTGAAGGAAATCCTAATGATTTCACCAAATCCCAGCGTTACTACGGCCAGGTAGTCGCCCCGCAAACGCAGGCTCGGCGCGCCCACCAAGAGCCCCGCGACGGCGGCCAGCGCGGCCCCGATGAGCAGCGCCGCATTGAAGGTCACCGCGTCGGCGAGCGCGCCAGAGCCGAGCAGCGCTTGCACGCTCGGCGCCATCTGCACGCCAGAGTACGCGGCTCCGTAGGCGCCCACGGCCATGAAACCGGCGTGACCGATCGAAAACTGCCCGGTCGTGCCGTTGATGAGATTCAGTCCCACCGCCAAGATCACGTTGATGCCCGCCAGCAGCACGATGCGCTGCACGTACTCGATCAGGCCATCCTGCAGCAACCAACCCATGCCATACAGCAACAGACCCGTCGCGAGGGCGATGCCCAGCCGTCGTGCGAGCTGCATCACACCTTCTCCGGCCGCACCACGCCGAGCAGACCCTCGGGGCGTAGAATCAAGATGCCGATCAGGATCACGAAGGTGATGGCATCGCGGTAGTCGGGCGACAGGTAACCGGCCGTGAGCTGCTCCGCCAAGCCGATCAAGAGGCCACCCAGCACCGCCCCGCGAATGTTGCCGATCCCGCCCAAAACGGCTGCGACGAAGGCCTTGAGCCCCGTCAAAACGCCCATCAGTGGGTTGATGGTGATCTGATCCAGACCGAACAGGATGCCGCCCGCAGCCGCCAGCACCGAGCCCACCGCAAAGGTGGCGCGGATGATGCGGTTGGTGTCGATGCCCATCAAGCGTGCGGCGTCCAGGTTGGTCGAGACCGCGCGCATTGCCTTACCGGTCCAGGTCTTCTGCACGAACCAGGTCAGGCCGAGCATCAGCGCCATCGCGATGCCGAAGATGGTCAGCTTCACGTTCGTGACGATGACGCCGCCTAGTGCGTAGGGCACCTCACGCAGGATGGCAGGATAGGGCCGCGGGTTGGGCGAGAACACCAGCATGGCCGCGTTCTGCAAGAATAGGCTGACACCGATGGCCGTGATCAGCGGCGTGAGCCGGGGCGCCGAGCGGACCGGCCGATACGCAAAGGCCTCGATCGCCATGCCCAAAATGGCCGAGGCCGCCATCGCGACGAGGAGCACGAGCAGCGCCAAATACAGCGGGAAACCGGAGCCTACGTAGCCTTGGACGCCCAGCGCCAGCGACGCGTAGTAGCCGGTGTAGGCGCCGATCATGAAGACTTCACCATGCGCGAAGTTGATGAGCTTCAAGATCCCGTAAACCATCGTGTAGCCCAGCGCGATCAGGGCGTAGATGGAGCCTAGCGAGAGGCCGTTGAGGATCTGCTGGAGAAGCTCACTCACGGATTTACAAGTGCTTCGTACTTGGCTTTGCCGCCATCGATCTTGAGCACTACGACGCTCTTCTCGGGATTGCGGTCCTTGTCCATCGTGATCTTGCCGGTGACGGCCACGTAATCCTTCGTGGTGGCCAGGGCGTCGCGAATCGCCGGCGGATCCAGCTTGCCGGCGCGCTTGATGGCGTCGGCAATGACCATGATGCCGTCGTAGCCGAGCGCGCCCAGACCGGTCGGCTCCTGCCCGTACTTGGCCTTGAAATCCGTCACGAACTTCTGCGCCTGGGGCGAAGCCTGGTCGGGGGCGAAATGGTTGGAGAAATACGAGCCGTTCAGCGCGTCGCCACCGATCGTGAATAGCTCTGGCGCGTCCCAGCCGTCGCCGCCGAGTAGCGGCACCTTCACGCCCAGGCGCGCCGCGGTACGCGCGATGGCGCCGACCTCGGCATAGTAGCCGGGCACCCAGATGGCCTGCGCGCCCGAACCCTTGATGGCCGTGAGCTGTGCGCTGAAATCGGTGTCACCCGCGGAATACGACTGCTCGATCGCGATGCTGCCGCCCGCCGCGACGAAAGACTTCTGAAACGCGTCCGCCAGGCCGATCGAGTAGTCGTTCTTGACGTCTTTCAGGATCGCGACCTTGTCCAGCTTCAAGGTCTGGCGCGTGAAAATCGCCATCACCTTGCCCTGGAAAGGATCGATGAAGCAAACCCTGAACACGTAGTCGCCGACTTGCGTCACCTTGGGATTGGTCGACGACGGGGACACCATCGGGATCTTGCGGCGCTGCGCGATCGGCCCACCCTGCAGCGACAGGCTGGAGGCCACCTCGCCCAGAATCGCCGTCGCCTTCTCGACGTCGATGAGCCGCGTCACCGCACTAGCCGCCTCGGAGCCATCACCGCGCGTGTCCAGCGTCACGATCTTCAGCTTCTTGCCCAGCACACCGCCGGCCGCGTTCAGCTGATCCGCCGCGAGGCGCGCGGCCTTGTCGGTGTCTTGTCCGAAGTGGGCGGTCGCGCCGGTCATGGACCCGTAGTGGCCGATCACGATCTCGGCGCTATCGGCCTTGCCTGAACCGCTGCCACTACCCCCGTCGTCCTTTTTCTTACAGGCCGGACCGGTGAGCGTGAGGGCGACGAGCAGACTGACGATTGAGCGGCGATCCATGGCGAAGCTCCCTGGTTTCGGGCGCGACGCTAACACAAGGCGCAGCCGGGGGCGCTGGGCGTGTACCAAGCGCCGTGCCATAAATGACCTCCGCAGCCGCGCGCTGCGGAGGGTGCTCGCATCCTGAGGAGGTCGAGATTGAAGAGGCTTGGATTCGCGGCTCCGTGCTGGGGAACTGCCGACGCGCCGATACGGACGCTACCGTCGGGCACCCGGCGTTGATCTCGGAATATTGACCAATCATCTGCAGTCACTTAGCGGGTAGCAGGTGACCGGAAACCTGGATCATTTCGATCGGTTACACAGGAGGATCGCCAAAACGGGCCAGGTCTGATCTTTTTACGTTGTTCAGGCGAAAAAGAGGAGACCTGTGCCCAAA
>DATEDZ010000228.1:0-2469 GCA_035281385.1 Polyangiaceae bacterium
TGACTGAGGGGCCGTTCCGGCGGCATACCGCGCATTGGCGGCGTTGACGACGTCGCGGGCGAAGGCAACCTGTTCGTTGAGCAGCGCCGCCGTCCGTCGGCGCTCCTGGAGCATCAGATAGGCATTCGCGGCGTCGATACCAACATCGAGGGCCGTCCTGTTCGCCTCAGCTCGTAGCCGATCCACATCGGCCAGCGCGGAGGCGCGGCGATGGGCGCGAATACCAGACAGAGGGATCTGCTGCTCGATCGTGACGCTCACGTCGGCGCCCCACATCATGAACGGCTTGTGGTCGAGCGACGGAGAAATCATGGGGTCCGAGAGGGCCGACACGATGGCCGGACGTGCTTCGCCCGCGCGGACCCGTGCGCGCGCCGCCTCGATCTCGTCTCTTCGTTCGCTCGCAATCCGGACGACGTCGCCGAGGCTGAGTGGCGAGGGCAGCGGCTGCGCCTCTTGAGCAACCGCGCGGTCGACTGTAGCCGCGACGATGGCAAGAGCGAGAACGAAGAAGTGGAAGCGTTTCATGTCAATCACCGAATCGATCGGTTCCTCATCCCTGTATCTCTGCGCGTCCGGACCGGCAGCGCGCCGGTCCGGACGTGTCCTTACACTTACCGAGCAACGGCAGCGAGGCCTTTGTGTATCTCCGCCGCCGCGGTCGCTTCCTTGGCAGCGTCACGGGCCACTCCGGCCAGTCGGTCGTGGTGTACGGCAGCCTGCGCGATCCGCGTGCCGCGGTAGGTTTGCGCCAACGTGACGTGCTCGTTCGCCTCCGCGGTATAGCGCTTCGCAAGAGTCAGGAAGTACTCCTCGAGCGCCCTGTGTTCCGCGGGAGTGCTCGCCTTGGCGGCGAGAGCGTTCAGCTCTTTCTCCGTCGGCTCAGGCGCACCCGCGCCCGCCTGGAAGCGGGTCGCACCAGGAGGCGCTGTTGCCGGACTCCCCGCTGCCAGCTTGTCGTGATAGGCGACGAGTTCGCGTACGGTCGTCGCCGATTGCGTATTCAGATCCGCAAGCCGCTTGCAGTGCACGCTCATGCCCGTCCCGAGATTGCGGCTGGGGTTTCCAATGAAGCTCTGAGACATCGAGACGTGCCGCTTCGCTTCGGCGGCGTACCGATCCGCCAGGGCGGAGAAATGCGCGACAAGACTCACATGGTCGGCGGGCTCTGCACGTGCGACCAGCTGCCTCACCTCGAGGTTGTTGAGCACGGCTGTCGGCTTGTCCTGCGCCGCGACAGTTCCTGCGAGGATCAGGAGCGCGGCGGCAGCTATTGCTGACGGACGAAGGTGTACGGTTCTCATGACGACCTCTCTCGTGACCGAAGTCACATCGAATCTGCGTTGTCACGGCCCGCGCGAACGGACGCACAGGGCACTTCTGGAGTAAAGGGATGGCTCCGCGCGCTCGGCTTACGGCCGGCTGCGGTGGCGTGACTTAGATTCGGAGAGCGAGGACGAGAGGACGTGCTTCGAGCGCGGATCGCTGTGCCGACTCACGGGCGGACGCCGAGTGGTGTGGCGGAGGCGCGAACTGAAAACGCGCGACAAGGACCGCTTGCTGGGCCGGAGCAGACACTTCACGGCGCACATCCTCTCGGACCAAAGCGGTCGAGGAGGCTGCGATGTCCGGGCAGCTGTCGTTCCCCGTGATGCTCGGTGTGCTCGTCGGGTCCGGGTGCTCGCACGAGCCAGCGGTCGCGGCTTCCGGATGGCACCAGACGGCGCACAGCAGCGAAGCGTTGGGCCCCGCCACGAGTGTCAGCACGATCGAGAGGACAGCTGCTCGGAACACGTCGATGCTCACCTGCCTTAGGGCAAGACATGGGCCAGGGTCGCCAAAACGGGCGGGCGCAAATTCCCAATGATTCCGCCTGTCGATGCCTATACGCCGGCTGGACGCCGGAAAGGGCTGCGGGATTTCGCCGCTGAGGTGCCGAAAATCCCGCACCCTCGCGACGTCGATTGTGACGCCGGACAGGTGTAATGAACGCGACCCGGATGCGTTAGCTGGGTATGAAGCAGCACGAGAGCAACGAACCAGAAGTCCAGACGACCATTTTGGCTATCGCCGGAATGTCGTGCGGCGCCTGCGTGGGACACGTGACAAGGGCCCTGGACAGCATGACGGGCGTCCTGCACGTCAGCGTCGATCTCCGAACGAACGAAGCCTCTGTCGAGCACCTACCCGCGTTCGTAGATGCAGCGTCGTTGATTGCCGCAGTTCGGGACGCAGGATATGAGGCCCGGGTGGCCCGAACGGTAGATGATGTTGACACTACGACAGGCGCGGAGCGCAAAGCAGCCGCGTGCGGCTGCGGATGTTGCGGCTCCGGGTCGAAGACCGCCGCCGGCAGCTGGTCGAATCTGGGCACCAGTACAATTGGGTGATGGACGCTGCCGCAGAGACTCCGGCACCGGTTGCCGCCTTGCTCGACAACCACCGAGCCTTCCTGCGTTACCTGGAGCG
>DATEDZ010000229.1:0-31942 GCA_035281385.1 Polyangiaceae bacterium
GAAGGGGCGTGCGGTGACCGCTCCGCCACGGGCGGTTCAAAGCCCAGGGCCTCGCTCGCGACGGGCTCGGCTGCGTGACGAGTTTGGACGGGCCAGACTACCCAAGGTCAGGCGGCCCGCCCCTTGCGTCGTGGTTTGATCCGCCGCGATCCGCGCGTAAAGAGCTGCCGCTTCCATTCCGAATGGCAGGACACGAGCGCCGAAGTCCTCACGTCGAAGACCTGTCCCCGCTGCAGCGGCCGCATGCGCCTGCTCGCCGTCACTACCGACCTGGCGAACGCCGCACGGCTGGCGCTGCCCGACCGGCGACGAGGTCAAGGTGTTGGTGGAGGGCGAAAGTGGGTTTTGCAGGACCACCAGCAAGAACTGCTTGGAGTTGGCTCGCGGTCAAGTTCGCGGTGGCCCAGCAACAACCTAGGGTTGCCAGCGCAAGGCGCCGAGGCCGTCGGGGATGCCGGTGGTGCCGCCGGTGAGCTGGACTGGCGTCGAGGGGGTAACGCCAGTCATCCGGATCAGCTGCATGTGGTCGTTGCTGGTCCGCACAGCGACGAACTGGCTGTCGGGGGACCAGGTAATGTTGGCGACCGTGAGCGAGATGTCGGTAGTTGGTGTTGCGAGCCCCTCGAGGTCGTGAAAGTGGAGGGTGGAGGCAGTGCTGTAAGCGGCGACCACACCCGATGGGCTCGGGGCCGCCCCGCTCACGCCGGCGACGGCGGTAAGCAGCCTGTCCGCGGGCTGCGACACGGTCAGATCGAGCAGGTCGAGCCGCCCCTGCACTTCGCTGATCAACTTCGGCGCATTGGTTGCCCAGCGCCTAGTCGCATTGGAGGTCAGGAACGGCAGGCTCGGCCCTGCCTGGTCGCCCGATACGTCGGCGACATGCTCGCCGCCATCGGGCCCATTGACCGAGTACAGCAGCCAGCGTCCGTCGGAGCTCCAGGGCGCGAAGGAAACGAACGCCGAGTTGGTCGCACCCAACGCTTGGTGCACCTGAATCGGCGCGCTGGGGACCGCGCCGACGTTGATGTAAAAAGCGTCGGGCTGCTGCCGCTGGTGCGCTGCGTGGTACGCGAGCTTCGACCCGTCGGGACTGAAGGCGAAGCCAACGGCGCTGGGGGCTCCCGTGGTCGGAGTCGCGAGCGGCGTGTAGACCGGCTGAGCACCACTCACGTCGATGAGGAGCGGGGCGCCAGCCTTCGCGCCAGCCAGCACTTCGCCGGTCGGTGACCAGACCGCAACGCTGGCGTCGAGCGCCTGCGGCTGGCCCGGCACGCCCGCTACAACCGAGACCACGTGCAAACCCGTGGCGTCCTCGTAGAGCAGCCGATCGCCGCGAGGCGCCCAGGTAAAATCGACGAGGCTCGTGGTGATGGGGTTGAGCGCAGGCGCCGCGGTGCTTGGATCCATCACGTAAAGCGTGGTTGCGCTAATGGTCGAGACCGAGAGCGTGTCACCCGACCAACCGAACCGCTTGATAGCCCGAATCGAGCCGGGATAGTTGGCCGAGGGAGCAGCAAGTAGGTTGCTGACCAGCAACACCGGCGTACCGGGCGCATCACTGGTCATGTCGGTGGCATGGTAGCCCGCACTGGTGCGATGAATGAGCCGGCGCCCATCGCGTGACCACCAAAGCGAAAGGGAGGCGGTGCCCAGGGCAACGAGGCCATCCAGGGAAGGGAACTTCATCGTGTCGTAAGCGGCTTCACCACCTGCGAACACGAGCCAGCGCGGCGGCACCGGAGTGAGCGGGTCGATGGGTTCGCTATCCGCACCGCCCTCACCGCCAGGGCTGCCCCCGCTACCAGCTTCGCTCACGCCACCAGCACCGACTTCGCCATCCCCGCCACCCGCGCCACCTGCGTCCGTGCTCACTACACCCCCTGCATCGCTGCCGCCCGGCGGCACCATGGTGGCGCCACCCTTGCCAGCCGAGCTGCTGGGCGGCTCACCGCCCGAGGAGGGCTCCGGCTGTGTCCCCGCGCCCCCCGCAGTAACACACGTATCACCCCGCAATGCCGTGCCGGCGCCACACTTCACGGGCGGAGACGACTCCCCACCGTCGTCCCCACACGCCGCCACCCCCATCAAGACCAACGCCACCCAGCCGCTAACGACCACCAATCGCATTGCTCCGATGCTAGAACAGGACTACTGCCAGCGTCGAGGGAGGCGCGCGAAAGTGTGAGCGGCCCTCCCCTCGCGCGGGGTTCGCCCTCACCGCCCAGGCCGTGTAAGCTTACCGACGATGCGATTCGACGGGAAAGCCCGCGAGAACCTCGATGCCGCCGAGCGCCTCCTGCCTTCCGATGAGGCCGATGAGGTCGATGCCCTCTGCAACGCCGCTGCCTCCCGCGCGTACTATGCGGCCTACCTGGCCGTCGCTCATCGGGCGCAGCGCGACCAGCGACCCCTCGACGAGCGCGGCTATTACGCTCATGACAAGCTCGCCGATCGCGCCCTCGCCTGGAGGATCCTGAGCATCGACGAGGCCGATGACCTTCGCCTGCTCTGGGGCCGTCGCGTGAAGGCCGACTACTACGAAGATCACGTGAGCATCGAGGAAGCGTCGGAAGCGGCAGAGCTTGCCAAGAGCTTCATGGTGCTCATCGAGGAGGAGGCGTCGTGACGGCGGGACGTGACAGTTGGATCAAGAAGCTGCGCGTGTTGATGGGCGGACGCCCGGTGCGCTGGGCAGAACCGAGCTGCTCGATCGGTGACTACGACGGTCGAGACCGAGCGATCGAGGTGTTCAACGCCGACGTCAAGGATCAGCGCGCGCTCTTGCGCCAGCTTCGGCCGGATCGCGCGGACCTGGAAGGTGTGGCTGGCGGGCCCGTCATCGTTATCTTTCATACGACCAGCGAGTCGGGCCGGCTCTATGCAGAGTTCGTCCAGGCCGCGCTGCACGAGGAAGCAGCCGAAGACGTGGCGATCCCCGAGTACGAGCTCTCTGACATCGAGGCCCTGGCTCAGGCTCTCGACGTGGCGCTTCAAGAGCGGCAGGACGATAAACCGGGCAGCGGAAGCACCGCGCTCCCGCGTGTGGCGGCCTGATGTTCTTGACCGCGCAGCGCGTGGTGTCACCGGCGACACACCGGCAAGGGGTCAACGTGTACCACTACCTCCACGGCGGCTACGTGTGGAACGACATGCCCGAGGAGTTCCTCAACGGTGCAACAAACGGCGAGCTGGTCGCGCAGTGGCTCAATCTAAAGCCACCAGGTGGAAATCGCGTCATCTCGTTCCTGGACATCGTGGCACCCGACGATGTTCCTGCCATCGATCTGCAGCAGCGCCTTGCGTCGCTGAAGCATTGGCTGCAGCCTCGAGGGGACCCTACGCTCGCCAGGTGGGATGGCTATTGGGTGCGCTTCAGCTGTCCCGAACGGATCCCCTGGACAACCGAGTTGGGGGCGCTTGCTGGCCACATCTTGCTCAGCATCACCGAAGGCAGGGTCTAGGCTCGTACCTCGACGAGGATGGTCACCGCATCGGAGTTGCCGCCGCTCATCGTGAGCGTGAGCTGCCCACCGGCCGGACCCGGTCGAAGGTCATCTTTGCAGCACTGATCATCCTCCTCGCTCTAACAGCCGGGATTCTCTTCGCCGCCGTTGATTTCCATGGAGCTTCCCTGCACGCCTGCGCCCAGCCTCGTCGAGGCGCCGTCTGCTTCAACAACTTGTTGGGCAGGCTCGTCCACGGCCGTCGAACCGCCAACAGCGCGCCCTTGACTTAGGTATCACAAATGATAATAAAGACAAGTGGCGTTCGTCGTCCGCGAGTACGTTGAAGACAACGGGCGAATCCCGTTTCGGGATTGGTTGACCGAGCTGGACAAGGCGACTCGGGCGAGGGTGCAAGCTCGCATCCTGCGTTTCGAGATGGGCAACTTGGGCGATCACAAGGATGTCGGTGCCGGAGTGTTGGAAGCCCGGCTGGACTTTGGTCCTGGGTACCGCGTGTACTTTGGACTGAAAGGACGCGAGCTGGTCCTGCTCCTGCTGGGTGGTGACAAGGGCTCACAAAAGAGGGACATCAAGCGCGCGCAAGAATTCTGGTCGCGGTACCTGAAGGAGAACAAAGGATGACAAAGCGAAGCAGAGATTGGAATGAGGGTTTGGCTGAAGACCTTCAGGACCCCGAGTTCGCGCGTCAGTTCTTGACGGCGGCGGTCGAAGAAGGTGTGCCGCTGAAATTGGCGCTCGCAAAGGTGATTCGCGCGACTGGTGTAAAGGAGTTCTCCGAAACAGTGGGAATGCCGAGTCCCAACGTGTTGCGCGCGATCAACCCGAAGCACAACCCGACACAAGAAACCCTCGAGCGTCTCCTGAAACCGTTCGGACTTCGGATCGGGCTGGCGCAAATCAAACAGCGACGCAAAGGCCGAGCCGCCTAGCGCCGCCTTCCCGCTTTGCCCAGTCACCATAGAACGACCGGCTCGAGTTCACCAAGTCGTGGGTAACGCTCCGAGCTGCAAGGCCACGAAATGCACGAAGTCCTTCGGCGCCTCGAACAGGAGGGGATCACCTTTGTGGGTGGAATGCTGCGCGCGAAGGAGCTGCGCAACCTACAACCAAGCGGAACGTCTCGCCGATAGGCGCCGGGATCGACCGCTACCTCAGCTGGCTCGGCGAGCCGACCGAGCCACCGACGCTGGCGCCCGCCCGGGGCCCGCCCTTCTTCAAGAGCGTCGTCATCCGCCGCAAGCTCGCAGAGCCTGCTCAGGCGGAGCTGTTCGACGCGCACTGACGGCGCGCGCCAGGGGGCCGAGCTCCGTCCGGATCTGGGCCGTCGACGCCAAACGCGCCAAAACTCACCGCCCAGCGTCCTGCGAACCGACCCAACGAGCCGCCTGCCGCGGCCGGTCGTCCGTTGACCGCCAACGGCGCTCCACAAACCGACGTGGGCGCCCGCTAGAGAGACCGCTTGTCCGACCTACGCGCACCTGACATGGGTCGTCTGGGACTGAGCTCCGGCTGAAACGACGCCCCGAAGCGAGCTGCGGCGGCGCAGCGCCAGCAGGCGCCGCCGCAGCCCGCACTGGCTCTGACTCCTCGGACCCCCGAAACCCCGTTGAACGCCGTGACCGAACCCGAGGGCCGGCGCCCCAACCGCCTCGAGCACCCTGAGGCACGTTAGCTCGCCGCGAGCTTGGGAAACGACGGCAAGCCGCTTCGTCGACGTCAGTCGAACCAGCTTTCGATCGTCGTCGAAAGTGGGCATCGTCACAATGAGCGGTGATGGTCATGCTCCGCGTGAAGAGCCTCGCTAGCGCGTCACGCTCGTTTCCCAAGGGTTGAGCAGTTGGACGCCACAATTCTCGAAGTCTGCGACGTTGCGGGTCGCTACGCGCGCGCCGCACGCTCTCGCGATCGCTGAAATCTGAGCGTCGAAGTGCGATATGGGCCGACCAGCTCGGCGGCGATCCGCCGCGATCCGCGCGTAAAGAGCTGCCGCTTCCGTTCCGAATGGCAGGACACGAGCGCCGAAGTCCTCCCTGAACATGGCTTCCGCGGCGCCGAGAAGCTCGGTTCGTCGCTTTCCCGCAGGCAGCAACAGAATACCGTACAGGACCTCGGCTTGGGTGATGGTTGTCGTGTAGAGACTCGTCGCCGCCTGTTCCCCAACCCATTCGACCACGGATGGCGCAGGTTTGGGCCGCATCAGCTCCGAGAGCACGTTTGTGTCGACGACGATCATCGCCCCAGTCTTGGCGGCACGCGGATAGCACCGCGTGCTGGCAGCTCGAGCTCCACGCCGCCCAGCGCCCGGAAGCGATCACGGATGGCCGTCGCAAGAGATTTTGTGGGCTTCTCGGCCACGGCAAGCGCCTCACGCAACAGCGTCCGTGCTTCTTCCTCCATTGAGCGGTCGTGACTGGCCGCTCGCCGCCGCAAACGCGACTTGGTCGTCTCGTCGAGATTCCGGATCGTGATGCTAGCCATGCAAGCAATGATTGCACTGCAATCATTGCTACGCAAGGCCACTACACGGTGAATGCTGTGGTGGTGTCGCTGATCGACGGCGCAGCGCTCGCCTGGCAGCCCGCGCAGAGGGCCGCAGCAGCGCGTGCTCACACCTACCTTGGGGTTGGGACGGGAGCAGCAGCGGTTTGGCAGGCGTGGCCGGCTCTTTTTGACAAGATTCTCGCCCTCCCGGCCTTGACCTGCTGGCCGCCCTCCCGGCACGATTGTGGGCCCTTTCGAGATGAGCGCGCGAATTCTCGTCGTCGACGATAGCCCCACGATCCGCAAGGTCGTGTGCTCCATCTTGGAGGCCAGCGCTTTTGCGCCCGTGTCCGCCCAGGACGGGCAGGAGGCGCTGGAGCTGCTCGGCCACGAGAAGGTGGATCTGGTGCTGCTCGACTTCGTGATGCCGCGCATGAACGGTTACCAGTTTTGCCGTGAGCTTCGCGCCAAGGAGGAGCTCAAGAACCTGCCGGTCGTGCTGATGAGCGCCAAGGGCGACAAGATCCGCGGCCAGTTCGTGCAGCAGACGGGCGCCATCGATGCCATAACCAAGCCGTTCGACGCGCGCGGTCTGGTCGCGGTCGTGGAAGGTGCTCTCAAAAAGCACGGCGAGGGCCGTGGCCGCCCGGTTCCGGACGCCGACTCGATGCCGTTCATCGAGGAGGAAGCCGGCACGATGGACAGCCTGCGTCCGAGCCGCACCAACTTCAGCGAGGACGCCGGGCTCCGCCGGGTACAGGCCGCGCAGGAGCTCGGGTCGGCGCTGTCACGCTTCATCACGCCCGAGCTGCTCAAGCAGCCGGACCTGGCCGCCGTGGCGGAGGCAGTGGGGCACGCCGTCCAGCGTGCAGTGACGCCGGAAACGATGGGCGCGATGTCCACTTTGGTGCGAGCCCTGAGCTTCGGCGACAAGACGCGTGAAGTCTTGGCCGGCGATATCTCGGTGGTGTCGATCGCCGAGGTCTTGCAGCTGCTGGACCTGCAGCGTCAGTCGGGTGCGCTGAGCATGTTCACCAAGCACAGCGAGGTCACGCTCTACATCCAGAAGGGTCGGGTCGATTTCGCGAGCTCACGCGGCATGCGCGGGGAGTTTTTGATCGGTCGCTACCTGGTGGACATCGGCGCGATCACGCGTGATGAGCTGAGCAACGTGCTCGATCATCGCAGCGGCATCAAGCGGCTGCTCGGGGAGCTGCTCGTTCAACTGGGCATGGTAACCGACGACCAAGTCAAGCGCGCGCTCACCAGGCAGACCTCGGAGCTCTTGTACGAGGCGGTGCGCTGGAATGCCGGACGCTTCTCGTTCAATGTCGGCGCCGAGAACCCGGCCGCCACCAAGGCAGCGTTGGGCTTGGAAACGGGCGCTCTGGTCATGGAGGGCTTCAGGCGCGTCGATGAGTGGCGTCTGATCGAGGGCAGCTTCGACTTCGACGAGGTGCTGTTCAAGGATACGGTCGCGATCGACCGCCTCGGAGAACAAACGAATCTGACGCGCCAGGAGCGTCAGGTGCTCGAAGCCATTGACGGCGAGCGCACGATTCGCGAGATCGTCGACACCATGAACATCAGCTCTTTCGAGCTGTGTAAGATCCTGTATCAGTTCCTGAATTCGCGCCTGGTGCGGCGCAAGGCTGCGGCGTAGCGAAAAGCCCATGCAAGCTGCTAGCACCCCCCTGCCCTTGAATCACGCGGGGGTGGTGGTGCGCCTGAACGGGGAGCTGCGCTTTCTGCCGGTGCAGGCGGTGCGCCGCTTCGTGACGCCACCTTCGATCTCTGGCGTCTCGGGCACTGGGCTCACGATGGCGCTGGTGCAAGGTCACGTGCTGGCCATCATCGCGGCGGGCCCGCGCGGCCCGGCGCTCACCGTGTGCGAGGTAGCGGGCGAACAGGTCGGTCTGCTCGGGCTCGAGCCACAGGAGGTCGGCTTCTTCGAGGCCCAAGGCTCCGGCGTCGTGTACCGCGGCGAAGTAGTGCCGCTGCTCGACGTCGCGGAGCTCGTGCGCGCTTCGGCGCGTGGCGTCGGTGAGCATCAGGAGGCTGAAGCATGACCGAGCTCGTAGCCGAGCAGCGGCAGCGTCTGGCTGAGTGCCTGGCGGACGCCGTGCGCGCCTCGAGCGAGGCCGAACAGGCTGGCCGTCAGGCCCAAGCTCAGGCAGCGCGCCAGGCGGCTGAGATCGAGGGACTTTTGGAGGGTGGTCAGCGGCTGGCGCTGCGAGGGCGTGATCTGCGATCGGGTGTGCAAGAGCTGCGCGACGCGCTCGAGCGTGGTCGGTTGTCAACGCTGAATACGGCCCTGGAAGGGGCGCGTTTGGGCGAGGTGGCCGGCAAGGCACTGATGGTCATGACCGACGAGGTGCGCGGCGCGCTCGGCCGCTGCACCGACATGCTCGACGACCACGCCGCGCGCGTCGCGGAGCTCGAGCGGGAGCGCGAACGCCTGGTGCTGGCGCTCGGCCCGCTCGCCGATGCCGCGCGCGCGGTCGCCTCGGAAGTGACACGCGCCGCGGAACATAACCGCTCGCAGCAGGGCGCGCTCGCCGAGCTAGCTCTGGAAATGCGGCAGCGTCTGGGCGTCGATCCGGAGCTGGGCGGCCTGGTGGCCCGCGCTGCGCGCGAGCTTTCGGAGCTGCTCGAGACGCTTTCAGCGCTGGAAGCGCGCGGTGCCGAGCCTGCGGCGCGCGAGCTGCGCGCGCGCATCGCCGGCCCCGCCAAGCGCAGCGGCGCAGACGAACCGTGACCGCTTCGGGTGGCGGCTCACAGGACTCGCGTGAACGCGCGCTCGACCCACTGCTAGCCGGTGAGGTCGAAAAGAGACTTCCGGTGCTCGAATCCGGCAGTGACATGATGGACGTGCGCGCGGCCTTGCATTCGCTGAAGGGCTCGTTGGCCCTGGCAGGCTATCCCGATCTCGCGCTCGTGGTCGGCCAGCACAGCGCGCGCATCCGCGAGGGTGACCAGGTGGCGCTGGCGCAAGTCAGGGAGCTGCTCCGCGCGACGCTGGCGCGACTCGCGCGCGGCGAGCCTGCCATTTCGACACGCTTTCCGGAGCCGCCGCTCGGTCTGCGGCCTTCGCGTGTCGATGATCGCTACCGCGTCGAGTACCACGGCACCATGCGCGATCGCCTGGGCGAGCTGGATGGGGTGCTGGCGTCGACCGGCGATGCTCGGAGCGGCTTGCAGGTGGCCAAGCGCAGCGTGCACGCCATGAAAGGCGCCGCGGCATCGGTAGGTGACGACGTCACGGCCTGGTACTGTCACGGCCTGGAGTCGCGGCTGCGCGCGGTCGCGATCGACGAGACCAGCGCAGCGTCGGCCGTCGTGGAGCTGGCGCGGCACCGTGCGATGATCGCGCTCTTGCTCGAGGACTGCGCGCGCGGTATCGCGACGCTGCGCATGCTCTCCAGCGACGCGCCGCTGCCTGAGCGCATCAGCAGCCGGCCGCCCTCGCAACGTTTGCCGCGCAGCGCCGCGCACCCGACGACCCACCCACCCGGAAGCGACGTCGCTGAGGAGTCGAGCCAGCTGCGTATCGCCCCGGCCGAGGTGGATCGCTTTTTCGAGCGCATCGAGCACGTCAGCATGGTCGGACACGAGCTGCTGCGCGGCGCCGATCTGGCGCGTCAAACTGCCAACCGCCTGCGCGCCGTGCAAGCGGCGCTGCACGAAGCGCTGCGCCTGCTCGAGCCATCGAGGCTCTCGGGCAACACCGCGCTGGCACTTTCACGGATCGAGGCCGCGATCGCGACGCTGCGCGCCAATGCCACCAACGCCGAGCGCGGCGCCGCAGCTTTTCGGCGCGGTTCCGAGGTCATGGAGCGTCGTTCGCGCGAGATGCGCGGGGCGCTACTGGCGCTGCGTCGAACCGTTGTCGGGGCGTTGTTCGATCGTCTGTCGCGCGCGGTGACCCGCTTCGCCGACGAGGAGAGCAAGCGCGTGTCCATCGAGCTCAGCGGCGGGGAGCTGCCGATCGATCGGCGCGTCGCCGATCGCCTGTACGATGCCCTGATCCAGCTCGCCAAGAACGCAGTTACGCACGGCATCGAAGCGCCGGATGAGCGCCGTCGGTTGGGCAAACCCGAAACCGGCGTGATCCGCTTGCAGGCCACGCGCCTCGGCGAGTGGCTGCGCGTCGTGGTGCAAGACGATGGTCACGGCGTGGACGCGCCACGGCTCCGGCAGCTGGCGGTCGAGCGCGGCATCATGACCCCGCAGCAGGCGGCACGCAGCGCCGAAGGCGAGCTGCTGCTCATCCTGTTCTTACCAGGTCTGACCACCAGCACGCGCGTCGACCTGCTGCGCGGGCGGGGGCTCGGCCTGGATCTGGCCGAAGACGCGGTGCGCCGATTGGGAGGGACCATCCACTTGCGAAGCGTCGAAAGCGGGGGGCTTGCCGCGACCCTCGAGGTGCCCAGCGATCAATCGCTGGTCGACGTGCTCTGGCTGCGTGAGTGCGGCGACGACTACGCCCTGCCAGTGGACTTCACGGGCGCGCTGAGCTCACCGGCCGGCGGTTTTCGTGGCGTGAGGCTCGCGGCTTGCCTGGGTCGCACCGCGCGCGAACGAGCACCGGTCAGCGTCGAGCTGCGCGTCGAT
Organism: Polyangiaceae bacterium; assembly: GCA_035281385.1. GTDB lineage: Bacteria > Myxococcota_A > Polyangia > Polyangiales > Polyangiaceae > PMG-095. The sequence goes on from DATEDZ010000229.1 coordinate 10,563, forward strand.
GGCGCACTGCCGGTTTCGGTCGGTGTCGAGCAAGTGGTAGAGGTCGAGTCGGTGGCGATCCGCTCCGTGCCGTCGTTGATCGCGCTGGCGGGGCCATTTTCAGGCGCGGTGCTGCGCGCCGACGGCCAGCTGAAGTTGGCGCTCGACGTACCGCTGCTTGCGGCGCGTGCCTGGGCCTTGACGCGATGAGCCACGCGTCAGTCGTCAGCATCGCGCCTGCGCGACCGGATGACGTGGCCGAGCTTGCCAGTATTGCCGCCGAATGCGGTCTGAGCGTCGATTTCGCTGCGGAGCTGGCACGAAGCTATGCGCTGTTGCGGGTGGCGCGGTCCCCGCAAGTCTCGGGTTTTCTGCTGGCCTGGCGAGCCGCCGACGAGGTGCACCTGACCGATCTCGGAGTGCGGGAAGCCAGCCGGCGGAGTGGTATTGGACGCGCCTTGGTGTCCGCGCTGCTGGAGGAAGCGCGAGCCGGCGCCGCCCGTGTCGTGCTGCTGGAAGTGCGCGCCAGCAATGCGGCGGCCCTGGCTCTGTACGCGGGGCTCGGCTTCAGCGAGCTCGATCGCCGGCCGCGCTACTACCCCGACACCGACGAGGACGCGATGGTGATGCAGCTCACCTTGCGCTAGCGTCGCGCCATGCCGCGCGCGCTTCGAGCCTGGCTCCCCGGCTGGGCAGCAATCGCGCCAGCATTGCTGGCCGGCGTGGCGGGCTGCGAGCAGCGCCGCTCCGAGCCACCGCCGGTGGTCAGCGCCAGCGAGCCGAGCCCGAACGCTAGTATCCTGCCAGCGCCGCTCGTGGCTGGACCGCCGAAAACGCTGCCGCGGGATGCCGGCCACGCACCGAGCATCGACTCGAGTACTGACGCTGCGGCCCCCGAGCCACCACGTCCGATCCGCGACGACGAGAACCTGACGCTCGAGTCCGAGCTGCGCGCCGCACCTGGCGTCTCGATCGAAGCGCGCTTTCGCTGGCTCGAGCCGCTGCCGCCGCGCACGCTGGAGAGCAACGCCGAGGCGCTGAACAAGGCGCGGGACAAGACGTCGTTCGAGCTCACGCTCGACATTTCCTCGCTCGGTCGTCTGCGGCTCAGCTTTGCCTCGCGCGCCCATCCGCTGCCGCAGGGCGCGGAGCTGCGTGCTCGTGAGGACCGTTACGGGCACATTCTGGTTTGGCCGAACGGCAGCACTTATACCACGCTGGCGCCCGGTACACTGCGCGCCGCGTTGAGCGAAGCGCGGCTGGACGTGACGCCGCTAACGGACCCGAGCGTGGTGTCGGCGGGCGCGGGGAACCTATTCGGAGCGACGACGCGCAAGCAGCGGCTCGAGACCAGCATTGGACGCCTGGAGCTGGAGCAGGCAACGCTGCCGGCCAGCGGCGCTGGCGGCGCGCTGCTTTGCCGGCTGCTGCTCGAGCTGCTCGCCGTCTCACCCGAGTCCTCGGCGTGTCATGCGGAAGCCCTGCCGGTCCACGCTGAGTACACCTGGGCAACCGGGGCCCGCTTCGAGCTCGAGATTACCAAGCTGACCAAACGCGCCGAGCTACCGCTGGAGGGGCTAGCCGTACCGCCGTCTGGAGCAGATGCGCGTCGTGGTGAGCTGCCCGGCACGCCCTTCGTGGCCCTGATCGAGGAGCGTGAGCTTTCGGACTTCCGGACGCGCGCTCTGCCTGCACCGGAAAAGGCCGAGCCGGGGGCGCCCAAGCTCGGCTTGATCTTTCAGAATCGTGGTGACGGGCCGCGCTACCTCTTGATCGACGGCGTGCCGGTGGTATGGCTGCGCGCGGACGCGGAATGGCTGGTGACCGGTTTGAAGCAAGGCCGGTACACGGTTCAGGCGCGTGACTTCTTCGGTGCCGAAAGCACGCCGGCACGCACGTTGGACTTGCCGGCCCGCTTCCTGGTCGGGGAAGAGCCGGAGCGCGCGCAGCACTGAGGTCGGGTGCGCGCGCTAGTTCAAATAGCGCAGCTCGGCTTCGTAATCCTCCAGGGTGTACTCTAGCTCCGAGTAGCCCTGCTCTTCCAGGCGCGCGCGCAGCGCTTCCACCGTGATTTCGATGACTTCGATGCGCGTGGTCAAGAGGTAGAACTGATCCTCTGGCACCTCCGGTACGGTGGCCAGGCGTGCGGCGATGTAGCCGTGATCCTCCGGGGCCAGTTTCAGGTTGGAGCGCGGACCCTCGTGCTTGGGACCGCCGTACAGAGCGTCGTAGGCGACGCCGAATGGGTTGATGGAGACGAAGGCGACGCTCGAACAGACTTGGTAGTCGTGGAGGTTGGGCGACGGTAGGCGCCAGAAGCCCTGCATTTGCCGCCGCAGCACCTCCCCGAAGTAGGCGCCGGCTGCGTGTGCAGTCAGCGGTCCGAGCTCCGGCTTGAAAGCGAGCACCTCGCGTACTTCCCCGAGGTAGTATTCGAGCAGGGGCAGCGTTTCGGGCGTAAAGTCCAGCTCGGTACCGAGCGATCGCTTGACGAACTGTAGGCAAGCGCGAACCAGGTCCGCAATCGGCTCCGGGGCAGGCTCATGGTGCATCGCCCCCCGAGCCTAACACCCCACTGCTCGGAGGCTCAGTCCAGCCCGGGCTATCAGACCGGCCCTCATCCAGCCCCAAGCCCTTTCCAGCACCGCGTTTGGGGTTGGGGCCCCAAACAACGCGAGACAGCGGGTTGGCCCCAAACAACGCGAGACAGCGGGTTGGGGCCCCAAACAACGCGAGACAGCGGGTTGGCCCCAAACAACGCGAGACAGCGGGTTGGCCCCAAACAACGCGAGACAGCGGGTTGGGGCCCCAAACACCACGAGACACCCGCGAAATGGCTTGCGAGCCGAGGGTGGCCGGAGGATTGCCTAGCGTCACCCGGAAGCGTGTTACCCTCACGATTCCCTCCGGCGCCCCCCCGAGCCCGTCAACTCAGCAAGCATGCGCCTCGGCATCCTCAGCGACATTCACGCGAACTACGAAGCTCTGAGCGCCGTCGTCGAGGCGTTCAAGGGCGAAGAAGTAGATCGCTACTATTGCTTGGGAGATACCGTCGGTTACGGCGGCTCGCCCAACGAGTGTGCTGACGTCGTTCGCGGGATGGTGGAAGCGACGATTCTCGGCAACCACGACGCCGCGGTCGCCGGGCGCATGGACTACTCATACTACTACGAGGCGGCTCGGCACGCGCTCGATCTGCACGCACAGCTACTGTCGACCGAAAACATGAACTGGTTGAAGGAGCTGCCGTACCAGATCAAGCTGCCCGAGCAGTCGGTGAACCTGTGCCACGGCTCACCCGTTCGACTCGAGGAGTTCGAGTACATCTTCGCGCCCGAGCAAGCGCGTGAATGCTTGCCGATGTTCGAGGAGCTTGCGCCGTTGACGCTGATCGGGCACTCGCATCTGTGCAAGGTGTTCGCGCTCACGAAGACCTCGGTAGAAGAGCTGCCGCCCATCGATTTCGACCTGCAAGCGGACCGCAAGTACATCGTCAGCGTGGGCTCGGTGGGTCAGCCGCGCGACTACGACAATCGCGCCAGCTACACCCTGTACGACTCGGTCAAGAAGCGTTTCGAGTTCAAGCGCGTCGAATACGACATCGAAACCGCTGCCGACAAGGTGCTGCGCGCCAAGCTCGAGCGCAACTTCGCCCACCGCCTGTTCATCGGCGTGTAGCCTTCTGGCCTCGCGACCGACGGCTCCTTTGCAGCGTCAGTCGCCATGCGACTTCGCTCTCTAGGCTCGAGTTGAGCGGTCGGCTCACTGTGTGATGGTCCAGGTGCTCCGGCCATCGGCGCTGTCGGAAATGGCGACGCCCAGCGCCAACAGCTCGTCGCGGATCGCATCACCGCGAGTAAAATCTTTGGCCTTGCGGGCTTCGGCGCGCTCCCGCAGCTTACTCTCGATGCGCTCGGCCGAGAGCTTGCGCAGCTTCAGGCGCCGCGCCTTGACGCGCGCCGCGTAAGCAGTCGGCGTGGTGTTCATCAAACCCAGTTGCTTGGTGAGCGTGGTGATGGCGCTCGAGACGTGCCGGCCCATGATCCCGGCAGAGCCCAAGAAGCTCGCGTCTTTCTTGCGCTTCTGCGCCAGCATGACCGTCTCGTTGCCGATGCGCATCATTTCGCCCAGCGCGGCCAGCGCCAGCGGCGTGTTCAGGTCGTCGTCGAGCGCGACATCGGCTTGCTGGGCCGCAGCATCCAGCTCGGTCTTGAGCTTGAGCAGCTCTACCGGGAGCTTGGCCGGCGCGGTCAAGCCGGCGCGCGTGAGCTCGCTCAGTCGGTCCACGGTCGCGAACAGGTAATCGACGCGCCGCTCCGCCTCGTCGACACCCGGAAAGATCACGCGGCCGTCGGCCAGCTGCTCGGTGTCGAACTGAATCGGTCCGCGGTAGTGCGCGGCCAGCAGGAACCAGCGGAAGCCCTCCGGATCGTTGCGCTCGAGCACGTCACGCACGGTCACGAAGTTGCCGAGCGACTTGCTCATCTTCTCCTTGTCGACGTTGACGAAGCCGTTGTGCATCCAGCAGCGCACGTAGTCGCCCGCGCCGGGCTCGGCGGCCTCGCTCTGGGCGATCTCGTTCTCGTGATGCGGAAAGATCAGGTCCATACCGCCGCCGTGCACGTCGAAGCCGTGATGCAGGTACTTTTCGCTCATCGCCGAGCATTCGATGTGCCAGCCCGGGCGCCCGCGACCCCATGGGCTATCCCAGCCCCATTCCTCGGCGCTCGCGCCCTTCCACAGCGCGAAGTCGAGCGGGTCACGCTTCTGATCGTCGCGCTCCACCCGCGCTCCCACCACGAGATCGTCGATCTTGCGCCGCGAAAGCTTGCCGTAACTCGCAAAGCTGCGCACCGAAAAGTAGACGTCTTGCTTGCCACCACCCGTGTCAAGCACGTACGCGCTCTCGTTCTTCACGAGCTTCTGGATCAGCTCGATGATCTCCGGCAAGTGATCACTGACGCGCGGCTCGTGGGTGGGAGGTAAGCAGCCGCAGGTGGCCATCTCGCGCTGGTAGATTTCGGTCATGCGGCGCGATAGCTCGAGGGGGCTCTCGCCATTCTTCCGCGACCGCTCCAGGATCTTGTCGTCCACGTCGGTGATGTTGCGGACGAAGGTGACCTTGACGCCCTTGTGGCTCAGGCGCCGCACCAAAAGGTCGGGGGCCAGCGCGGCCCGCGCGTGCCCGGCATGGGGGGCGTCGTAGACCGTGGGCCCGCAGCAGTAGATGGTCGCCTCCCCTGGTTGCCGTAAGGCCAGCGGCTCCGCATTGCGGGTCAGCGTGTTGTAAATCCGGAGCTCCGAAGCCATGTGAAGGTCAGAGTGCCAACACGGCCGGCCGGGGGCAAGTCGCGCGCCGGTCACGGGTTCGACGCTGTCTCGCGCGGCTTCGGCGCTCGTGGATGGGGCGGGGGCCCCTGCGACCATCGCGGGCTATATCGCAACGGGTGCCGGCCTCGCCGGCTTTGGTCTCGTGGGTGGCTCCTACTCTCGCCGATCGTGATCTTTCCTTCCAAGACCGCCAAGCTCGAGGCTAGTGATCGCGCCAGGCGTCGTAGCGGGAGCGTGAGGCCGGGCGGCGTGGCGGTGGGCGCCAGCCGGCCCATTGAAAGCTCTCACGGCGCGAGCGCCCCTTCAGAAACGGGCGCACCAGCAGCAATCCAGCGATGAATCCGCCGATGTGCGCGAAGAAGGCCACGCCGCCGCCGCGCAGCCCGAGCGATGCCATCGCCGGCAGCACGTTTTGAAAGACGAACCAGACGCCGATCACGAACCACGCGGGAAACGTGAGCACGAAGAAGAACAGAATGCCCAGGATCGGCGCGCGCGGAAACAGCACCATGTACGCGCCCAGCACGCCCGCGATCGCGCCCGACGCGCCCACCATCGGGATCGGGCTGTTGATGCCGGTCAAGATCTGCGTGAAAGCCGCCGCCATTCCGGCGAGCAGATAGAAGCCGAGATAACGGCCGTGTCCGAGCGAGTCCTCCACGTTGTCGCCGAAGATGTGGAGGTAGAGCAGGTTGCCAGCCAGGTGCGCCAGACCGCCGTGCATGAACATGCTGGTGAAGATCGTGAACGCTTCACCGAACGGATCCGTGAGCAAGCGCGTCGCCACCAGCCCGTAGCCCGCCACGATGGCCACCTCGCCGCTCTGGCGGATCAAGAGCGACTCGTAGATGTACCCCGCGACGTTGGCTGCTATCAGCAAGTAGGTGACGAACGGGACGCTTCGCGTCGGGTTCAGATCCTTGAACGGCAGGAACATGTTGCGACCGGCCTCCTTATACCTTTCGTGCTAGCGTGCGCCCACCTCATGCGAGCGGCTTTCTTGGTCACGGCGATGCTCTTGGCGCTGATTGGCTGCGGCGGCGCGAGCTTCGACGGCCGACGCTACGACGATGGAACGTTGCGTTTTCACACCGGTCCCATTCCGGCGGGTTGGCGCAGCATCGAGGCCGACGGCACATTGCTGGCGTTTCACGACGATCGGGCCAGCGCTACGGTCGCGCTCAACGGTCGCTGCGGTGTCGACGGCGACGACGTGCCGCTGGCGTCGCTGACGCAGCACCTATTTCTGCAGTTCACGGAACGCGACATCAAGTCGCAGCAGGAGCTGCAGCTCGACGGGCGCGCGGCGCTGCGCACCGAGCTGATTGGCAAGCTCGACGGCGTGCCCAAGCAGTTCCTGGTCTACGTGCTGAAGAAGGACGGCTGCGTCTACGATTTTTGGCGCATCGCCGAACCTGGCGCCGGAGATACGGCCGCCTTCGAAGGCTTCGTGAGAGGCTTCGCCACGGAGTCTTGAAATGACGACACGCGCGCCGACCGACTCGATACCGCCGCCCAGTCAGGGTGAGCGGCGCAGTCTGATGCCGCCTCCGCCGCCGAAGTTCGTGGAGCGCCAACTCGGGCGAGCCGCCGCGCTGATCGAGGGTATCGGCGCGGTCACGAACATGACGATCGGCGCCGTGCGAGCCGGCTTTCGCCGGCCCTTCGAGGGCCGCGCCATCCTACAGCAAATCGAGGCGCTGGGCGTGGCGTCGGTCGGCATCGTGACCGTCACCAGCGTGTTCATCGGCATGGTGATGGCAGTGCAGTTCGCGTTCGGTCTACGTAAGTTCGGTGGCATGGAGTACACGGGCCGCGTCGTGGCGCTGAGCTTCATGCGTGAGCTGGCACCCTCGCTCACCGCAGTGATCGTGGGTGGTCGTATCGGCTCGGGCATGGCGGCGGAGGTGGGTGCGATGTCGGTGACCGAGCAGATCGACGCGGTGCGCGCGCTCGGAGCGGACCCGCTAAAGAAGCTGGTCTGGCCGAGGCTCGTGGCCAGCGTCCTGGTCATGCCGGTGCTAGCCGCCTTTGCGCTGGTGCTGGGCTTTGGCGGCGCGATGATGATCAGCGACGTGGAGTTCAACATCCAGTGGCGCTTCTTCCTGAACTCCGCGCTCAGCGTCGTCACGATGGCCGACTTCGCGAGCGGCATGATGAAGACACCGGTGTTCGGCGCCATCATCGCGCTGGTGGGCTGTCACTTCGGGATGACGACGCGTGGCGGTACCGCCGGTGTCGGTCACAGCACCACCACAACCGTCGTGGTCGTATCGATTTGCATCCTCATCGCCGACTTCTTCCTAACCAAACTAGCCATCATCTTCTGGCCCACCAACTAGAAAGCGGGGCTCGGGCCTGCCACCCCATGCGGAGCACGTGGCCAATTCGTCGAAATAGACTGCCTCGCAGCCTTGACCATGCTGGAAACGGCCCGTAAGCTCCTGCAGCTCGTGAAGGCTTATGACTGAGGCGGCGCCCAGGTTTCTGATCATGGCCCGGAGTGGACTGATGGAAGAAGAGGCAATAGCGCAGCGCGTTTTCACCATTTCCGAGGTGAACGCGCTGATACCTGCACTGTCGTCGTTGGTCGGGGAGCAACTCAGGGAACAGAGTGAAATCGAGCACGGCCTGGCTGAGCTGATGCGTTTGACGGGTGAGCCGCCGCGCTCGCTCGAGCCCACCGGCCACGACAGCGCCGAGGTGAATCGCCTCAAGGGAGATTTGCGCAGTCGCATTTCCCGCTATGAGACGGGCTGGCAACGCGTCCAAAAGTGGGGCGGTGTCGTCAAAGACCCGCAGACCGGGCTGGTGGATTTCTACGGCCGTGTCGACGGCAAGCTGGTTTGGCTGTGTTGGCGCTATGGTGAAGACTCACTCGGCTACTACCACGAGCTCGCGGCTGGTTACTCGGGCCGCAGACCGCTCAGCGCCGAGGTTCGACGCAAGCTCGTCAACTGAGGGTTCATTGAAACGCATCGATCGAGCTCGCGCTGAGCGCGCCGTGCGTGAGTTCCTGGTAGCTCTGGGTCGTGATCCGGATCGGGATGCGGATCTGGCTGACACTCCAGCGCGCGTCGTCGAGGCCTACGCGGACGAGCTGCTTGGTGGCTACGGCGTGGACGTGGCGGCGCTGCTCGCGCAAGGCGAGGTGGTGGGCGAGGGCAAGCTGAGTGGCTTGATCGCGCTCAAGGGCATTTCGGTCAGCACGGTCTGCCCGCATCACTTGCTGCTATCGCACGGGTCCGCCAGCGTGGTGTACCGGCCCGGCACGCGGCTGTTCGGCCTCGGTACTTTGGCGGCCGTGGTGGGCGCTTACGCGCGGCGCCTCAGCCTGCAGGAGTCGATCGGTGAGAACGCCGTGCAAGCGCTGGTTCAGCACGGCGGTGCGCGGGCTGCCTACTGCGAGGTGCGGCTGGTGCACGGCTGTCTGGTGGCCCGCGGCGCTCGCGAGGCTGCGACGGAGCTCGTCACCACCGCGCGTCGCGGTGATCTCGATCCAGCGGAGTTGGCGTGGGCTCTGGGTCGGCAGGTCGAGGCCAAGTCTTGAGCGGGGTCGCGCTCGTGACTGGCGCCAGCCGGGGTCTCGGTCGCGCGGTTGCGCTGGCGCTGACACGCCGCGGGTTTTCGCTGGCGCTGCTGGGCCGCGCCTCGCCGGCTCACGCCGAGACTGCCAGTCTGGTGCGCCAGCAGGGCGCTCGGGCGCTCGAGCTGTTCGCTGAATTTTCGGACGCGGTCACGCTGACTCACGCCGCCGAGCGCGTGGTGGCGGAGCTGGGCGCGCCCGATGTCGTGGTGCACAACGCCGGCCTGGTGGTGCGCAAGAACGTAGAGCAAACCAGCGTCGAGGAATGGGATCAGCAGCTCGATACGAACTTGCGCGCGCCGTTCGTGTTGACGCGGACGCTGCTGCCGGCGCTGCGCGCTGCGGGCCGCGGTCGGCTGCTGTTCGTGGGCAGTATCAGCGGCACGTTGGGGTCACCCGGCGTCGCGGCTTACGCAGCCTCCAAATGGGGTCTGACCGGGTTCGTGAAGAGCCTGGCCGAAGAGCTCAAGGATTCGGGCCTCATGGCGTGCACGGTCTTACCCGGATCCATCGACACTGACATGCTTTTGGGGAGTCCATTTCCAGCTCGCATGCGCGCTGAAGAGGTCGCGAAGACCATCGAGTTTTTGGCGATTGATGCGCCGCTCGCCCATAACGGCGCCGTAGTAGAGATGTTCGGAGTCTAACCCGCCGCACAACCGCTGCGCCGAACGGCAAGGGCAATCCGGTGATCCTGGCCAGCGGCAGCGTTACTGGCTGCTTCCAGGTCGAAGCGTTGGCGGCAATCAGCTGGGCGAACGAAATACCCTGAGCCATGCGGACTTCTAACACGCGACCGGGCCGAAGCGTCCGAAGCGTCCGCCCGAAACCGTCCGAAGTGTCCGCCCTGCCGAACGCAACCGCAATCTGCGGCGTGAAGGTAGTGCGCTTTCGCGGGCGACACGCCGGTATCGCTGCCGGCCAGCTCTGGCATGGCCGTTGCTATTATATCTCGCAGCGACTCGACCCCCGAGTCGCGCCAGATCAACCGGGGGTGTTCATCGCGCGATGTTTCGTCGCTATCAATGAAGGCCGCGGTGGAGGACAACGGGGCGAACCCGGGCTGCCTGAAGCGGTCCGGGTTCAACTATTTGTGGAGACGCGGCCTTCAAATAAAGTTGGTGGGCGCCGTCGACGTCGAGCTCGGCGACATGCAGCACGGCGCGAGCTCCTCGACTTGGTCAAGCAAGCGCGCTCGGTGACGTCACGCGGACGCTGAGGGCTGGCTCGTCGAGCGCGAACAGCTCGGCGTTGAAGAGCACGACACATTCACTCGGAGTCGAGTCGGCGACCAGCGCTTGCATGCTGCGAAAGTACGCGACATGCATCTCGCGCAGCCGCGCCAGATCCGCGCGCGAGATGGCCATCAGGTTGTAACTGAAGATCCCGCTCACCCCCGACTCCAGCCGTTCGAGCGCCACCTTCAGCCACTCGGCCTTGAGGCGCCTGCCACGCTCGGGATGCGCCCGAGTATCGATGGTCTTGGTCTGATCGACGACCCAGAGCCTGCGCTCGAGCTTGATCTGGCGGGCCGTTGCCAGCGCCGTTAAACACAGTTCCTCCTCCTCCCGGGAAATCCCCAGCCGCTTGGCGAGCCAACCTGGCTGGTGTCGTCCCAAAGCTCGGTAGTCCGACAGCTCGAGCGCGCGGAGCACGGCGTGCGACCACGGCACGTCGTAGGCAGTTTTGCGCGCGGCTTCGAGCGCGCGGTACTCTTCGGCAACCGACGGCAAGCGCTCGATGTTGACGAAGCACGCCAAGAAATCGAGCAAGCGGAACGTTGCTGCCTCCACCATCGCGAGCAGCTCCGGCAAGCGCGGCTCCGCCGCTCCGCTCAGCCAGCGCGCGATCGAGAAGCGGCTGTACCCCGAGCGGCGCGCCAGCTCCACCAGCGAGGTTTTGCCACGCAGCGTGCGGAGCAGTTGGGCCACGCCGGCGCGAGTGCCCAGGTCGACGTCGCACAGCGCGGGGGGCAGTGCGCTGCCGATGAAGGCAGTCAGCGCAGCCTGGCCCGCGGCGCCATCACGCTTGGCCAAGGCGAGCGCCTCACGCCCCAGCGGGTAACAGACGCCGGTCTCCCAGCGGTACGCAATATTGCTGGCGTAGCCGAGACGCTTGCTGAAGCCGCGCTGGGAGCGCTTTCCCCGCACCAATCGCAGCCAATCGGCAGAGATCTGCTCGAAATTCACGTATACATAATACGCACATGACGGAGCCTGTTGTGAGGACAAAATGTGTAAAACGTGCATTGACCCGTTGCCGCTAACGCGGCATGTTGGTTGTGGATGGTGCGGTTAACGTTTCGCGGCGCGATTGGGGTGCTCTCGGCAGCGCTCGCGGCGGCTTGTTTGGGGGGGCAGACGGGGCAACCCAGCTCGGCGAGCTGCGGTAGCGCAGAGCTGTCGTCGCCCGCTGCGTGGGCCGACACCACGGTGGGAGCCGCGGCCGAAGCGTTTGCTGGAGCGTACGAGGCGCCTTTACTCTGGCGGGACGAGCCGCGCACCGCGAGCGCGCCTACTCCCATCGACCTTCAGGACAGGCTGCAGCTGACCATCGCCTACGACGGGGCCCGCGCGACCCGGGATTGCGAGGGTCGGTTGCATGTTCCAGTGACCGTGACAGTCACCACCAGCGAGAGCGGGATCGCGGAGAGCGGAGGCGCGACGCTCGATCTCTCGCGCTCGATGGGGGTGCTCGCCGGCCACCTCAGCTACGACAGCGACCGCGTCGCGCTGGACGCAGCGCTGGCCGAGGTCGCCGCGGGGGTCTCGATAGCCGGTGGCTTCGACGCGCTCGATCCGGAGTTACCTGGCGCCTCCGCCAGCTTTGCCGTGGAGCCTTGATGTCCAAGCTAGCGTTGGTCCCGTTTTTTGTGTTCCTTGGGGGTTGTGACCCCATGGATGTAGTCGGCGTCCAGGAGGTCGTGAGCGAAACACGCAAGAACGAGCCGCTTCAGGACGACCGACTGTCTGACAAGAATCCCGCGTACGACCCCGCGCGCACGGTGGTCGAGGACTTCGACGGCTGCCAGGTCACGCTGAACAAAAGCGCGAGCGTGACGCGCCTGACGCTGCAGTCGAAGGGCGCCACCGATGAAGCGGTCCGTGGCAAGGTCTTTCCGTCTCGGGGCGCTGCGCTCGAGGCGCTGGCCGGTGCGCCCACGCTGCCGACTGTCGAGGTGGTGAACGGCGCGCTCAAGCCTTTCAACGACGGCCTCTATGCTGCGGTGGAGCTCGCTGCCGAGCTGGGCGAGGCGAGCCTGGTGGACAAACACCAGCTGCTGCTCGATTTGCTGGCGGAGCTCACGACCCGCTCGAAACAAGGTAGCGCGGCGGAGCAGGGGCCGGCGCTTGCCGCGGCCAAGCATATCGCGACAGCCCTCGTGCTCGCCGGTGACACCGACGCCGTCGACCCGACACTACTTTCGGACGCAGCGGAGGCGGCAGCCACGTTCGAAGAGGCGGGCATCTACGCCAAGCCCATCGGCTTTTACACGTGGACGCCGGCGCTCGAGACCATCTTCACGCGCGATCGCTGGCTCCAGACCCGGTACGGAGCTGGTACCGCGGGGCCGCCGTTCGAAGCGCTGGCAGAGCTCGGCTTGGTAGTGGGCCAGGGCGGACCGCTCTCCGACGCCTACCGCCGCACGCTCGACCTGTATGCGGGGCTCACTGATCCGTTCTTCGACGCAAGCCCCTTCGAGCTCGCTCCTTTCGTGCCGGACGCGAGCGCGCTCGGCGACCTGGCCTCGGTCGAGCAGCGCTTCGCGGCGACCCGGCCCATCGAATATCCGGACTTCCCCTTCTGTAATCCCAGCGTGGCGGCCTTTCCGGCCTCCGAGAGCGCCGAGAACCGCATGATGCGAAAGCTTCTTTGCGGAGGCGAGCTCGCTGAAGGCGAAACCCTGATCGACGGGCTGATCCGGAAAATTCAAAGTGGTGAGCTCGATCTTACGCCGCGCGCGGATTCGGGCTTTTACGACCAGCAGCTCTACGCGCTCCAGACCCTGCTCGCGTCCGACCAGGCGAGCGAGTCCGAGCATCTGCTTTTGACGCGGGCCTACAAGGAAAAGCTGGTCGAGACCTTCAAGTCGCTGCTGATTCAAACGCGCGAGACGCACGTGAAGCAGGTTGGCCTGGTCGACGCGAGGCCTGCGTCGGAGGAAATCGAGCCCATAGAATACACGGTGTACCCCAAGCTCGTGGTGGAGCCTTTTCCGACGTTTTACCTCCGCACGGCGCGCGCGTATCGCTTCCTCGAGGGAGTGCTGAACGCCGCGCTCGGCCCTGAATTTCTCCAGGGCACGGCGCGGCTCATCGAGGACGGCACCCGCTCCGAGCTCACGCTCGCGGAGGAGCTCCTAGAGAAGCAGGAGCTTCTGTATGGCTTGCACGCCGTGTCCGCGGATTCGATCGGCATGGCCCCCGAGCTCGCAGACGACGAGCTTTCGGCATTTCCGCTCGACGACGCGCGCGCGTCGGCACGGGCATGGCTCGCGGGCGTGCAGGACGATCCCGACGTCGCCCGCGATCCGCGCGTGAGCCTGCCGGTCGCCCTCGAGACGGATCCGCAAACGAACGTCGACTACGCGATCTACTGGGCGGTGGTGGGTGTGAAGGTGCTCCACCTCCGGGCGAGCTTTCCGGAGTCCCACCAGCCGGAGATCGTGGGTGCGCAGCCGTTTTGCATGCATAAGGGCTGGGCCACGTTCGAGCCGCACATGCTGGTCGAGCAGACCATCCAGGTGCGAAGGCGGTTCGACTTGCCACCGCTGACGCGCGAGGAGTTCCGCGCGCTGTGTGACCAGCACGACACCGCGGACGCCATTGCGGCGGCATTCGAGTCGGCGCCATGAGCTCACGCACTCCCGGCGCCGTCGCGGTGGTCGGCGCGGCACTCGTCAGTGGCTGCTCCTTCGGCACGTTTCAAACCGCGCACACTCAAGCCCCCGCTACGGTGAGCGTGACGCCCGGCGCTACCTACGTCTCCAATGCCATCGACGATCAGCAAGGACGGGGGCCCTTGACCAACGCCGGCGCACAGCTCGGCGCGCGTGTCGGCATCACCGAGCACGTCGATGCCGGTGTCGGCAGCTTCCTGCTCAGCGGTTTGAAGGCCGACGTGAAGGTGAACGTGCTAGGCCCGCACCAAAACTTCGCCATCGCCCCGCGGTTCGGTGCAGGTGGCCGCCTGGGTCGGGAAATCTGGATGCTTGAGGGGGGTGCGATCGCCAGCTATCTCCTCTTCGAACGGTTCGAGCCTTACCTGGGATTGACGTTCGCGAATCACTGGATCGAGCCCGATCCCCCGCTGGGGCCGCTCCCGCCGAACGTGGTCGGTAAGAGCGGGACCGGTGACGGCCTCCTGCAGCTGAGCCTTGGCGTGGAGCTGGTGGCGACGCGCCATTTCGCCGTGCTCGCGGAGTATGGCCACTGGTTCGTCTTGCACGACGACCCCGGCGACTTCTACCGCTTCCTCGCTACGAACGTCGTCGGAGTCGCCATGCGCTTCGGCAGGGTTCGGCGCTAGAGCTCGAATGCGGGTGACCGTGACATGTCATCGCACTCTGCGAGACTCGAGTCGGGGCAGAATCGGGTTGGCGTGTTACTGGCCGGTGCTCGCCGGCGTGAGGATTGATGGTATAGGGTGCGCGTCGTATGCGGGTCTCCGCAAGTTTGGTGACGGTTCTAGTCTGCTTGCGCGCGAGCCGGTGTCTGGCAGAGGTCGCGGGCTACGAGCTCGAGTACGCAGCTGATGCGGCCTGCCCAACTCGGGCGCAATTTGCGGGCCTAGTCGACTACTACCTGGAGGGCGAAGCGCCCGGGTCCGATGCGCAGGCACATGTCAGCCTGCGCGGAAGTAGCGCGGGCGTGGAAGGCATTTTCACGCTGCAGCGCGCAGACGGAAGTAGCTACACGCGCAAGCTCGAGGCCGCGACTTGTCAGGAGGTCACACCTGCGCTGGCTTTCGTACTGGCGTATGCGCTGGCGGGACGGCACTCGGAGCCGCCCTCGCGCAGCGATCCTGTATTGCCGGAGCCCGCGACGACGCAGCGTGAAGTTGCGGCGCCGCCGCGGCTCGCCGCCCCAGAGCCGGATCGCGAGTCAGCTCCGCGGGCTGGCTCGGACTGGCGTTTCGGTGGGGGCGTGGCGTTCGGGGTACGTAGCGGGCTCGGCCCGAGCTGGACGCCGATTGAGGTCGCGCGCGTGGCAGTCCGCCGCGAGCGAAAAGACGACTCGCTGGTGCTCGCGGTCGTGGCATCGGTGTTGCGCGATCAAACCACCAAAAGCGAGCACCGGGGCACGACGTCCTTCGCGTGGCTGGCCGGTCGCCTCGACTTCTGCCCGCTCCGGCTCGAGCTGACGACCGAGCTCGGGCTATTGCCGTGCGCCGGCACGCACGTCGGGCGGCTGCTGGCAACGGGAGAGCCCGCGACAGCGAGCGGCGCTCGTGGCCGCAAAGTCAGCAAGCTGTGGGCCGACGCCACGCTCACGGCGCGACTGGAGCTGAGGCTGTGGCGGATGCTCGCGCTCGAAACGCAGGCAGAGCTGGTATTTCCACTGACGCCTTACCGCTTCGCCTTCGACAATCCGGACACGACGGTCTACCGGGTGCCGAGCGTGGCCGCCGCAGCTTTCGTTGGTCTGGGCGTTCACTTTCGGTGATCGGTTCCGCTCGCTTGGGCAATAACCAATCAGCGAAGATGGGTGATCTGGACCTAGCCCTGCCCAGGTCGCCGGAAGTTGCGACGAGCGGGGTGGCCGAAACGGGCCCGCAGCGTGCACTGGCGCTGGTCAGAGACCACTTCGACTTCGTGTGGCGCTTGTTGTGCCGGCTGGGCGTACCGGAGCCAGATGCTGACGACGCGGCGCAGCAGGTCTTCCTCGTTGCCACCCAGCGCTTGGCAAAAATTCCGGTTGAGGGCGAGCGCACGTTCCTGTACGGGACCGCACTGCGCACAGCGGGCACGTTGCGTCGCAATCACCGCCGTCGAGCGCGCTGGGTCGAGCCCGGTCCGGCTGACGGCGTCTCGCCGGACCTAGAGCCGGATGCACAGCTCGAGCGGCGCCAGGCGCTGGCTTTCCTGGACGAGGTGTTGCGGCGCCTGAACGATAGGCTGCGTGAGGTCTTCGTGCTGTGTGAGATCGAAGAGCTGAGCGCGCCGCAGGTCGCGGTTATCGCCGGGATTCCGGTGGGCACCGTAGCTTCACGCTTGCGGCGCGCGCGTCAGGAGTTTGGTCGGGAGGTGCGGCGTCTACACGCCGAAAGATCGAGGTCGAGATGACGGATCCTGAAGGCTTTCTGAACAAGACGCCGAGCGAGCTCGGGGGCTTTCTGCTCGACCTGGCTCGGCACGAACGAGCGCCCGCGGCTGTTCGCGAGCGTACGGCGTCGCGTGTGGCGGCGCTCTCCGCGGTCGCAGGTATGGCGACGGCAACGAAAGTGTCGCTGGCAGCCGGTGCGAATCCGGCAGGCGCTTCGTGGCTGGCAGCGAAATGGTTCGCGATCGGCCTGAGCACGGCGCTCGGCACGCTCGGCGTCGTTGATCAGTTGCGGCGCTATCGGTGGAGCGAGCCGTCGACACCACCCGCAGCCGTTGCGCCCCTCAACGCCCCGCAACCGGTTGTGCAGCCGACGGCGGTATCCGCGGCAGTGGCAAGCTCGGATCCAATCCGCGCCGTGCCGCAAGGCGCGGTCCCGGCAGCCGCGTCGGCCGCTGGCAGCAGCGTCGAGCTCGAGCTGCAAAACCCGCACGAAACATCCGGTAACGTCAGCACACCCGAGATACAGCAGCTCTCGCGCGAGCTCGGAGTGCTCAAGCGCGCTCGCTCGGCGCTCGCGAGCGGCAATGGCACCCAAGCGGAGCTCGCGTTGAAGCAATATCGCGCGGAGTTTGCCGCGGGTATGCTGACCGCCGAAGCTGCCGCGCTCGAGGTCGAGACTGCCTTCGCGCTGGGTGAGCGCGAGCGTGGGATGGCGCTGGCGGCGGCGTTCCTGCGCAACCACGCCACGAGCCCACTCGCCGCGCGCGTGCGTGCTGCTGCGAATGCAGGCAACAAGCCCTGATCGCTTGGCCTGGCTCGGGCAATTACAGAATGAGCGTCCCGAATGGGTCGATGAGGAGAAAGACGATGCGCATTCACGGTGGTTTTTTCTGGGTTAGTCTGGTCGTGCTCGGCGCTTGCGGTCCGCGGGTTTCGGTGGGCGAGCTGGGCGCCGACGGCGATGAGCAGGCGGGCGGGATCGGCGCAGGTGGCAGCGGTGCCACGGGTGGCGGTGCTTCGGGCAGTACGCCGGCTAGCGGCAGCTCCCCGACGTCGGACGGCGGCAGGCCAGCTGAAGATTCCCCAGCATCGGACGGCGGCAGGCCAGCTGTCGATGATCCCCCCGTGTCCGACGGCGGCAGGCCAGCTGAAGATTCCCCAGCATCGGACGGCGGCAGGCCAGCTGAGGGCGATGTCCCAGCGTCGGACGGCGGCAGGCCAGCTGAAGACGATCCAGCGTCGGACGGCGGCGAGCCGGGTTCCGCCGGCTGACGCAACAGCGGGTGACGCTCGGTCACTCGTAGGTGATGGTCAACTGAGGTTTGACGCCGGAACCGACGCCAGAGGGTCGGAAGTCGGCGAAATCAGAGTCATCACCGACCAGCGCGAAGCCATGATTCGTGCTCGGATCGTCCACCCAACGCTGCACGACACTGGCTGGCAAAGGAATGTCGTAGACCTGATTCATGTACGGCTGGAAGCGACCGAGCACGTCCGCGCTGCGCGAGCCGATGCCGCAGCCCGGCGTCGTCCAAGCAACGCCCAGCGTGCGCTCATTCCAAGTGGTTTCCCACTCGGTTCGAGCCTCGAGCAGTTCGTGCACGGTCACGCTGCCCATCGTGCTTGGATTCATCGAAACGTCCAGCTTGAGCTGGACGCCGGTGATCGTGAGACCGGGCGCCAGGGCCGAGAGATCGAAGTGGATCAAGCAAACGATGGTCGACTGCGGCGTGCCTCCTACCCACAAATATCCGTAGTTCTCGTACTCGGTGTCCGGAAAGCGCGCGTCGATGTGGGTGTCGTCGACAACTCCGTTGTAGTCCGAGCTGTTGTGACCGAACGTCACCACCGTGCCGCTACCGAGCCCCACGCTCTCGCAAACACCAGCCACGCACGCCCCATTGCCACAGTCGCCGCTCACGGTGCACTCGCCGCCAGAACCAACGCCGCCCGCACCGGGTGCGCCTGCTCCAGGCGCGCCTGCTCCAGGCGTACCTGTTCCTGGCGCGCCTGCGTCAGCCATCATCTGATTTCCGCCGGCCGGGATGCCGCCCGAATCCTCACCCGAGCTGCCCAAGCCACCTGACGCCGACGAGCCACCTGACGCCGACGAGCTCGAGCTGGCACCTGAGGCAGGCGGAACAGCTAGATCGAGGGTTTCATAATTGAGGCGACACCCGTTCGCGAGCCCGAAGCAGGCCAGCACGGGCACAAGCGCGCGCCAGCGTTTTCGATCCGAACCTCCTTGACGGCGACGCATTCGGACCATGACCTCGACCTTGGTAAAGCCAGGGGGCACCCAATACCCAAACGACGAATCTCCGCCATCGCTCGATCGAAAGCAAGCGGGTTCCAACGTGCTCCCATGTGTGCAGGGTTAGGTCTTGGTGATGTCGTGAGCGCAGTATTCGATGCGAGCGACGGCCTTTGAACGAATCATGAGCCTGCAGTCTGGAGCCCGAAGCCCAATCAGCAAAAACGCCCAACTCGAGGCTAGGGCAGGCCAGGTACCGTGACCGTGACCGTGCGGGCCTGCGTGCCGCCGCCGACGATGAGCAGCGTCTTACCGTCCGGACCGCCGTAGGCGGAGTTGGTACCCATGTTGGTGACGGTACCGGCGCAGTCCACGGCAACGCCATCGCCGCCGGGAGTCGGCCCGCCCTTTTGGCCGGGCACGCCAGCGGCGTCGAGCGTAAAGGTGCCCATTTTGACGACGTGTAGCTTCGTCTCGTCCGGTGACAGCGCTATGCCGTTCAAGCTACCCTTCTCGATCATCGACGTGTTGCCCATCGGATCGAGTCGCACCAGGGCCTCGCCGAGCCCTACCGGCCGGGGGCCGAGATCGCTCGTCCGATTCGAGAAGTAAACGTTGCCGTCGCTGCGCGCGATGAGATCATTGACCGCGTCGAGCATCTCGTCGCCCACGTGGGTTGCCACCATTCGGCCTTGCTTGGTCACGACGTCGTACTCCATGACCGCGCGCGGCCCCTGGCAAGCACCCAAGAGGTTGCCGGAGGGGCTCACGCCCAGGCCGTTGCAACCGACCTCGTGCAGCCAGACCTCACACTGCTGACCGGGCACGTACTTGATGATGTCGCCGCCGGTATGCTGCCCCGAGACGAAGTTGGTGAAGAAGAAGGCGCCCTGACTAGCGATCCAAGTCGGTCCTTCGTTGTAGCTATAGTTGTAGTTGAAGCCCTGGCAGATGTCGGTCGACTGACCCAACTGCTGCTCTGGGTAAGGGCCCGGCGGGCACTCCCACTGCTTCTTCGGCCCGCTCGGTCCCCAGAAACCGCCACCCCCCGAGCCACCCGCTCCCGCGGCAGTGCCCCCGACGCCGCCCGTGGCCGTCCCCGCTGCACCGGCGCCGCCGGCCATGCCCGCGCTTGGCTGGCCACCAGCCGCCCCGCCGCTGCCTCCGGAAGTCGCCGCGCCGGTCCCTGGAATCCCTGCCGTGCCACCACCCGGCCCGCCGCTGCCCGCGGCCCCACCCACCTGGCTCGGCTCCACACCCGATTCGGACGTACAAGCCGCGAGCACGAGCAGCAAATAGGGAAAAGTCCAGGATCGACGAGGACGCGGCATCAACTGAGCCAATGTTCGACGGTGGTCAGGTCGGTCAGAGCGAGCACTACGGCAGGCGGCATAGGGGACAATGCAGGTCATGAGTGGAGCGAGCGTCGCCGATCGTTCCGGCCGCCCGCATTTTTGCGATCCCTGAAAAAATCCGCGCCAGATCCGAGGCGTACCGGCAGTGGAAAGATATGCCAGGACAACCCCCGCTGGAGATTAGGGGCGTGTCCCTGAACTGGGATCGTAGGAAAGCATTTGAGGCACGGAGCAAGGGAGATCTTCAGCTCGAATTTGGTGACGAGAAGCTGACGACTGGCGCAGGTCTGGAGCTGGTGTGGCGGTTTCTGAAACGGCTAGGTTTCATGGCCGCGCCGACTGTAGCGTCCCGGGCGGCGGGGACTTTTCGATCGCAGCCTGAGCCGAGCGCTGCAGCGGACGTCGTCCCGGATGTGGCCGGAGCTGGATCGGTTGAGCGTGCTGGTGGCACCTGCGGCGCTCGGTCAGGTCGACGTGACCCTTGCGCCCACGTGGGTACGCAGCACAGGGCGCACCATTTCGCGCCCGCGCCGCAATCGGACCGTTGCGCCTGAGTCTGTGGCAGGATCAACTCGCCGGGCTCGGTTGCTTGCCTCTGACAAAAGATCGTCCTTCGGTCGATCTCGCTTGACAGGGCTGGGCCGGTCACAGTGTTCGAAAGCGCGGGTCGCTCGGAAATCATCGCTCGCGAAGCCTTCGAGCGCGCTCGGTTCGCGCTTCGTGGCGCGCGGCGACTGAAAAGTCGTCTCGCTGCCTGAAAGCGCGCCAGCGCCTCGCCTGCGAGCTCGAAAATCGGCGTGCTATTCCAAGCGCGAACGCATCACGCGCCGAGCGCATCACGCGCCGAGCGCATCACGCGCGGGAGGAAAACATGAGCCAGAGCACGGTTTGCAGCAACGAGAACGAGGGTGACGAGGCAGCAATGGCCCCCCAAGACTGGCAGCTGGCGCACCAGCAGCTCACGCGACTGGCTCGCTCGCGCGCCGGGCTCGACTTCGAGGAGGGACGCTGGCTGGTCGCGGCATGGCGCCACAGCGTGCACGTCCACCTGGGCTACGGCTCCTTCGGTGAGTACGCGGAGCGACTGTTCGGCTACAGCGTGCGCCTGACTCAAGACAAGCTCCGCGTCGCCGAGGCGCTCGAGCTGCTACCCGCCATGGCCGCCGCGCTTCGGCGCGGTGAAATCTGCTGGTCGATGCTGCGCGAGCTGACGCGCGTGGCGACACCGCCCACCGAAACCGAGTGGCTCGCGGCGGCTCGCGGCCGGACGGTTCGGGAAGTCGAACGGCTGGTCTCGGGTCACGGCCCTGGTAGCCGGCCGGGCGACGCGCGGGATGCCGGGGCTTGCCGCCACGTGCTGCGATTCGACGTTTCGGCCGAGGTGTTGGCGAGCATGCGCGAGGCGCTTTCGAAAATTCGGCGCGACGCGGGCGAACCGCTCGACGACGACGCGGCGCTGCTGCTGATGGCGCGCTCGGTGCTCGGAGGGCCTACGGATGAGGGGCGTTCGAGCTACCAGATAGCGCTGACGGTGTGCGAGAGCTGCCAGCGCGGGCAGCAGCAGGGCCGCGGCGAGCTGGTCGAGGTCGGCCCGGAAGTTGTCGAGATGG
>DATEDZ010000230.1:0-4176 GCA_035281385.1 Polyangiaceae bacterium
CAGGTTCCGGCTCGGGGGGTGCTAGTCCCATTTTTCTTTTCAAAGACAAAAGGTCTTCCTCGGCCCCCTTGGTCTGTTCGAGCTGGCTGAACTTGTGCGCCAGCACGTCACCCGAATACTCCTCGTTGAGCTCTGCTTGGGCGCTGGCCTCGGCCTCCATCTGCTCGATCTTGCCGGCCATGCGATCGAAGGTTTCGAACGCGCTGGCGTTGCGCAGCCCGCCCATCGTCTCCTGAATGGCTTTCTGTGCTTCGGCGCGCTTCTTACGCGCGATGAGCAGGTTCTTCTTGCGCTTGGCCTCTTCGATCTTCGCGTTCAGGGCGCGCAGCGCGAGCTTCAGCTGGTCGACCGACGTCTTCTGTTTCTGCCACTGGTCCTTGAACTGCTCGCCCAGCGACTCGTGCTCTTTTTTCCGGGATAGCGCTTCCTTGGCCAGGTTGTCGTCACCAGCCCGCACCGCCAGCATGGCGCGGCGCTCCCACTCGGCAGCAGTGGCCAGCTCCTGCTGCGTCTGCTTTTCCAGCTTCTTCTCGTCGGCGATCGAGAGCGCGACCATCTTTTTGGCCTCGCCCAGCTGGTTGGTCATGTCTTCCACGATCTGATTGAGCATCTTCTCCGGATCCTCGGAGCGACTGATCAGGTCGTTCAGGTTGGATTTGATGAGGCTGGCGAGGCGCTGAAAAAAGCCCATGGAAAGTTCTCGGTACTCAGGCGATGGGAATCATGCCGCGCAGCACCGGCACGTGCTCGCTGAGCGCAACGTCGATATCGGCGAGCACGGCCTCGAGCTCGTTCAGATCTAGATTGTCGAGCTCCAGGGCCGCAGCCAGCACGATCCGGTCGTTCTCGAGCCCATAAGCAGTGTGGAGCAGCGCGCTCGCATTCAGCTCGAGCAGCTTCTTGTAGACCTTGGCGGCAGTCTTTTCGTCCTTGGGCGCCGGTCCAACCGCGACCTGAGCCACCAGCACCGGCGGCACCAGCACCAGCGCGACCGGCGGCTGGTTCTTGCCCAGCGACACCACGAAGGTACCGTCCGGGTTGCGCTCATAACGCCGCTCGAGCCGGCCGAGCTGAGCCTCGAGGTCGTCGCTATTTTTGATCATCGCCCGTAGCGTAGTTCGGCCCCCGACCCGGGACAATCGCTGTTTGTCTCAAGAAACTCTGCGGATTGGCGCGCCATCACGGCTAAGTCGAACATTGACCAGCTCGTCGGGCGGGGGGGCTTCGGGCTGGATCGTGACGTGCTCTAGCTTGAACTCGACCTTCAGGCGCTCGGCCACGCGCAGGCACACCTCAGTGCCGTGGGCCCCGCGCTCCAGCGTGACGTGCGCGGTGAGCGCATCGAACTGTTCCGCAATGCGCCACACGTGCAAATCGTGCAGCGACGCCACGCCCGGCGTGGAAGCGATGGCCCGCTCCACCGCCGCCACGTCGATGTGGGGCGGCGCGCCCTCGAGCAAGATACTGGTCGTCTCGCGCAGCACCCGGTAGCCGCCGATCATGATGAGCAGCGCGATCACCAGCGATAGCGCCGGATCCAACCGCTGCGAGCCGAACCACAGCGCCCCCACCGCCGCCACGATCGCCGCCACCGAGCCCAGGGCGTCGGAAAGCACGTGAAGCAGCGCGGTGTGCACATTCAGGTTGCCGCGGTCACCGCGCATCAAGATCAGTGCCGACAGCAGATTCACGATCAAACCGGCGCTAGCCGCATACAGCATGGGCCATCCGTGGATCGTGACGGGCTCCATGAAGCGCTCCATCGCTTCGCGGATGATCATCAGCGCGATGCCGAACAGCACGATGCCGTTGACGAACGCCGCCAGCACCTCGGCGCGCTTCAACCCGTAAGTACGCAGCTCGGTGCGCGGCCGCTCCGCCATGCGCGCCGCGATCAGCGCGAGCACGAGCGCGCCGCTGTCGCCGAGCATGTGGCCGGCATCGGCCAGCAGCGCCAAGCTGCCGCTCAGATAGCCAACCACCGCTTCCACGCCCATGAAGCCCAGCGTCAGCGTGAGCGCCAGGCTGAGCAGCCTGCGCGGGCTGCTCTTGGAACCGTGCGAGTGCCCACCGTGACCGTGGCCATGCACGTGCCCGCCATGCCCGTGAGCATGGCCATGGCCGGCGTCGGCGTGTCCGTGGCTCGTCACCCACCAATGAAAGCGCAGCTTTTGCGAATCGCCAAGGCAACTCCGACTCTCACGGCCATCACCCTCGAGTTACCAGAACCAGAATCCTTGAAAAGGTAGGCTTTACCGTGGCAGCCGAGCAATCGTTGCACAGGCCCAAAAGATAAGTACACTCGGCCATGTTTGACCGGAACCTTCGCGAGTGCCTGACGTTCGACGACGTCATGCTCGTGCCCGCGTACAGTGAGGTGCTGCCGGCGGAGGCCGATGTACGCTCGCGCTTCACGCGCGATATCGAGCTGAACATCCCGATCGTCAGCGCCGCCATGGACTCGGTGACCGAGGCCCGCTCCGCCATCACGATGGCGCGCCAGGGCGGCATCGGCATCGTCCACAAGAACCTCGCCATCGAGGAGCAGGCCAATGAGGTAGATCGGGTGAAGCGCGCGGAAAGCGGCATCATCCTGAATCCGGTCACGGTGCGGCCCTCGCAGTCGCTGCGCGAGGCGCTCGGCGTGATGCGCGAGCACGACGTGTCGGGCGTACCGGTCACCGAGGGCAATACGCTGGTCGGCATTCTCACCTCGCGCGACATCCGCTTCGAAAAGAACTTGGATCAGCCGGTCAGCGTGCTGATGACGACCGAGCTCGTCACCGTGCCGCCGAGCTGCAGTCAGGAGCAAGCGCGTGAGCTGCTCCACAAGCATCGCATCGAAAAGCTGCTCGTCGTCGACCAGGGCAAGCTGGTCGGCCTCATCACCATCAAAGATCTGCTGCAGGCCGAGCGCAACCCGCTCGCCAACAAGGACGAGCGCGGTCGCCTGCGCGTGGGCGCGGCCCTCGGCCCCGGCATGGATCGCATCGCGCGCGCCGAGGCGCTGCTCGCCGTCGGGGTGGACGTGCTGGTCATCGACACCGCCCACGGCCACCACAAGGGCGTGGTCGAGGCGGTGCGGGACACCAAGAAGCGCTACCCCAACGTGCAGGTCGTGGGCGGCAACATCGCCACGGCCGAGGCCGCGCAGGCCCTGATCGAAGCCGGCGCCGACGCGATCAAGGTTGGCATCGGGCCGGGCAGCATCTGCACCACCCGCATCGTGGCCGGCATCGGCGTGCCGCAAATCACCGCCATCGCTGACTGTGTGGCGGTGGCCGATCGCAGCGGCGTCCCGGTCATCGCCGACGGCGGCATCAAATACTCGGGTGAAATCACCAAGGCCCTCGCGGCCGGCGCCTCCAGCGTCATGATCGGCTCACTCTTCGCCGGCACCGACGAGGCGCCCGGCGAGCTCGTCCTCTACCAGGGCCGCAGCTACAAGGTGTACCGCGGCATGGGCTCCATCGGCGCCATGAAGAAGGGCAGCCGCGACCGCTACGGCCAGGGCGGCACCGCCGACGAAAAGCTCGTCCCCGAAGGCATCGAAGGCCGCGTCCCCCACCGCGGCTCCCTCGCCAGCATCCTGGCGCAGCTGGTCGGTGGCCTCCGCGCCGGCATGGGCTACACCGGCAGCAAGACCGTCGCCGAGCTGAAGAAGGGCGCCAAATTCATCCGCATCTCGTCGGCGGGCCTCCGCGAATCGCACGTCCACGACGTCATCATTACGGAAGAAGCGCCGAACTACCGCGTGTAGCGCGCCTTCGCGCTCAGCATCCGCCGCGTCACGCCATGGAATCCCGGGCGCGGGCGGCTCGCTTGGACATCGACGCCTTGATTGCTTCCCACTCTCGCTCAGCGGCTTCAGGTTGGAAAGGGCGCTGCGCTGCTTCGCCGGAAGCTCGGTGGGCTTGGCCATGATCCTTCCGAAACCCCAAAGTAGGCACGCCACAGAGCCAGCGTCCGTGGCGACAGCTCAGCGTGGTAAGCGCCTTCGAAAAAGCTGCGTATCCGGTCGAAACCGTAGTGCCGAATCGCCCAGCGCACGTCGACCATTCTTCCGCGTTCGAGCACGCGACAGAGCACGTAGTCCACATCGCGGTCCAGATCGATCCGCTCGGGAGCGACCTCCCAAAACAGCCAGGCTTGCTCCTCGGGAACCTGCATGAGCTT
>DATEDZ010000231.1:0-3891 GCA_035281385.1 Polyangiaceae bacterium
CCGATGAAGAGCCTGCGGATGAGCTTGTTTCCTCGCTCGAAGACCTCGCTCGAAGCGTGGGCTTGCTCCGCCTTTCTGGGCTTCAGCCAGCGTTTGGCTTCCTCGAAAAGCGTAGGCTGGCCGGCGTCCGCATGAGTCCCCCCGACAAGCAGGCCCTCTCGACCGAACACCGCTCCCGCTCCCGGCGCCCGCGAATTTGCGCTCGTCCAAACCAGACCCCCCTGCCGATCCCGATCCCGCTACCGATCAGCCGCGCCCGACCCCGAACCCGGCCGGATCACGAATCAAGGGTGTCGACGGCCCTCAGCGCCGGCCTGAACATCCGCATAATCCTTGGCTTTTGCCTTTGCTTTGACCTGAACCTTAACCCGAACGTCCACCTGTACCCCAAACCCTTGACACCGGGTCGCCCCCGGCTAACCTCCCGGTCCCCCAAAGCCCCCCGGCCCTATTTATGCCTACGATTCAGCAGCTCATCCGGCAGGGACGCGAAGCGCTCGTCACGCGCACCGCGTCGCCCGCGCTTCGTTCTTGTCCTCAGAAGCGCGGCGTTTGCTTGCGCGTCTACACCGTCACGCCGAAGAAGCCGAACTCGGCGCTTCGCAAGGTGTGCCGCGTGCGCCTCACCAACAGTATGGAAGTCATCAGCTACATCCCAGGTGAGGGACACAACCTGCAGGAGCACAGCGTCGTCCTGATCCGCGGCGGCCGCGTGAAGGACTTGCCGGGTGTTCGCTACCATGTGGTGCGCGGCACGCTCGACGCGTCCGGCGCTTCGGGCCCCAGCAGCACCAACAAAGCCAATCGTAACCGCTCGCGCTCCAAGTACGGCGTGAAGCGTCCCAAGCAGTAAGTAAAGAGAGAGACGCAAATGCCCCGAAGGCGCGACGTACCAAAACGCAAGATCATTCCGGACCCCAAGTACAAGGACAAGCTCGTGGCAAAGTTCACGAACTCCTTGATGCTGGGCGGCAAGAAGCCCACGGCCGAGGGCATCATCTACGGTGCCTTCGACATCATCCAGAGCCGCTTCAAGGAGGACCCGCTCGAGGTGTTCCGCAAGGCGCTCGACAACATCAAGCCCAAGCTCGAGGTGAAGAGCCGCCGCGTCGGTGGGGCCACCTACCAGGTGCCGGTCGAGGTTCGGCCGGAGCGCCGTGTGGCCCTGGCCATGCGCTGGCTGGTCATCTACTCGCGTGATCGCGGAGAAAAGACCATGCGCGAGCGCCTGGCGGCCGAGCTGGTCGACGCGGCTCAGCTCCGCGGCAACGCCGTGAAGAAGAAGGACGACACCCACAAGATGGCCGACGCCAACAAGGCGTTCGCCCACTACCGCTGGTGAGACCAGCCAGGACCATAGCCATAGAAGGAGCTCGGTTCACGGAAGCATGCTGACGACCACATAGGATCGGGTTGCGCGTCTGTCGCGTACCGCTGGGGCTGAAGCCCCAGCTCCAACGACTCCCCGGGCGCTAAGCGCTGGGCTACTCGTCGCACCCCGAACCCCTTCCGGCATCAAGCGCGTTCCCAAAATGGGGAAAGCCAGGACCGGAGGGGGTTTCGTCCGTCAAGGGGTCAGCGAAACCAACGAACCAGAGAAACCCAAGTGGCCGCCCGCGAAATCAGCCTCGAGCGCACCCGCAACATCGGGATCATGGCGCACATCGACGCGGGCAAGACCACCTGCACCGAGCGCGTCCTCTACTACACCGGCATCACGCACAAGATCGGCGAAGTGCATGAGGGCGCCGCGACCATGGACTGGATGGAGCAGGAGCAGGAACGCGGCATCACCATTACCAGCGCCGCCACCAACTGCTTCTGGACGCCCGCCTTCGGCCCCAACGAGGGCAAAAAGCACCGCATCAACATCATCGACACGCCCGGACACGTCGACTTCACGATCGAGGTGGAGCGCAGTCTGCGCGTGCTCGACGGCGCAGTGGCAGTGTTCGACGGCGGCAACGGCGTCGAGCCGCAGTCGGAGACGGTCTGGCGTCAGGCTGACAAGTACAACGTGCCGCGCATCGCCTTCGTCAACAAGATGGACAAGGTGGGCGCCGACTTCCAGATGAACCTGGATTCGATGCGCGAGCGGCTCGGGGTCAACCCGGTGCCGCTGCAGTGGCCGGTCGGACAGGAAGATCAGCACAAGGGCATGGTCGACCTGATCAGGATGCAGGCTGCCATCTTCCAAGACGACACGCTCGGCGCGAAATACACCTGGGAGGACATCCCCGCCGACATCAAGGGCAAGTGCGCCGAATTGCGTGAGAAGTTGATCGAGGCCTGCGCCGACGTCGACGAGCAGATCATGGAAAAGTTCCTCGACGGCAAGGCCGACGAGGTGACTCCGGATCAGATCTATGCAGCGGTGCGCAAGGCTACCTGCGGCTTTAGCTTCGTGCCCGTGCTGTGCGGTTCGGCCTTCAAGAACAAGGGCGTGCAGCTCTTGCTCGACGCAGTCGTGAACTTCCTGCCGTCTCCGATGGATATCCCGCCGGTCAAGGGCGTGCGTCCGAGCGACGAAACCAAGATCGAAGAGCGCAAGGCCGATGACGGCGCGCCGTTCTCGGCGTTGGCGTTCAAGATCATGAACGATCCGTTCGTCGGCAACCTGACGTTCTTCCGCGTGTACAGCGGTACCCTGAACAGCGGCACCAGCGTGATGAACACGTCGCGGGGCAAGCGCGAGCGCATCGGTCGCATCCTGCGCATGCACGCCAACAAGCGCGAGGAGCTCAAGGAGTGTAGCGCCGGCAACATCTACGCGGCCGTCGGTTTGCGGGACACCCGCACCGGCGACACGCTGGCCGATGAGAAGCACGCGATCGTGCTCGAGAAGATGACCTTCCCGGAGCCGGTCATCTCGATCGCCATCGAGCCCAGGACGCAGGCCGATCTCGACAAGCTGGGGATGAGCCTACAAAAGCTGGCGCAAGAGGATCCGTCCTTCCGCACGTTCACCAACGAGGAGACCGGCCAGACCATCATCGCCGGGATGGGCGAGCTGCACTTGGAGATCTTGGTCGATCGCCTGAAGCGCGAGTTCAAGGTCGAGGCCAACGTGGGCAAGCCCGAGGTGGCGTACCGCGAGGCCATCTCGAAGCAGGTCCAGGCCGAGGGCAAGTTCATCCGCCAGTCCGGCGGCCATGGCCAATACGGTCACGTCAAGATCGAGATCATTCCGGGCGAGCGGGGCAGCGGCTTCAAGTTCGAAAACGCCATCGTCGGCGGTTTGATCCCCAAGGAATTCATTCCTTCGATCGAGAAAGGTATCAAGGACGCCACGCTGCGTGGTGTGCTCGCGGGCTATCAGGTGCTCGACGTGCACATCAAGCTGTACGACGGCAGCTATCACGAGGTCGATTCATCCGGTCCGGCCTTCGAGGTTGCGGGCAGCATGGCGTTTCAGGACGGTGCCAAGCGCGCAGGCCTGCACTTGCTCGAGCCGGTGATGGCGGTGGAGGTCGTCACACCCGACGCCAACATGGGCGACGTGATCGGCGACCTCAATTCGCGCCGCGGCAAGATCCTGGGCATGGCCCAGCGCGGCAAGAACACGCAAGTGATCACGGCGGAAGTGCCGCTAGCGACCATGTTCGGGTACGCGACCGATCTGCGCAGCAAGACGCAAGGCCGCGCCGTCTACAGCATGCAATTTGCCAAGTACGAAGCGGTACCTGCCGCAGTTCAGGAAGAGATTGTCGCGAGAGTTCGCGGGTAAAGGAAACACGAGGGACTACCAAAATGGCCAAAGAGAAATTCGTTCGTTCGAAGCCGCACGTCAACGTAGGGACGATCGGTCACATCGACCACGGCAAGACGACGCTGACGGCGTCGCTCGTGAAGGTTCAGTCGAAGAAGAACCTGGCGAAGGAGATCAAGTAC
>DATEDZ010000232.1:0-9303 GCA_035281385.1 Polyangiaceae bacterium
ACCGCCAGCGAGGAGGTCGGCTCGTCCATGATGATGATGCGGGCCTTGGTCGAAAGCGCCTTGGCGATCTCGACCATCTGCATCTGGCCGGCGGTGAGCCGCGAGACGTCGGTCGTGACCGGCACCTTCAAGCCGACGCGCGCGATGAGCTCCGCCGCGCGCGCGTTCATCTTCGGGCGGTTGAGCGGCCCGAGCAGGCCGCCGCGTCGCGTGGTATTCGGGGCCCCAGCCCCGAACGCACCCTCGTTGCCCAGGAAGATATTGGACGTGATGTCCAGGTTGGGCGCCAGCATCAGCTCCTGGTGGATCAGGGCAATGCCGTTCTGTTTGGAGTCCTTGACGCCGCTGAAGACAACGGCCTTGCCGTCAGTCTGGATCTCGCCCTCGTCCGGTGCGTACACGCCGCCGAGGATCTTCATCAGCGTGCTCTTGCCAGCGCCGTTTTCGCCCATCAGGGCCAGCACCTCCCCAGCCTCGAGCGAGAGTGAAACCCCTTGCAGCGCCACCACACCGGGGAAGCGTTTGGTGATGCCCTGCATGCTCAGGAGAAGTGGCGTTTCGCTGGGTGAGGCCTCGCTCATGGCTTGGGGGGCTTGCTTTCTCGCTCGTTCGGATCACTGAACCGATTTCTTCATCTCGGTGAGCTCGGCCTTGAACGCCTCCACGTTGGCCTTGTCGATCACGGTCACGCCCGTATCGATGATGCCGGCCTGTGGCAAGGCCGCGATGGCCTGCTTCGCGTCCGCATTCTTGGTGGCCAGGTCGTGCATCCACTTGGCCGAGAGGTAGCCGAACTGGAACGGCTTCTGCACCACGGTGGCCTCGATCGTGCCGCTCTTGATGCCGTCGAGCGTGGCGTCGTCCTCGTCGAACACCGCAGCTTTGACCTTGCCTTGCTTGCCCAGGCCCTCGATGGCAGCCGCGATGGCCGGGCCGTTGTAGTTCCAGAGGCCGATCACGCAGGCCAGGTCCTTGTGCGCGTTGATGATGTCTTCCACGTTCGAGCGCGCCTTGGCGCGGTCCGTGTTGTCCTCGCGCTTGTCGACGATGGTGACCTTTTTGTCCTTGATCGCCGCCTCGATGCCGGCCAGACGCTGGGAGGCGTTATCGGCCGACAGCGTACCCACGAACACCGCGCACTTGCCGCCGTTCGGCAGCATCGTGGCGATGCGCTCGCCCAGGGCCTTGCCGGCTTCGAAGTTGTTGGTGCCGATGTACAGGAGGCGCTTGGACTTGTCCGCGTCCGAGTCGAAGGTGATGAGATTGGTCTTCTCGGCGACCTCGTTGAGCACGCGCAGCTGGTCTTTGGGGGCGATCACGCTCACGGCCAGCGCGTCGTAGCCCTGGTTGGCCAGGTTCTGCAGAATCTGGTTCTGATCCTCGGGCGTGCCGTTGGGCGGCATCTTCATGTCGACCTGGATCTTGGCTTCCTTCTCGTACTTTTTCAGACCCGCTTCGGCGATCTTCCAGAACTGGCTGGGGTTGTTGGTCACGAAGCCGAGCTTGACGATCTTGGCTCCCGCGACTGCCGGAGTCGCATCCGAGGCTGCGCCGGGGGCGGCGCCGTCCTTCTTTGCGTTGTTGCAGCCGATGAGGCTGGCCGCCGGTAGAATCGCCAGCATGAGTCCAAGTTGAGCGAGCGTTCGCTTTGCTTTGTTCATAACGTCACAATCCTCGGGGTTTGAGTGACTGGTCGTAGTTACCGTTGATCGATTTTCGAGTCGAAAGGTTTTGACCAACGAGAGCCACGGAAACCGACTCAAGTCGGCCAGCTCGTTTGCAGGTGGTTCGAGGTCAGCCCACGAATCGCGCCTAAGTCCGGCGTGTTCATGGCTAAACCTCCCCCCCTCCATACCAAGATTTGCTATCCCATCGACGGCTTTGAAGATCGAATCGCTCGAAGCTGTCAGTGACAAGATAGGCCGACCGATGAGGAATCGGACTAATACCGGTAATATCTGCTTTGCCTGGATCCCCAGCGGTAAGCCTCCAGCAGGCCCCGCGCGCTACGGTCGCCCCGGGATGTGCAGTAAAACGGCGGCGGTCGCGGCCACCGGTTTTTCCCGATGAATGACCTCTTGCCCCGTCTCGTAGACCTTTTTGAACTTCGCGCCGACAAAGGCTCCGCAGCGGCTCACCGCAACCGAGGGCGAAGCCTCGGCGGTTCCCGGCCATTGGTAGAGCCAATCGACCTTCCCGCGGCGGTCGAGCTTCGTGACCACGTTGGACCAGACGCCGCCTTCTAGGTTTCGGTCGTCGAGCGTCACCCTATCGCGGAAGGCCGTAGCGACCACCACTGACTGGTCGGCGGCGGCAGCCAGCGAGAGCTCTATCGGCGACGGGCCGAGGATTTTTGACCAAACCACCTCGCCAGCTGCGTCGAGCTTGACGATGACTTTGCTGCGGGCCTCCTTCGTATGGATGCTTTGCGAGCCGAGGTCGAGGGTGCTGCTGAAAGCCAAGCCCAGGTAGAAGCTGCCATCGTCGGACACCGCCAAATCGTGGATGACGCTCGGCTGCTCGGTGGCGAGGACCCGAGCGAAAACCACTTCACCCTTCGACGATAGTTTGGCGATGAACGGCGCCTTGGAGGTTGAGCTCAGCTGGATTTTGCCCACCTTCAAGCTGTCGTAGAGCGTGCCTGTCAAAAGCACGCTGCCGTCGGAGAAGCCACCAATCTTGGGAGTATCGATCAGACCGCCGAGCGCCATGCTCCAAACGGGCGTACCTTGAGCATCGAGCTTGAAAACGAACGCATGGCGCTTGTGGCCGCCGAGCGGGCCCTGACCGAGGTCGACGGGTGAGTCGGCGATGCCCAGCGCGATAGCCTTGCCCTGGGCGTCGATCGCTACCGCCATCGTGTCCCAGTAGAGCTTGCTCTTCACGGGCTCGCGCTTCCAGAGCACCTTGCCCGCGCCATCGAGCAGCGCGGCGAACGGCACGAGCCTGCCCTCGACCTGGGCGGCCTTCGAAATCACCACCGAGCTACCCTGGCGATTCGTCGCCAGCAATAGCGGCATGGGAAGCCGACCGTTCGCCTCGAACGACTGAGACCAAACCGTCGAGCCGTTGCTATCGAGCTTGACCAGGTTGATGGCGCCCTGCTGACCATTCACTTGCAGGAGCGGCAGGTCAGCGCCGTCCGTCGTCACATCGACGGCGCCCTCGAGCTCGAACTGCCGTGCCCAGGTTCCCACAGCGCCCGGAGCACAGAACGGCGTGGCGTTAGCTAGTTGCCTGCTGAGCTCCGCACTGCTGCTGGGTTCAGCAGGCGTGCTCACCACCTTGGCCGAGGCTGCCGCGTCGGGGTTCTTCTTGGTTTTCGTGCTGCAGGCCACCAGCAAGATAGCCGCGGGTAACAGCAGGCAACGCTGCATCGTCTCCACTTTTGCGCGCGCTGCTGCGGTGGTCAAGACCCCTGCGGCCGTGAGCACCCATCGTCACGACGTCACGCTCAGACGACGTCACGCTCAGGTGCTAGCCGACTCACGGAGTAGGGGACGAGGCCGGGGCGTTCGGGGCGGCCGGCTGTATCATTTCGACGCTCGGAACGGTCGCGGGCGTCGGCGAATTGCTGGGAGCGGCGCTGCCGCAATCGCAGGGACCGTAGCCGCTGCGGTCGGGCAGGCACACTTGCCCGCCCGGACAGCCGCCTGGACCAACACAGCCGCGCGTCTCGCCGATGCCGCACGCCCCAGCCTTGGCGGGGGCTGGGGGCTTCGGGCCTGCTTCGGGTTCTTTCGAACCGAGCGGTTCGATCGCGCCATCGTTGCTGCACTTCAGGTGCAGGTGGCTCGTGTGGTAGGCGCGTTCGAAGGGTGGCGCGTCGCGCAGGCGAGTCTCGCTCCTTCCGTGCAGGATGCGAAAGCGCTGGTTGGGGCACTGGTTCTGCACCCTTCGCACGCATTCGTCCATGGCAAGCTGGCACGTGAATCGTAACGTGCCGTCCGGCAATCGCGACTGCTCGATGGGGCTACCGGCGCACGCAGTGAGCATCAGGCAGCCGAGAAAAAGCCAGCGCCTAGGGCCGATGGGCCAGAACGAAGGGGTCATGGCAATTCTCACTCGAGTCGAGGGCTGACCGAGCTGCGCAGACTTCAGAAGGTGACCGTGACGCCGCCGTTGAGCATGTTCAACCTCTGCGATTCGCCGTTATACCAATTGTACGTGCCGGTGATGAAGTCGACACCGAGGTGCACGCTCTCGTTCGCGTGGTAGACAGCCGCGGCGAAGATGCCCGTCTGACTCTTCAGCGTGCTGACCGTAGCCGCGTTCATCTTGTCGACGTCGGCTTGCAGCACCACCGTTTGGCCGGCGCCACCGCCGACGTCGATCGGGCCTAGGACCACCTGCACCATGCCCACGAACCCACGGGTGGTGCGCAGCTCGTAACTGCGCTCCACGAGCATGCCGGGCGTTCCGTCCGGATTGGTGATCGGGGTGCTGCGCATGCTGGTACCGCTGGATAGCGACTCGTTGTCGTCGAACGCGTAAACGATGCCGGGCGCCTTGCCCATGAAGCCGGCGCCGCCGATGCGGACGGGTCCGAGCTCGAACCGACCGCCGCCGCTGACGCCCCAAGTCGAGCCGTCCTCCACCGGATTCGGCAGTACTTGGAAGCCGCCAGCGCCGAACAGGTGAAGCGTGACCACGTCCGATTTCAAGTCGTAGGCAATCTCCGCCTCGGGGCGAGGTGCGCTGGTCCGAGTCCAACCAGCGGAAGGGTAGGCGACGGGATCGAAGACGCCGAGCGTCACCTTCAGGCCAGCCAAGCTGGGCGTCGCGTAGGTGACGCCGGCAGCATAGGTCGCCGAGAGCACGCCGAAACCGCTCATGCCCCCCGTCGGACCTTGGTAACGCAAGTCACCGGTCGTGGGGACGGCCTGGCTGCGCGAGAGGATCGGGAAGCCGACGCCGTAGCCATGACCATAGAGCACGTCGAGCTCGGTCATGCCGCGCCCGAATACGCTCAGGAAACGACCGCCAGTGAGCTCGCCCCAGGAGCCCTCGGCGCGCAGGAAGGCTTCGTTGAAGGCGGCCTCGACGCCGTTGTCGCGACCGCCGTTCGCGCGATTGGGGTTCGGTGGTCCGCTGGCCCCGGCGTAGACCGGCTCGATGGCGCCCGAGACGGACACCTGCGCGGTGAGCTTGAGCTCGGGACCGAAAGCTTTGCGGGCGCCGAGGCTGAGGATGTTGGGAAAATAGCCACTGCGGACGCGCAGCTTGCGCAGCTTGCCCTGCTTGGGCAGCTTCATCCCCATCGCGTCGTATTCGTAGATGGTGTCGAGCGTCGGGTCATTGGTATCGACGCCGCCGCCCGGCTGGAGCTTGCTGCCCATCAGCTGGGGCACGGGATAGCCGTCGCCGAATGCGTAGCTAGCAAACACGCCGACTCGTCCCGCGACGTAGGCGTCCCAGGTCTCGCCTTTGGCGATCGTGACCTCGGCGCAGGCCTCCTGGGGCAGCAGCAGGCAAGCCGCCGCCGAGGCGACGCCCGCCGCCGATTTCAACCAACTTATCGGGTTATTCTTCCGGTTCACGCTCGCGCACCTTTCGCGGAGAAACGACCGCACTCACCAGGTCAGCGTGGCGCCGGCGTTGACGAAGTTCACGACTTGCTTGGCTCCGCCGTACCAATCGAATTGGCCGCGCAAGTAGTCCACGTCGAGATGCAAGCTCTCGTTCATGTGGTAGACGACCGCGGCCCCGATCCCGGTTTGGGCCCGAATCGGATGCGACATCTGCCCCATCGGAGTGTTGTCTTCAGGCAGGAGCCGAATCAGCGATTGCCCGAAGCTGGCGTTGAGGTCGACCTGGCCCAGCACGTACTGGGCGAAGATCGAGTAGCCCTGCGACGTGCGGAACGGCTTGCCGGCGCCCAGCGTGTCGGCCTGCGAACCTTCGAGCGCGTAGTAGAGGCCGAGGCCCTTGCCGGTGTGACCGCCCGCGCCGAGGTGAAAGTTGCCGATCTCGGTGCGGAAACCGCCGCCAACGCCTTTTACCGTCGTGTCGAGCTGACCGCTGTAGACTTTCTGATAAGCGCCGTTCAAGTACAGGTGCAGCTTGAAGAAGCTGTCGGGCGCGCCCACGTCGAACGTGAGCTCGGCTTCGGGCCTTGCGGTGCGGGAGGCGTCCCACGAGCCCGCCATGCTCACCGGGTCGAACACGCCGAGCGCGGCTTTGAAGCCCCCGAGGCTGGGCGTCGTGTACATCATGCCGGGTGAGAAGCTGTTGGCCAGCACGCCGAAGCCGATGAGGCCCGCGGTCGGACCCGGCTGGGTACCGGCGCCACCGCCCCAGAAGCCGACGCCGTAGCCGTGCATGTACAGAAAGTCGGTCGTGGTGACGCCGCGCGAAAACAAGCTGCCGAAACGGCCGCCGGTGAACGAGCCCCAGTCGCCAGCCGCTTCGAAGAAACCCTCGCGAAAATCGGCCGCCACCGGCACGAACTTGCGCTGCGCGAGGGTTTCGATCGTGCCCCAGATGGACATGTGAGCGCGAAGCGTGTTGTTACCCGACAGCTTGCGGCGCACGCCAACGCCGAGCACGTTCGGCACGAAGCCGCTGCGCAGGCGCATCTTGGAGTAGGTGCCTTGCGCCATCGGGTCGGCTTCGTTCGCCACCTCGTCGAGCGCCGTCTCGAAGCCGCCACCCTTGAGTTGCCCTTGCGGCTTGGCGTCGCCGAACGCATAGCCAAAGAACACGTTGACGCGGCCGGAGGTGTACACTTCCCACGGATCGGACTTGACCAGCGTTACCTCGGCGCCGGCTGGGCGCGTGGCGAAAATGCCACCGAGCAGGGCGAGCGCACCAAGCGCGCGGATCCAATAGGCACGTTTCGGGTTCGTTGATCTCACGGAGGCACAACCTTTCGCTCGGAAGCAGCAAATTCATCGAGCCGGATCGCGAGGCACATTCTTGGCGTCGCGCACGTGCTCAGCGATCGCGGGCTCGGAGCAACGGGCGCACCCTACTCGAAGGCTTGCCTGATTGAGAAGGCAAAAAACACCAACCATCAAATCAACTTTGCTACTTCCGAGCTGACGCTCGAATGAGCTTCAGACCCCGTCGCTTCACGCACAAAAAAACGGATTGGAAGCACGCTGGGCGCTCCCAATCCGTCGTTTCACTGGCACAGCGCGAACGCCTACCCGGGCTTAGCCTTCGGCTTAAGGGTAGTTGGTCGTCGGCGGATCCGTCGTCTTCTCGATGGCTGTGATCGCCAAGTGCGAGGCCTGGGAACGCCAGGGCTGCGCCAGCGACGCCCCGGGGATACCACCGGAGATGAGCGGTGTGTCGCCGAGCATGTAGTCGTTGTCGGGGTTCGGATACTTGGGCGGGAGCATCAGGTCTCCGTAAGCACCGGGCAGGCGGCGCGGCGAGTTACAGGTGGTACCTGAGACCTCACCGTTGTTGCAGTTGTCGATCGCGTGGCAGTTCTTGTCCTGCACCAGGTGCACGATCTTGCCGCCGCCGACCACGACGATCGACTTCGTGTAGAGCGACCGCAACGTGTAGTGGTACTCTTGCGCCTTGGAGAAGGCGTTCATGTAGTAGTGACGGACCTTCATGCCCTGGTTGTCGAATACACTGAGCTTGAGGACGTTGTAGGTCGAGTCAGGCGCCGTGCCATCACGGTAGAAAGAGTCGTTGTCCTCGCGATTGAGCACGTCGTTGGGGATCTGCGGCACGTCCTTGGTCCCGCCGCTGTACTCTTTACCTTCGTTGACGCCGCTGTACGTGAAGGTCACCTTGTAGAAGGCCCCCGGCGTGCCGCCGAGCGTCCACTCTTCTTTGGTGCGAGAGCCCTTGCTCTCAGTGCCTTCGGTGTTGTCATCCATTGCGTTACAGCCGCTGACGATCGTGAGGCAGTCGTGGTTTTGTTTGTCGGCGCAACCGGTGACCCACCAGGAGTCCTTCCAGCCCGGGTTACCGAAGCTGCTCGGTGCATTGGCAACCGAGTTGATGCACGCGGCTTGATCAGCGACAGGAGGCTCGCAGGGGTCGCCGGCCGGGCCGCCAGCGCTACCACCCGTGTCACCCGTGCCGCCGGTGCCCGCTCCGGTGCCACCCGTGCCCGCCGTGGTACTACCGGCACCACCGCCACCCGTCGGGTTCGAGCCGCCGCTGGACGGGTTTCCGGCACTACCGCCGGTCACGGCCGGGGTCCCGGCAGTGCTGCTGCCTCCGGAGCCACCAACAGGGTCCGCCGGTGTCACGTCCTCGGGGGCACATCCATACCCCGCGAGCGCTGCAGCAGCAAGCGGAGCGGCCAGAGAAACGGTCTTAAGTGATATGAGCTTCATGAGACTCCTCGCGATTCTTTGCGATTCTTTGTTCGGGCCCCAATGACGACCCGTGGGCCGCGTCCTGAGAACAGATTGTATGCGTTCGGGGTAAGCTAGTCAATCGCGCTCGATGACCGGGACAACACAAGTGGTACTTACTGTCACCCATGCGCTTTGCGCCCGGCATGGGCGGGCAGCTCCGCCGCCGAATGCTTGGGGCCAGACGTTTTCCTTGCCGAGCCTTTTCAGTGCCGCGTCACGCTGCAGGCCTTCCATTTCAGTGAGAGCTGGAAAACCGAGGAGCCATCAAACCCCATTCGGAGGCAGCCGGCTGATTCAGGGCTGCCCGAGTTGTCTCCGCGAGAAGCGTCTCCCGACGCTTGGCCAGAAGGGCCATTTTGCCAAGGGCACATTGATCTTCAACCCTTCCAATCAATAGGCGCTCTTGATGGGCCTTTTTGACCCAATTTCCGCTCCGGTGAAATTAGTATGCTTGCAGTTTTAGTGCGTTAGGCCTCACATTGACCGACATAACCAGTTACGCTTTGCGCACGCCGGTAAACGATACCCACCTGCGAAGTGGATAGGATGATTGGTGAGCTATCTGCTTCTGGACTTGGACAGGTGACTACGTCCAGATCGTCGAGGCGCTCGACAGCACGGCCACCGTAAAGCCTCCACGGCGTGACGTTCGGTGCGCTGTAGGCCGGGCGGCTCCACGGCGTTTCGCGATTGGGACGCTAGACTCGATCGCGGCGACAAATGGCTGAAGGGCGCGAAAACAAGGGGGATTTCGCGCTGGCGCGGCGATGAAAATAGAACCAGTCGGGTATCCACTCAGCGCTTGTCACCGGGCGTCGTCGTCGAGCAAGGCAATCCAGCCGACTACACCTTCGCGACCAAGATGCTGGAGCGGTTGACGGCGGCTTCGCGGCGAAGGCGAATCTCGCTCAAATCAAGGCCAGGGCTGCGACAGACGAGCATCGAGCCTTGACCGGACGCTCGCCGAGCTGGC
>DATEDZ010000233.1:0-5699 GCA_035281385.1 Polyangiaceae bacterium
ACATCGAAGTCAACTCGTTCCAGCAGCCGATGTCGGTCGGTGCGGTGAGCCGCCAAGACATCGATTTCGACTCGGTCATCACCCATGAGGTGGGCCACTTCCTCGGGTTGTCACACTCGGACCAGCCGGGGGCGACGATGCACCGCAGTTACGTGCCCGGCAATACTGAGATGGCTTCGCTCGAGCAGGATGACGTTCAGGGCATTTGCACCGCGCTGAAGCAGGATCGAACGATCGAGCGCGACAGCTGCGAGCCCCGGCACGGTTTTTCGGCGGAATGCGCGCTCGAAGACAACGGCTGTCAGCTCGCGCCAGCGCGCCCGGGTGCGCTGGGCGGGTGGCTCGGCGCACTGTGCGCTAGCTTACTGCTGCGCTCGAGACTTCGCCGCGCAGGCCGGCGACGCGCAGCAGATCCAGGTCCTCGTCCGGGCCCGGGTTCGGCGTCGTAAGCAGCTTGTCGCCGTAGAAGATGCTGTTGGCGCCGGCGTAGAGGCAGATCAACTGGGCCTCGCGCGGCAGGTCCGTACGTCCAGCGCTGAGCCGCACCTTGGCGCGCGGCAGCAGAATGCGCGCCACCGCGATCATGCGTACCAGCTCCAGCGGATCAATCGGCGGCAGCGCTTCGAGCGGAGTACCGGCTACCCGCACCAGCGCGTTGACCGGCACGCTCTCCGGCTGCGGATCGAGCTTGGCAATCTCGATCAACATGGCGCAGCGGTCGTCGATGCCCTCCCCCATGCCGATGATGCCGCCGGTGCAGACCGTGATGCCCGCGCTGCGCACGTTGTTCAGGGTGTTCAGGCGATCTTTGTAAGTGCGGGTCGAGATGATCGACTTGTAGAAGCCGGGCGAAGTGTCCAGGTTGTGGTTGTAAGCGTCGAGGCCGGCGTCCTTGAGCTTCTTGGCTTGGACCGCACTGAGCATGCCGAGCGTCACGCATGCTTCCAGACCCTCGGCCTTGACCTGCCTCACCATTTCGACCACGCGGTCGAACGCCGGGCCGTCCTTCACCTCACGCCAGGCGGCGCCCATACAAAAGCGCGTGGACCCGCCAGCCTTGGCGCGGCGTGCGCTCTCGATCACGTCCTCGACCTTGAGCATGGCCTCACCCGTCACCGCCTGGTGGTGCGACGACTGCGGGCAGTAGGCACAATCTTCCGGACAGCCGCCGGTCTTGACGCTGAGCAAGGTGCAGAGCTGCACCGTGTCTTCGCTGTGATTGGCCAGATGCACGGCGCGGGCGCGGTCAATCAGCTGGAACAGCGCGAGATCGTGCAGCGCGCGGACTTCCGCGAGCGTCCAGTCGTGGCGGATGGCGGGAATGGGAGCAGACATGGGCGGGAGCGGCCCACGTTTAGCGTTGCCGTGCGCGCCCGTCCAGTTTGGGCTATTCTGGCGCTGATGTTCGAGATCACGCCCCGCGTCACGTGTTGTTGCCGTCCCCGGACGGTGTAACTCGACGCGAGCGTTTGTTTCGAGCTGCCGTCCGCAAACCGTGGGCGGCCGGTCGTCTTTTGCCGCTCGTTTTCAGCAGCAGGAGACGCATCGTGACCCAGCTTCATCTCTATAACACCCTCACCCGCAGTATCGAGCCGTTCCAGCCGCGCACGCCGGGCAAGGCGCGTGTCTACAGCTGCGGCCCAACCGTCTACAGCCGCCAGCACCTCGGCAACATGCGACCGTACGTGCTCGCGGATCTGCTGACGCGGGTGCTGCGGCTCGAGGGGCTCGAGGTGGAGCACGTCATCAACATCACGGACGTCGGGCACCTGACCGACGACGCGGACCAGGGCGAGGACAAGCTGGAGCTGGCCGCGCGACACAGCGGCAGCTCGGCGCTGGAAGTGGCGCGCGTCTGGACCGAGCTGTTCAAGCGAGACCTGGCGCTCTTGAACGTGCGACAGCCGAGCGTATGGGCCCACGCCACGGACCACATCTCCGAACAGATCGAGATGATCCGTACGCTCGAAGCCAAAGGGTTTACCTACTTGGCGCGCGACGGCCTGTATTTCGACACCAGCCGCGATCCAGGTTACGGCGCGCTGTCACGGCTCAAAGCAAGCGCCGAGCACGGCCGTGTCAGCGGCGCGCAACACAAACGTCAGCCGGCAGATTTTGCGCTGTGGAAGCTTTCGCCAAAGGATGGTCCGCGGCGCCAGCTCGAATGGCCGAGCCCGTGGGGCGTCGGCTTTCCAGGCTGGCACATCGAGTGCAGCGCCATGGCAACCAAGTACCTGGGCGCGGAGATCGACATCCACACCGGCGGCGTCGACCACGTCGCGGTACATCACACCAACGAGATCGCGCAGTCGGAGAACGCGCTGGGGTCGAAGCCCTGGGTGCGCGTCTGGATGCATGGTGCGTGGCTCTTGTTCGATGGCGAGAAGATCTCGAAGTCGCGCGGCCAGGAAGTCCGGCCGCCGAACCTGGACGATCTCGGGCCGCTCGGCGTCACTCCCGGTGGATTTCGTTACTACCTCTACATGGCGCATTACCGCAGTCCGCTGAGCCTGAGCGGCGAGGCCCTGCGCGGCGCCGAGGCGGCTCGGCGGCGACTGCGCGCCATCGTGCGCGCTGGGCTCGGCGATCCCGGACCCACGTGGGGATTGCGCAACGAGCGCTTGGAACAGCTGCGCGACAAGTTCCATGAAGCACTGCGAGGCGATCTGGACGCGCCGCGTGCCCTCGCTGTGCTGTGGGAAATCGCCGAGCAAGCTGCGCCTCTCGCCGAGCGCGCTCGGTTGATCCGAGAGTTGGGCGAGTCGATCGGGCTCGAGCTATCGGGCCCGGCGCCGGTGGTGGAAGACGACGCCCTGGTCGAACGACTGGTAGCGCGCCGCAATGCGGCTCGCGACGCGCGCGACTTCGCGCTGTCGGACGCGCTGCGCGCGGAGCTGACGGCCAAAGGCGTCGTCGTAGAAGATTCCGCGGAGGGCTCGACTTGGCGGCGCGTGTAGACCTTCAGAAGCCCATCCCCGCGCGGCCCACGTCGCGCTCGACGATGCCGCTGCGGATCAGCTCCTTGATGTGCATCTCGAAGGTTTGCATGCCGTACATTTGGCCGCCCGACTCCATCAGCTCTTTGAGCGGCGGATTGCCGACGGGGCGCTTGATGGTTTCGCGCACCGAGCCGGTCATGACCAACACCTCGGCGGCCAGCACCATGCCCTGACCGTCGGCGCGCGGCAGCAAACGCTGCGCGATGATGCCCTGTAATGAATCACCCAGGCGATCGCGCAAGTCCTCCGCATCACCGCCATCCGACAGCGCGATGATGCGGTTCATGGTCCGGAACACGTCGGGCGTGTGAAGTGTCGACAGCACCAAGTGGCCGGTTTCGGCGGCCTTGAGCGCGATCTCCATGGTCTCGGCGTCACGGATCTCACCGACCTGAATCACATCCGGATCTTGGCGCAGCGCGGCGCGTAGTGCGCTGGCGAAGCTCTGCGTGTCGTAGCCAATCTCGCGCTGGCTGATCGAGCATTTGTCGTCCACGTAGATGTACTCGATCGGATCCTCGATCGTGATGATATGGCGGGAGGTGTTGTGGTTCATGTGGTCGACCATCGCCGCCAGCGTGCTCGACTTACCATTGCCGGCCGCGCCCACGCACAGCACCAGCCCGCGATCCTTCTCCGCCAGCATCGTGCAGGCTTCGGGCGCGCCCAGCTTCTCCAGGCTCGGCACCTCGTGCGGGATGATGCGCATCACGATCGCGAGCGATGCGCGCTGGCGATAGATGTTGACGCGGAAACGTCCGATGCCGAACACCTCGTAGGAGGTGTCGTACTCGCGGAGCTGCGGCAGGTTGCTGAGCACCGCCGGGTCACGGATCAGGTGTCGCGCCAGCGCCTCGGTGTCTTCCGGCCGGATCTTGTCGACCCGGAAGAACACCAGCGAGCCGCGCACGCGCGCGCCGGGCGGCTGCCCCACCTTCAGGTGCACGTCCCGTGCGCCGGCGGCTTTGGCTTTCTGAAGCAACTGGTGGAGATACGCTTCGGACGCGTAGGGATTTTGCTGGCTGGAAGGCGAAAGGCTAGCCACGTCCCGGCATCCTACACTGGCGGGCGTTTCCCAATTGCACCCCCCACCCCGGCTGCGCTAATACCCCCCCGTCCCGGTGGTTCAGGCCGCCGGGACGGCCCCCAAGCCAACCCCTGTCTCGGTAGCTCAGTCGGTAGAGCAGAGGATTGAAAATCCTCGTGTCGGCGGTTCAATTCCGTCCCGGGACA
Organism: Polyangiaceae bacterium; assembly: GCA_035281385.1. GTDB lineage: Bacteria > Myxococcota_A > Polyangia > Polyangiales > Polyangiaceae > PMG-095. The sequence continues at coordinate 4,233 of DATEDZ010000233.1, forward strand.
CCATTCGTGGGGCGATGAAGGGGCGATCAGACTCCTGGTCGCCCCTCTCGCTCTTGGCGGTGCTCGGCGGCGGGAGCGCCAACGGCTGCCATTGATAGCGCGTTGGCTGTCGCTGGCAAAGCTCTTCGATGGCCTGATCGAGCGGCAGTAGCCGCCCTAGCCGAAGCTCGTGCGCGGTCCGCGCCTGCCGGCGGTAGCGGTTGATCCTCTGGCTCGAGCGGTGCCCCGTCCGATCGGCGACCCAGGTCTCGGTCTCGCCGCTGGCCAGCGAGAGCGTCACCAAGGTCGCCCGCAGATCGTGCACGCGGAGCCGACGCCGGTTGGTGCCGTCGTGGCGAAGCTCCACCCGCGTCGCACCTGCCGCCTACAGGCTAGCGCGCAGGGCCTCTGCGGGTCGTCGGTCTTGTTGTCGTCTAGACCTTGATCAAGGTCTAGGGCCCGTTGCGCAAGCCCGATAGTCCTCAGAACTTCGCAAAGAAATTGTAGATTGCCGGTATCGTCAAGCTTTCCTGTCGCGAGTGGCCTTGGCCCTGTGTTTGGCACCAGATCACGGGGTAACCGGGCTTGCAACCCTGATATTCGACGCACGGACTGGGCTCGATCGGCCTGGTCTCCGTGCTGCAGCCGTTGAGCGCGAGCAGGCGATCGCGCGCCACGATGCCGCAGGCAATTGGGTTCTTGTCGTCGTCCTGATCGTGGATGGCGATTTGAGCGATGTTGTGCTTCTGGCAGATGGCGGGGTCGAGCCTGCCGTCGTCTGGCCAACAACCCGCGATGTTGCCCTGCGCGCGCAGCACATTCGTGCGCGTACAGCCGAGCACGTTGCTGAACCACGAGCCGCTGCTCATCCCCGATGTGAAGACGCGATTTTGATCGACGCAGAAGTTGGCGTTCATCACCTTCAGTATCTCGTCGAAGAACAGCACGTCCGTGGACTCCGCTGTGTACGCGAAGCATGAGTCGGCCGCGGTCGGCCCGACGACAATAGCGTCGGCGCCCGGCGCGTCGAACAGCTTCGGGGCGTAGTCGCCCTTGCTACCGCAGCCGGTAAACGAGAACATCAACCGATACGGCTTCATCGGGTTCGGATTGTAGCTCTGTGGCAAGAACACGAAGTACTCGCGCTCACTCCCTTGGGACATGAGCGTGTTACGCACCCACCTACCGAACTCTTGATTCGCCGGCTTCATGCAGCCCTCGCTCGGTTTCATCGAGCTGTCGGGCTCGCCGATCATTCCACCACCGCCCGCTCCACCGCCGCCCGCTCCACCGCCGTCCGCTCCACCACCGCCCGCTCCACTCGTCATGCCCGCCCCTCCGTCCCCGGATGACCCGCCCGCCCCGCCTACGCCCGGGCCGCCGGCGCTGCCACCCGCTCCGGCTTGGGTGCCGGCCGCGCCCACGCTGCCGCCCGAGCCCGACCCACCGCCACCCGGATAGTCCGAGCTCGCGCACCCCCCCAACAAA
>DATEDZ010000234.1:0-12651 GCA_035281385.1 Polyangiaceae bacterium
CCAGCACCAGCTCGGCCTCATTGCTCGAACCCATCAGCTGCAGTAGCGCGCGCGCCACGCTCTCGCGAAGCTCGAGCAGCTCTTCACCCGCCACGGGCGCGACGATGATGACACCGACACGCACACGGGCCCCGCTCGAGATCGCGGCCTCCTGCATGCGATGGATGACGCGGGCACGAAAAGTATCCAGTGCCTCGCCGCGGACCTGAGCGATGACGACGGCATTGGGAGCGAGCTGCTGGTACTCGGCAAGCCAGGCTGGCCATGCCGCTCCAGTTTCCAAGACGACGATGGACATCAAATCGTCGCGGCTCTCCTGCATGATTTCCCTCGGCACGCCACGCAGCGGCGCCTATCAGCTCAGACCGAAAAAATACTGGTCGCCATCCGTGCAGCAGCCGACGGCGCACTGCACAAATAAATTCCCAGGTTTTTTCATCTATCTGCTTGGTACGACTTCGTCAACCAAGAAAATCCACGCGCCTGCTCATGCCCACGATTACCATCGTGTTTTGGGGGCACGCCGTCTGTCTCGTGGTCGGTGGGGCCGGGGACCCCACCTCCGTGCACGCGTGAGCTGAACGCTTGAAGGGCGCGCGGCGTGTGTGAGTTTTGTAAGGAGGGCGTGGCGAGTTAGTAACCGAAGTCGGGAGCGGCGCCGCCGGGCTTGGCCCCGGGCGCGGCCGCAGGCTTGGCGCCGGGTTTGGCGGGCGCGGGCCTCGGGCCAGGCTTGCTCGCAGCCGGACGAGCAGCTGGCGCGGCAGGCGCTGCAATCGAGGGCGCACTGCTCGCCGCTGGCGGGGTCGCGGCAGCCGGAGCAGGCGGCGTCGCCGAAACCTCGGGCTTGGCGTCGGCGTCGGTGTCGCTCGGCGAGCCATCACCACGCAGCGCCGCGGCGGCGGGCGACGACGACGGTGCAGCCGCCGAGCTCGCGGCCTCGGGCTCCCCCTTCTTGTCCAGCATCGAATAAGCTCCGAAGGCCACGCCGACGACGACCAAGATCGCGACCGCTGCCAATCCCGCCAGCACGCCAGCGCTGCTCTTCTTTGGCAGCCCGGTCGGAGCCACGTCAGGTTGCGAGCTGGCCCAGTTGCCGCCGGTTCCAGGACCAGGCGTGGCCGTGCCGCGGTTGATGTTGGTTTGCGACCCCATGGCGGTACGCGCGCCGGCGCCGCTCGTCGGGACCAGCCCCATCGCCGCCGCGTCCGCCGCAGGCGGCACAGAAACCGAGGCTCCCGTGCGCAGCCAGGCGTCGAGCGCGCGGATGAAATCCGCAGTCGTCTGGAAACGCTGGGTGAGATCTCGAGCCATCGACTTGGCGATGATGCTGGAGAAGCCCGGATCCAAGTCCGGCACGATCGTCTCGGGAGGCGGCACCTCCGACAGCACGATCTTGAACATCAACTGGTTGAACGTGCCCGCATCGAACGGCACGCGACCGGTGACCGCCTCGTACAAGATGACGCCCACCGAGTAGATGTCGCTGCGCTGGTCGGCCTCCGCACTGCCGCTCGCCTGCTCGGGGGACATATAGTACGGCGTCCCCATCACGGCCCCAGTGCGGGTCATCTTCATCCCGTCGCCGGAGAGCTGGTTGAACTTCGAGATGCCGAAGTCGATGATCTTGACGTAGTCGTGCACGCCGGCCTTTTCACGCAGGATGAAGATGTTGTCGGGCTTCAAGTCGCGATGGATGATGCCGGCGGCGTGCGCGGCTCCCAAGCCTTCGAGCACCTGGCGGATGATGGGCGTCGCCTCCGCAGGCATGAGCCGCTCGCGATTCTTGATGCGCGTCGAGAGTGGCTCGCCGTCCAAGAACTCCATGATGATGAAGTGATCGCCGTCGCCGAGCTGCCCCAGGTCGAGCACCTCGAGGATGTGATCGTTACCGATGCGCCCGGCCGCCTGCGCCTCCCGCTCGAAGCGCTGCATCACCTCTTCATTGCCGGTGTAGGCCGCGTGCAGCACCTTGATCGCCACTTTGCGATTGATGCGCACGTTTTCCCCCAGGTAGACGGCCCCCATCCCGCCCTCGCCAATCATCTTGACGATGCGGTACTTGCCTTCGATCATCTGGCCGGGTTCTAACGACATCGTGGCGCCTCAGGGTCTCACTGCCCAGACCAGCCGGCCGACGCGGCCCCAGCCCGAGTAAGGTTGAGGATACGAGCGTTTTCCCGGCCTGGCTTGGACTCTTGAGGAAAAAAGCACACGGATCACCCTTGCGCGCGGCGCCGGCGTCGACCCAACCCCGCCAGGGCTAACCCGAGGCCCACCAGCGAGAGAGCCGCACCGCCCGGCTCTGAAGCCGGTACGCGGCACGAGCAGCCGCCCGGGGAACGGACGAAGGCGTGCTCGGGCTCTTCTTCAGTCGAGCCACCGCCTTCAGTCGAGCCACCGCCCTCCGTCGTGCTGCTACCACCGGTTCCGGTCCCTGGCTCGCCGCCCCCCTCGGTCGAGCTACCGCCCCCTTCTGCCGCGCCCCCGCCACCCGCGGCAGCGCCGCCCTCGTTCCCGGCGCCACCGACGGGCAGGAGCACGCATTTGCCGTTGGCACAGCTGCCGGGACCGCCTTCGTTGCACTCGGTACCATCGTCGGCACGTGGGTCGTCGCATTTCCCGGTCTCGGGATTGCACGTACCCGGCACATGGCACTCGTCGAGCGCAGCGCAGGCGACCGGCGTGCCTTCGCACACCTTGTCGTTGCAAGCGTCATCGCTCGTGCAGGCGTCGCCGTCGCTACAGGTCGCGGCATTGTCTGCCTCGAACACGCAACCCGTCGCCGGGTCACAGCTGTCCTGGGTGCAGGGGTTGGCGTCGTCACAGACGATTGCGGGGCCAGCGTTGCACGTGCCGCTCTGACAAGTGCTGTTTTGCACGCACTTGTTCGTGTGCACGCAGGGCGTGCCGTTGTCCTCGTTCGGATAGGCGCAGACTTGCGTCTGAGGATTGCAGGTGTTCTGCGTGCAAGCGTTGCTGTCGTCACACATCTTGCCGCCGCTCGCCAGACACTTGCCGTCGACGCACTTGTCGCCGGTCGAGCACTCGTTACCGTCGTCGCACGGGTCGTTGTTGGGTACGGGCGTGTGGGTGCAGCCCTCTTGCGGATCGCAGGCATCGACGGTGCAGGGATTGTTGTCGTTGCAGTTCGGCGCACCAGTGCCCTTGCACTCGCCCGCCGCGCACTTGTCGGTGACGGTGCACAGGCTGTTGTCGCTGCAGTTCGCGCCGGTGTTGGGCGTGGTGGTACAGCCGTCGGTCGCGTCGCAACCATTGTTCGTGCAGGGATCCGAGTCCGTACAATCCAGGGGCGTCCCCGGATTGCACTGGTTGTCGCCGCACACTTCCTGACCGTTGCAAACCGTAGCGTCCGCGCACGTGCCGGGCTTCGGCGTCGGCGCAGCGCAAACACCCATGGTGCAAGCGTAGTTGCTGCAAACGTTGCCCTGATCGCAATCCTGGCAATCCACGAAGCCGGTTTGCGGCGTGGTCTTGCCGCACTCGTTCACCGTGTTGCCAGTAACGCACTCGCGATTGGCGTCGAGGCAGCCGCGGCAGCACGAACCAGTCAGGCACAGACCGGTGTTGTCCGTACAAGGCTTGCCGTCCTCGATCGTGTTGGATTCGCACGCGCCTTTCTCGGCGTTGCACGAGCTGGTCGAGCAGAGACCGTCGGAGCAGGTGTCGCACTCGACGCCACCCTGGCCGCAATACGTATCGGTGATGCCCTTCTCGCACGTCACCTCGCGGGTAATCCTATCGACGAAAACACAGCCGGTGCAGCACACCGCGGCAGCGCACACTCCGATGCTGCCGTTGGCGTCCTTGCACTGTGCGCCGTCGTTGACCGGCACGTAGGCACAGCCATTGCCCAGCTTGCTGCACTTGACGACCCGACACTCGGTGTCGACGCCGCAGTCGATCTTGCCGCCGGTGATCGGATTCAAGCAGAATAGCGCCTGCTGAACGAAACCCAGATCCTCGCTGCCGCCCGAACCCTCGAACATCTCTGAAGAACAGCCTGCAGCGCTGAGTAAGGCGCCGCTAGCCGCCAAGAGCGCGCTCAGCGTCACCTTCACCATGCCACGGCTCTTGCCTCGACTTTGTGCCATCCGCGGTAACTCCTCTTATCCGTAAGCTGAAGAAGCCAGGGCTGGCCTCTAAAATGCGAAAGAGCCGTAAACACCCGCTGCACCGGGTCCCACATAGGGGGCAATGAAAGCCGACTTGGGCGCGTCGTCCTTCTTGTTCGAAAGGATGAACAGCACCACGCCCGCCGCAACACCCGCCCCGCCGACCGCGTAACCCACGATGCCCAGCGTCTGCGCGCTGCGTGCGTCTGAATCCAGCCCATCGAGCTGGGCCCGCTGCTGACTCGTGCCCGAGCAAGAGTCGCCGTCGCAGCCGATCTCTTCGGCCAGTGCATCGGCGTCCTTGCGCTTGCTCGAGGACTGCAGAACGAACACGGTGCCCAGGGCCAAGCCCACCGTGCCGACACCGAAGCCGACGTAGGAACCGATCCGAAGTCCGTTCGTACCCTTCACGGGTCCGGTATCCGAGGGCGGCGCGCCAGACGGCGCGGTGCTGACCACCGCACCGCCTCCAGATGGCTCCGCGGCAGAGGGGCCCGGTGCGGCCACCGTGGGATCGACTTCCAATTTCACCACCACCGAGGCAGACCCCGCGTCCTTGAGGGTCACTTTGGATGGCGAGCCCTTGAAGCCGGCCGCGGTCGCGGCCACCGTGTGCTCGCCCGGATCCATGGGTTGCGGCACGCCCAGCATCACTGTCGGAAATGGCTGCCCATCCACCGTGACGGCCAGATCCTTGGCGCCCTCGGCCCCCTCCACCTTCACGAGCAACCGACCGATGTGGGGCTCGACCTGCTTACGCTCCTCTTCCGCCGTGACCTGCGCGTCACGGAAGGCCTGCGGGGCATTGGGTGAGAGCTGCTCCTTGACGATCTTCAGGTAGGCCTCGCGGGCCTTCACGAACTGCCCGAGCTTGGCGTGGGCGCGCGCCATGAACAACAAGTGCGGCGGCGCGTGCACGAGCGATTCGGCCCGCGCGAACAGGTCGACCGCGTCCTTCCACCGGCCTTCGTTGAAGGCGAGCGCCCCTTCAGTGGCCAGGGTCCGGGCGCCGGCGCGCTGTTCGTCGCTCTGGCCGAACGCCGCTCCCGAAACACCCAGGAGCGAGACTCCGAGCACAGCAGAGGTCAACAGACGACGAGTCCTAAGCACAATCCCACTCATGCCAAGCGTTATATACTAACACACCAAATTCCGCGCGCGTCGTCGGTGGCCGCGCGGGGTCGAAATCTTTGCCGTTACACCGGGGAGGCTTATGGAGAGGTGTAGGTAAGAGGATCTGCCATGCCGAAGAAAGTCAGCGAAACGGGGCTCTTGGTGGTCGTCGAGCTGGGCGCGGAATGGCCCGGGCTGATGCGGGCGGACGCCTCGGCCCGGCGCGTTCTGACCCAAGAAGATGACGAGACGCCGGCGGCCTTCGCCGAGCGCGTTACCGGGACCCTGGATCGCCTGTTTGGTCGCGGCATCAAGCTCACCACCGTGGCGCTGGCCTGCAACGAGCGCTTGGACGAAAGCGCCACCCTGGCTCGCCGCCGCCTCTGCAGTCTCACGCTGGGTAGCATGGCCGGTTCGAAGCGCGGCAAGCTCTACCTCACCGCCTCAGCACGCGGCAGCGGCCGCCTGCACCACGCCCTCTCCGGGTTGGCGCACGATCTCTCCGAGGAATGGCGTTCGGCGGGACTCGAAGTCACCGTGGAGTTCGGGGAAGAGAGCCGCTCGTCCGTGACCGCGGCGCCCGCCCCGGCCGTGCGCGTGGCGTAACGGCTACACTTCGAGCAGCATGCGCGACGGCGCTTCGACGCAGTGCTTGATGCGCTTGAGGAACGTAACCGCCTCGCGCCCGTCGATCAGGCGGTGATCATAGGTCAGAGCTATGTACATCATCGGGCGGATCACGACCTGGCCGCTGAGTGCGATGGGGCGATCATTGATGGCGTGCAGGCCCAGGATACCGCTCTGGGGAGGATTCACGATCGGCGTCGAGAGCAGCGAGCCGTAGATGCCGCCGTTCGAGATGGTGAAGGTGCCGCCGGTCAGCTCGGATAGCTCGAGCTTGTTGTCTTTGGCGCGCTTGCCGAAGTCGGCGATGGTCTGCTCGACCTCCGCGAAGCTCAGTTGGTCAGCTTGGCGAATCACCGGCACCGCCAAGCCCTTGCCGCCGCCCACCGCCACCCCGATGTCGAAGAAATTCTTGTAGACGATGTCGGTGCCGCGGATCTCGCCGTTGACCGCCGGTACCAGCTTGAGCGCGTCGATAGCCGCCTTCACGAAGAAGGACATGAAGCCCAGCTTGATGCCGTACTTCTCCTGGAAGCTCTCCTGGTATTCCTTGCGCAGCGCCATGACGTTGGTCATGTCGATCTCGTTGAAGGTGGTGAGCAGGGCCGCAGTCTGCTGCGATTGCACCAGCCGCTCCGCGATCTTCTTCCGGAACGGGCTCATGGGCACCGCTTCCTCTTGCTTACCGTCGATGATGGCCGGCCTGGTCTCGGCCCGCGGCGTGTAGCGCATCACGTCTTCCTTCATGATGCGACCGCCGGGACCGGTGGCCTCGATCTGCTCGGGCTGCACCCCGCGCTCCTTGAGCGCACGCCGCGCGGACGGCATGACGCGCGCAAAACCTTGGGGCGGCACCGACTCGCGCACGTTCTTGGATTTGGGACCTTCTTGCTCCACGTCGACCGGAGGCAGCGGCACGGCCGGCGGAGGCGAGGACTGCGGTGCGGGCGGCGGTGAAGACTCGGCCGCCGACGGCGGCGCAGATTTCGACGCCCCAGCCCCGGCGCCCTCTTCGAAATAGCCGATCACTTCACCAACCTGCGCGACCGCGCCCTTCTTGGCCTTGATCTGCGTGATGGTACCGGTCGCGGGAGCCGGCAGATCGACCGTCACCTTGTCGGTCTCGATCTTGACGATGATCTCGTCGCGCGAAACTTGCTCACCTTCTGCCTTCAACCAATCGCCGATCTGCACTTCGGTGATCGACTCGCCGACCGGCGGCACCTTCAGCTCAATAGCCATCTTTCAGCAATCCTTGAGAAATCCGGCGCTACTCTCCGCCGCGCGCCCGCGTTCGTCAACATTCAACACCGAAAAGATCGAGCAAACAGGGAGGCGGGGAGACGGGGAGACCAGAAAGATTTTTTGGGTTTGACCCGTTGGAAAGCGACAGGATCCGTGACGACATCGCAAGACGCCGCGCGCAGCGCACCACAAAATCTCCCCGTCTCCCCGCCTCCCTGTTGCTTCGTTCTCGTCAGGCGAAGGCGCGTTCCAACAGTTCTTGTTGCTCGAGCTTGTGGGCGCTGTGACTGCCGGTGGCGGGGCTGGCGGATTCGGCGCGACAGATGCCGGTGAACGGGAAGCGCCCGAACATCATCGAGCCGTGACGCACGCGCATGTGGCGCCAGGCGCCCATGTTCTCCGGCTCTTCCTGTACCCAGACGAACTGCGTGCCGTCGTCGAAATGGTCGAGCGCGGCGCGCAGCACCCGATCCGGCAGCGGGTAGAGTTGCTCGAGCCGCACGATCGCCACATCGGTGCGCCCCAGCTCCGTGCGGCGTTTCTCGAGGTCATAGTAGACCTTGCCAGTGCACAGCAGCACGCGTGCCGCCTTCTTCAGACCGGTCACGTCGCCAATCACGCGCTGGAAGCCATCGGCGCCGAAGTCGTCGAGCGAGCTGACACATTGTGGCAGGCGCAGCAGGCTCTTGGGGGTAAACACCACCAGCGGCTTGCGCCATTGTCTGAGCACCTGACGCCTGAGCACGTGGAAGTACTGCGCGGGCGTGGTCGGTTGCACCACCTGGATGTTCTCTTCGGCCGAGAGCGCCAGGAAGCGTTCGAGCCGCGCGCTGCTGTGCTCGGGGCCCTGCCCTTCGTAACCGTGCGGCAAGAGCAGCACCAGGCCCGAGAGCCGCTTCCACTTGTCCTCGGCGCTCACCAAGAACTGGTCGATGATGACCTGAGCCGCGTTGGCGAAGTCGCCGAACTGCGCCTCCCATAGCACCAGCGCATCCGGCCAATCCAGGCTGTAGCCATACTCGAAGCCGAGCACCCCTGCCTCACTCAGCACCGAGTTGTAGACCTCGATCGGGGCCTGGTCGGGTGCCATGTGACACAGCGGCATGTACGTGTGCCCGTCTTCGATATCGTGCAGCACCGCGTGGCGGTGGCTGAAGGTGCCGCGCCCGCAGTCTTGACCGGTCAGGCGCACGCGCGTGCCTTCGGTGACTAGCGAGCCGAAGGCGACGAGCTCTGCCATGCCCCAGTTGATTGGCTTTTCGCCGTTGCCCATCGCGCGGCGATCGGCGAGCAGCTTTTCGATCTGCCGGTGCGGATGAAACGTCTCCGGCAGCTCGGTCTGGCGCAGGATGAGCTCCTGACAGCGGGCCCGAGCAATGCCGGTATCCGCTTCCGGCACATCGGACTCCGCGCCGCCGCGGTAGCCCTTCCAGAAGCCGCCCAGCCAGTCCTGCACGCGCACGTAGTCCTTGCGGCGCGCCTCGCTCAGCTCGCGCTCCAGGTGCTCGCGGCGCTCGACCGCGATCTTGTCGGCTTCCTCCACCGTCACTTCACCCAGCTTGGTCAGGTGGTCCAGGTAGCCTTCACGCACGCTCTTGCGTTCGGCGATGGCCGCGTAGAGCAGCGGCTGCGTGAACGACGGCTCGTCGCTCTCGTTGTGGCCATAGCGGCGGTAGCAGTACATGTCGATGACCACGTCGCGCAGGAAGGTGTCGCGGAAGTCCATGGCCAGCCGGATCACCTGCGCCACCGCCTCCGGATCTTCGCCGTTGACGTGGAAGATCGGGATTTGCAGCATCTTGGCCACGTCCGTCGCATAAGTGGTGGAGCGCGCCTGCGACGGCGGCGTGGTGAAGCCGATCTGGTTGTTGATGATGACGTGGATCGTGCCGCCGGTCGTGTGAGCGTCGACCTGGCTCAGGTTCAGGGTCTCCTGGATCACGCCCTCACCGGCGAAGGCGGCGTCGCCGTGGATGAGCAGCGCGATCTTCTTGGAGCGCGTCAGATCCCCCACCCGATCCTGCTTGGCGCGGGTGCGGCCGATCACGACCGGGTTCACGTACTCCAGATGGCTGGGGTTGAAGCACAGCGAGAGATGCACCTTCCGGCCGCTCTCGGTCACGAAGTCGGAGCTGTGGCCCAGGTGGTACTTCACGTCGCCCGAGCCGTAGTAGAGCTGCGGGTCGGCATCCTCGAACTCGCGGAAGATCTCGCGCGGGCTTTTGCCCATGATGTTGGCCAGCACGTTCAGGCGGCCGCGGTGCGCCATGCCCAGCACCACTTCGTCCACGTCGTGCTCGCCAGCGCGATCGATGGCGAAGGCCAAAAGCGGGATCAAGCTCTCCGAGCCCGAGAGCGAGAAGCTCTTGGCGCCCACGAACTTCTTCTGGATGAACTCTTCGAAGATCGACGCATCCGTGAGCTTGGTCAGGATGCGCAGCTGCTCGGCGCGTGAGAGCTGGATGCGATTCTCGGAGCCCTCCATGCGGTCCTGCAGCCAGTTTTTCACCTTCAAGTCGTCGATGTGCATGAACTGCACGCCGATCGAGCGACAGTAGGTGTTGCGCAGCCGCGTCAAGATCTCGCGCAGCGTCAGCACCTGCGCGCCAAAGATGGTACGGCTCGAGAACTTGCGATCCAGATCGTTACTCGTAAGCTCGTAAAACTCGGGATCGAGCTCGGCCTGGTTGGGGCGCGGCAGACCGAGTGGGTCGATCTTGGCGATCATGTGGCCTCGCACGCGGTAGGCGCGCACCAGCGCATCGACCGCGTCCTGCCGCACCGCCGCGTCGGAGACGCCCTGCACCAGGGCGCCGTTGCCGTTAGCGTTGCCATTGACCTGGCCGTGACCGTTGACCGCGTGGCTGTTGCCGTTGGGGACGACCGCGCCGTTCGTAACGACCGGATTGAAGACGCTGCGCGGGCGAAACACCGGGCCCAGCTTGGGCGTCTTCGCGAACGCGCCATCGGGTCCGAGCGAGTCGAAGTACGCGCGCCATTCCGGCGTCACGGAGCTCGGGTCTCGGAGGTAATCGGTGTACAGCCCCTCAGCGAACAGCAGGCTCAGCGTACTTGGCGAGCCTTCGGTAGTATCGGTGGTCATCTGGGCAATCCGGCGGACTTCTCCCCCCAACCTCGTTTCTGGTCAAGCGAAACAGCTGGCTTTCTCGGTTCTAAACACATCGCCCATACGTTTCGGCCACATTTCGAACGAGGCGAGAACCCTCAAGGCGACCCCCGGGAAAGCCTAAAGTAGAACGGCGATCACGTGCCCTGGGGGCGGGACAGGCCGAACTGCTTGGCGTGACGCCCGCTGCCGACGTGGAGCGGGTCACGAGCTTCTTCGGTATGGATCCACCGGGCGCGAGCGAAAACGCTGCGTGACTCGATACGCGCTCGATGCCGACGCCTGGCTGATTCTGCGCGGCCTCAAGTGCGGGAAGCGATCGTTGCTCAACGTTCTGCTTGACGCTCGGCCTCCGTGAAGCGACGTCGAGAGCGCGGCGCCCCGTTTCGCTAGCGCGTCGATTCCCTAGACGCGGCGGCGAAGTGGGCGTGTCCTACTTGGGCTCACACGGAGGTAGCCGCCGGACAGGAAGGTGTACATCTGCTGGGTGAGCACGTCGGCGCTCTCCTCGGCGTAACCGAGCGTGACAGCCTGGTACAAGAGCTCCTTCAAGGCGCCGATCGTGAGGTAGGCCAGCACGCGGGGCTCGCCCTCCTCCACGATACCGAGCGCCTGGCCGTCTTTCAGGCTCTCGGCCAGGAGCTGCACGACGGTATCGTAGAAGGTAAGCAGCTTGCGGTCGAATGCCGGATCGATGCCCACCGCATCGGTAAACAGGATCTTGGTCATGCTGCGTTCCGTGAGACATGTACCGATAATGGCGCGAATGTTCTCACGAACCTGGTCGACCACGGGACGCTGAGGATCATCGGTGACGATGCGCACGATGGCCATCGTGAGCTGCGACGCGAAGCGATCGATCAGATCCGAGAACACCGCGCGCTTATCCTCGAAGTAGAGATAGAAAGTGCCGCGCGCCACGCCGGCTTGCAGGGCGATGTCGTCAATGGTGGTCTGGTGGTAGCCACGCCGCGCGAACACATCGCGCGCGACGCTCAGGATCTGCTGTCGGCGCTCCGACTTGGGCAGCGCGGTCTTCTTGGGTCTCGGCTTGCCGCGCGAGCCCTTGGACGAGGCGGCCATGTAGGCACGCATCATAGCCAGAAATCACGACGCCGCGGCTCAAGTCCTGCTCATCCGAGCCGTACTCGGACGCATGACCAGATTGTCGGGTTTGGTAGCGAGCGCGCTCGTCGGCTCGCTGATGCTCTTTCCTCCACAGCCCTCCGAGGCCGCTCCCAAGTCGGGCGTGGTGGCAGGTTCGGTCACGAGCGCCGGCGGCGTCCTGACGGCCGGGCCGAGCGGAGCCGAGTACCAGCTCCCGAGCCAGGCGCGACTGCGCCTCGCTGCCGGCGCTTCGGTGCGCGTGTTTCCGGTGTCGCAGCAGCTGCAGCTCGCGCCCGGTGCCAAGACCACCACCTACAGCTTTGCGCTGCTGTCTGGCCGTGTCGATATCAGCGTGCCGAGCAAACCGAAGAGCGCGGTGCTCTGCAGCATCGGGAAGCTTTCCACGGTCGTCGGCACCGGCGCGGCCACGCTGCTCGCACAGGGCGACACCACCGTCGTGGTGAGCGTCGAGGGCGACGTCCGCACCTTGCTCGCCGATCACTGGCAGACGATCGCCCCCGGCACGTTGGCTCGCTTCGGCGGCAAGCACACGGGCACGCCGGAGCCGACCATCGCCGCGCCCCAGCTTTCCGGCGGGCAGCGCCTGTGGTTCTCGGCAGGCGACCCGGTCGCCATGTCCGGCTTCGAATTCCAGAAGGTCGAGGCAGCGCAGCGCTACGAGCTACGGCTGCGGGGCAAGGACGGCAGCGGCGAGCAGGTGCGCGACGTGCACGGCAGCACGCGCTTGACCGAAACTTTCGCGCCGGTTCCACCGGGCGAGTACGAGATCGCGGCGCGCTCGGTGGATCGCGATGGCATCGCGGGGCGCTGGTCGCAGGGCCAGGCCGTACGTGTCGTGGGCGTGAGCTTGCCGCCAGGCGGCTACGCGGCAGGCGCTGATATCTTCATCGGCAAGGGCCAGGAGGTTCGGTTTTCGCACACCGACGGGCTGGAAATGACCTACGAGGGCGCCGGCCGCTATGTGGCGGCCTCCGAATCACTCTCGCTCTACCGCGGTGAAACCACCGTGGTGAGCTTCCGCGTCCCGGGCTCGGTGTTTCCGACCACGGCGCGCCTCAGGCCGCGCAGTGTCTACGCGCATGTCGCGCTGGGGCCGCGCCGGGCGGTGTGGCCGAAAGATCCGATCGCGATCGTGGTGGAACTGCGAGCCAAACATGGTCAAGCGGTCCCCGAGTGGCTGGAGCTGAAGCCGGAAGTGAAACTCGGCATCGAGCCCATCGACGTGGCCTTCACGCGCAACGGTAACCGCCTGGTCGGCACGGTGCCACCCACCGACAAGCC
>DATEDZ010000235.1:0-11334 GCA_035281385.1 Polyangiaceae bacterium
TGGCGCGCGATAGTAAGCGCGGCACTGCGTGGATGCTGACCGAGCTCGCGCCTCGGGTCCGGACATCCAAACCCACCTCCGCGATGTCTTTGTGGCGCTGCTCGATCAGCTCGACCTCGGCCGGGCTCAATTCGAGCATCAGAGGGAAGAGCAGCGCTTGCGACGGCACCGAGCGCGCCTGGTACTCGCGACGCAAGCGTGTGAACGTAACCCGCTCGGCCGCAGCGTGCTGATCCAAAAGGTAAATGCCGTCCTCCCCCTCGCAAACCAGGTAAGTGACCCGCAGCTGCGCGATGAAGCGCAAGCTCGCCCAGGGCACCTCGGGCCGCGGCCTTATCGGCGCGGTCGCGCTATCGCGGACCGCGACCAGTGCGGGCTCAGCCACGTCGGCGGTCTGCAGCGGCGTCACGCCGCGCCCGACCACGCTAGCCATCAGCGCGTCGAGCGGCAGGGCGCGTGCGCCAGCCGATGTCGTCGGGCGCGGCGGGGGAGCGATCTCCTCGTTCACTGGCAGCACGGGCTCGACAGCGCGCTGCGCCGGCGCCCGCCCCCAGGCCGCTCGTGAAACCGGCGGCAGCGAGAACGCGCTCACCAGCGCCTTCGACAGGATCTGATACGCGGCGTCGCTGGTCGCGCGCGGATCCGCAAACCGCACCTCGGCCTTTTGCGGGTGCACGTTCACGTCCACCAGCTCGGGCGGCAGATCGATATACACCACGCCACGCGGATAACGTCCGCGCTCGAGCACGCTGCCGTAGGCCTGCGCGATGGTCACCAGGATCGCTCGATCCCGCACCGGTCGCCCATTGACCAGGATTGTCAGGCCACCCGCGCCGGCGCGCGCCAGCTCTGGTCGCGACAGGTAGGCCTCGAGCTGAAGCGGGCCGCGCTCACCCTGGCAGGTCGCCAGCGCGTCGATGTCGCAAACCTGCCGCACGCGTTCGGCGCGCTCGGCGGCGCGCAATAGCTCCCGCACCTTGCGCCCGTCGCGGATCAGCGTGAACGTCACGTCGGGTCGCGCCAGCGCGGCCTGTTCGACGGCTTCGGTCACGTGGCCCGATTCGGTGCCGGTCGAGCGCAGGAACTTGCGACGCGCGGGCACGTTGTAGAACAGCTCGCTGACCTCGACCTGCGTACCGGTCGGCATGCCCGTCGGCTCGGTCAGGGCCAGCGCGCCGCCGTCGATCTGAAGCAGCGTGCCCACGTCGCTGCCCTGCGCCCGCGTGCGCAGCGCAAAGCGACTCACCGAAGCGATCGTGGGCAGGGCCTCGCCGCGAAAGCCGAAGGTCGCGACGTGGCTCAGATCGGCGAAGGTCCTGAGCTTGCTGGTGGCATGGCGTTCGACCGCCAGCCGCGCCTCGCTCTCGCTCATGCCCAAGCCGTCGTCGCTGACCGACAGCCGCGTGATACCACCTCCCGCAATCTCCACGTCCACACGCGTCGCCTCGGCGTCGAGCGCGTTCTCCAGCAGCTCCTTGACCGCGCTCGCAGGTCGCTCCACGACCTCACCGGCCGCGATCTGGCTCGCCAGCTCCGGCGGCAGGACGGCGATACGCGGCGTTTGCATGCTGCGCGACTATATCAAGCCGGCGCGCTCGGCGGCTTCGGCTACCCCGCCGCCCTCCCAAATGTCGGCCTCTAGCACCTCTTTGGCCGCCGCTTTCACTTCGTCCGGCGCCTGCGCCATGGCGTAGCTCAGCCCGGCGCGCTCCAGCATCGGCACGTCGTTCAGCCAATCTCCGACGGCCACGACCTCATCCAACCCGACCCCGTAATGCACCGAGAGCCACTCCAGCGCCGTGCCCTTGTCGACGCCCGACGCGCGCACCACCATGCCCCAGGTGCCGGCAAAATCCTGACGCCGCACCTCGAACACGATGTCTTGCAGCCCGGATACGCCATGCAGCGCTCGCTCCATGCCAAGGATGCACTCCCGGTCGCCCATCAGCACCAGCGCCGCGACGTTCGTCTCGTTCGCCCATGCGGTGGGATGATGCACGTCCACCACCTGGTGCCGCACGTCCGACCAGGTGCTCAGGTAGCTCAGAAAGCGCTCGCCCCGCGCGTCGTGGATCACGCGATCCCCCGAAAACATGAAAGCGGCTGGTCGAAACACGCCGAGCGCGTCGCGCACGTAGGCAGCCGCCTCGCGCGAGATGGCCGTACAGCTCAGCTCCCCGCGCGTGTGCAAATCGAAGATGTGGCTGCCGTCGATGCACGCCACCGGCCCGAGCAGTCGCAACGTGGCAGCCAGCTCACGCGTGCCCGAGAACATGCGACCGGTGCACAGCGCGACCGGTATCTGCTTGCGCGCCAGCTCTTTGATGGCTTTGGCGTCGCGTGGGTGCACTTCGCCACCCGCCCCGACCAGCGTGCCGTCGATGTCCGTGACGAAGAGCTTCGTCAGCTCGCCGAACCCGCCGTGGCAGTGGCCGGATACACCGAGACGCGCTTCTTGCTCTTGGTCTCGTGCTCGTACGCGACCACGCCGTCGATCAACGCGAACAGCGTGTAGTCTCTGCCCACGCCGACGTTGCGGCCGGGATTCAGCGTCTGGCCTACTTGACGCACCAGGATGCCACCGGCGCGAACGCTCTCGCCGCCGTACACCTTCACGCCACGAAACTGGGCACTAGAGCCGCGACCGTTGCGCGTCGAGCCGCCGCCTTTTTTGTGAGCCATGGCTTTATCCCTTCACTCCGGTGATGCGAACCGCCGTGAAGCTCTGGCGGTGACCGGCCTTGCGGCGCGAGCGCTTGCGCTTGCGAAACTTGAAGACGATGAGCTTCGGGCCGCGACCCTGCCGCATGATCTCACCTTCGACCGAGGCGCCCTTGACCTGGGGCGCGCCGAACTTTGGCGCATCGCCGCCGATCATCAGCACGTCGTCGAACTTCACCTTGTCACCGGGATTGCCGGCCAGAAGCTCCACCTGCACGGTGTCACCTTCGGCAACTCGGTATTGCTTTCCGCCGCTGCGGATGACTGCGTAGGCCATGGGAGTAGGGCGGCGGAACCTAGTCCATGCCCCCGGGCCTCGCAAGGAGACGGCTGAAAATTGCGGGCTGAGATACTAAACGTCCGTTTAGTATCTATTTTCTTCCAACTCCCTCAGGCCGATTGGGCCGGCAAGCGTCACCTCGACCGCTTGCCGGCCCCCGCACCTCCCCCGGATCCCCCGCCTTCCCCCGACCCTGGGTTTCCAGGGATTCGACGCGACTTCCGCCGCCCCTCGTGGCCCCGAAGATTTTCTCAGACCAGGTTCGCCAGCACCGCCCTGGTAGTCGCCGCGTCGCTCTCGGTGAGCGAGGCCGACCAGTCGAGCGCTTGGTCCTGCGCCTGCTCAGCCGCCTGCCGGTTGTCTTTCAAATCGTCGATCTCCCAGCGCGCTTGCTGGAGCTCGCCCTCGGCACGCTTGGCGTCGGCGCCGCCGTAGTCGTGGCCGGCCAGGCCACCGAGTGGCTGCGCCAGCCCGGCGACGACCGGTGCGGCGCGGGTTTGCCAAGCCTCGTCCGGTTTGTCGCACGTCGCGCCCCAAGCCTCGAGCCCACCCGAAACGGCCACCAGGCTCCCCTCGACCAGTGCGCCCTGGAAAGCGGCATCGGCCTGAGCTCGAAGCGCCGCGACTTGGTCGTCCAAGGCGTCGGCGTAGTCCTGACGCGCGCTGTCGAGTAGCACCCGATCAACCTCTTTGTCATGCTCCTGAGTTTCCAAGATCAGCACCGAAATGCGTGCTCCCACGTTGTCGATGTTCATGCTGCACCTGCAAAGTTGCCGAGAATGAATTGATGGGTCGCCGAGTCCTGCTGCTGAATGTCGCTCGTGAGCGCGGTGGCGCTGCGCTGACAGTCGAGCGCCTCGCTCAAGCGCTCGATGGCATCATCAATGTCCGCTGAAACCAGATCCTGGCGGCCGTCAGCCAGCTGGGCGTCGGCGTAGTGGTACTGGGCATCCCTCTCGTACTTGCCGGAGGCAATGCTCGCCCCGCCGCCCGTCGCCTTCGCGCTACCCGCCACGACGGTGGCACACGTCTGCACGGTCCCGGCCGTATCCTTGACGGTCTTGGTCACTTCGAAAAGGCCCTGCGTATTGCCACAGCAGAGGCTCGCAGCGCCGGCCGCGACGGCCACGACCATGGCCACCTCGGGCGGAATGCCCAGGTCCTCCGCATGTTCTGCAGCGAAGCTGGCGCTGGCCGCAACCACCGCCAGGACGGCCGCTGCCGCACCCCCGGTGGCCGCGACAGCCGCGACAGCCGCCACCGCCGTCGCGATCGTCACCAGGTCGCTACCCAGCACCTTCGCGATGTCGCCCCAGAAGCCGGCGTCCTTTTTGGCCTCTTTGGCTTGCTCGAGCGCGCGCTTCACTTCGTCGCGCAGCTGCTCGAGTTGCTCGGCGTTCAAATGGATCGACGTCTCGGCCGCGTTGAGCTGCGACGTCTGCGTATAGACGATGAGCGCGAGCATGCGCTCTTCCGCACTGGCACCGCAGCTGGTGCTGCTGATGCCGACGAAGTTGGTCGTTTGGGCCGATGGACCTGAGCTGGTTGCGCTGATCATGGCCGCTCACGCGATGTTGTTGATGATGACGCTCGTCGTCTTGTCACCGCTGGCGATGAACGACGACGCCAGCTGAGTGCCCTGATCGAGCGTGGCCTTCAGCTCCTGGATGTGGATCATGGTGAGCTGGTCGTTCTTGCTCGACGCGTCGAGCTTGTCGTCAATCAGGTTGGTCCAAGTCTTGATGTCCTCGTCGCTGTAGCTCTTGGTCGCTGCATCCGGCTCCTCCGGGCGACCTTCGGCGAGAATCTTGTAGTCCTCGGGCGACAGCTCGAGGGCTTCGCCGCCGGCCAAGAGCGCGTCGTACGTGTCCGTGCGGGCCTGATAATCCTTGTACTGATCGGCGTAACCGCTCTGGAGGTACTCCCAATCGCCGTGGATCCTCTTGGCCATCGGCTCGAGCGAGTCGCAGACGTCGGCAAACTCCGGACTGTCACCGTACTTCTCCAGAAACGCCTGCAGCTCCTTGTCGACCGCGCCGAATTGCTTGCTGCGATTCGCTTCCTCCAAGTGCGCCTTGATCTCGACCAGCTCGCTCGCAAAATCGGCTCGGCTCTCCGCCAGGTCCATCGACTCCTTCAGATCTCCGTAGATGCGATCCTGCTGGATTGCGAGCCAGGCCATGATCTGTCCGTCGCTGATGTAATTGCCACCCACTGCTGACATGCTCTCGTCCTCCGTTTGCTGAGCTCACCGCGAGCCGCGCATGAGGCCTGTTCGGACGCAGGCGCGGCCAGTTGCGCGAAAAACGAAGCCCAGGGGTGGCACAGTGTGGGTAGAGCCGTCCCGCGAGCCGAACCTCGGAATCGCGTTGGCCGTGCTTCCGCCTTCCGTCTATGCTCGACCCGAAATGCTAGGGCGCGTGATCTCCCTGTCCGTGCTGACGCTCCTGTTGACTAGCGGTGCAGCCGAAGCGGCCCCGAAGGCCAAGGGTAGGGCCGCCCCCGCCGCCCAGGCGAAGAAGGGGAAAGAGGCCGAGAAGGAAAAGCCCAAGGAGGAGGAAAAGGACAAGGAGAAAGAAGCCGAGAGAGAGAAGGAAGCGAGCGAGCAAGCCACCGCCGTCGCTGAAGAAGCCAAAAGCGCTGCCAAGGAGGACTCGGTCAAGGGCGCCGGCACCACCGCTCCCAAGGCGACCGACGCGGGCAACGTCAAAGTCAAAGAGGACAAGCAAGGCGTGAAGTCCTACAAGTTCGACACCATCGAGGTCGAGGGACGCCTGAAGTCGCCGCAGGTCATCTATTTCCTGCGCCGCGTGCGCGCCGAGTTCGAAGCCGGCGCGCTCGGCCATCGTTCGTTCCTGGGTGAGCTTTCCGACTCGCGGCGGAGCGCCGCCTTCCGATGAGTCAGGCTCCGGTCCCCGTCATCACGTTGCGCGCAGCTGCCGTTTGGGGCACCACGGTGCTGGCCGCCGACAACCTGACGCCAGGTCGCTCGCTTCGCGTGGGTGACGGCCAGGGTGCGGTCGTAGCCAAGCCGGATAGCGCGAGCATTTCGGATTTACCGATCCGTGCCGTGGGCGCCGGTTGGGAGCTCGACGCCCGGGGCGCCACGGGCGGCGAAGTTTGTCTGCGCGGGCGCAAGGAAGACCCGGCCGATCTGGGGCGCGGCGGCGCACCGATTCCGATCGTCGCCGGCGACTACGGCGTCGTCCAATATGGCAACTTCGGCATCTTCTTCCAGTTCGCAAACGCCGTGCCGGCGATGAAAAAGAAGCGCCGGCTGGACTGGGGCTTTTTGTTTTCGTTCCTATTCGCCTCCGTTGCGGTCGGCGGCGGGCTGGCGTTGATCTGGGCCATTACCACGCCGCGCGGCCTCCCCAAGCCGCTCGAGCTCACCAGCCAGGCCGAGCTGATGCTGCAGTTCAACATGAAAACGGAGGAAGAGATCCCACCTCCGCAGACCGGCAAGGCCGAAGACGACAAGGGTCAGGGCGTGAAAGATCCGGGCGCCAAGGACCCGAAGCCGCAGGGCGGCGGCAAGAAGATCCAGGGCGCCGAGGGCAAGCTCGGCAAGAACGGCGAAGAGAAGGAAACGCGCCAGACCGGCGAAATCCGCGCGGGCCTCGGCGGCATGGCCGAAGCGCTGTCCAGCGACGTCGGTGACGAGGTGAAAAAGACGCTCGGGACCATCAGCTCGGTCGCCGACGCGCTCGGAGGCCTGCGCTCCGATGACATCGTGCTCGGCCAGGGCAGTGGCACGGGTCTGCATGGCTCCGGCTCGGCCGGCGGCGGCACCGAAGAGGGCGGGGTTCCGTTCGGCTCGGGCACGCTCGATACTGGTTGGGGTCCTGGTCGCGGCGGCGGCTTCGGCAGCGGCGCGGGCGGTCCAGGCGGTCGTGGTCTCGGTGGCCGCGGTAAGGGCGGCCTCGGTGGCGGTGACGGCAGTGGCACCGGCGGTGACGGGGAGCGCAAGGTCTCGGGCAAGGCGCAAGCTGCAGCCGGGCAGGGGCTGTCGCCGGAACAGATTCGCCGCGTGGTGATGTCGCGCATGGGCGCTTTCCAAGCCTGCTTCGAGATCGCTTCGGCGCATGACCCGACCTTGAAGGGCAACGTCGGCATCGCTTTCAGCATCAACCCCGGTGGCGGGGTTTCGTCCGCCAGCATCACCGGGTCGTCACTCAAGAACCCGCGCGTCGAGGGCTGCATGCTCCGCGCGTTCCAGCGCCTTCAGTTTCCCGCCGCCGACAAGCCCACCAACGCGGCCTTCCCGTTTGCGTTCCGCGCCTCGAAGAAGTGATGCGAATGCGGCGCTCTGGCATGCGGCTGGCATTCAAAGAACCAAGCACCAGGCTTGGAGATAAATCATGAGTGGTTTCCGGCAGTTCTTGGTCGAGCGGCGGGGGGTGTCGCGCCCCCTGTTGGGGCTTATAGCCCCCATAACTACGCTCGGACTGCTGGCCTCGCTCTGCATCGGCTGCGGAGATCGCGAGAAGGAAGAGAGCCTGCCGCCCGTGCAGGTCGGCATGACCAAGGCCCTCGCGCCAATCTACGACGACGGTGAGATGCAGATCTTCGAGGTGAAGAAGGGCGTGGCCTTTCCGATCCTCGCGCCGGACGACGTGACGCGCCAAGAGCTGAACCGTCAAGACATGCAGCCCTACGGCCGCCATCCGTGGGTGACGATCGACGACATCGGTGTGCAGGTGAGCTGGACCATCAGCAACCTCGATGACGAAGACCACGTGGTCGAGCTGCTGGTGGATCCCTGGAACGAGTTCGGTCGCTACTATCCCGGCTTGCAGCTGACCGACGCCGACAACCAGGAGTTCATGCCCAACTTCTCGGGCATCGACCGGCGCTACATCGTGAACGGGAAGGGTAGCGGCGAAAAATCGCGCAAGTTCGGCACCTATACCTTCTCGGACCTGGAGGAGATGGCCATCGACCTGGCCACGGTGATGAACCTCATCGCGGATCCGTCGATCTCGGAGGGCGACGCCGAAGAAGAGGATCTGCGCGTCACGTACACGAATCACGCCTTCGACTGGCAGAACCGTTCCTACGAGGACCTGCTCATCGCCTCTTGGGTGCCGCCGACCATCGCCGGCCTGACCGGCCTCGACTTAGGTTTCCGCACTCATGAGCCAGCGACAGTGGCCATCGAAGTGGCGATCGAGATCGTGGACAAGAACGGCAAGCGCATCCGTGAAGAGGATGACGACTCGCCGCTGCTGCCCCCGACCGACGAAATCATCACGGTCGGTACGGCGCCGTAGGGAACCGTCACGGCACCGTAGGGGTCTTGTTCTCCTCCGTGCCTTGCCCAGCCGTCTCGCGATCCGAGTGACCTGAACCGGGTTAGGCGCGGGTTGGTTTCGTTTCACCTCGGCGACCCACGCGCCCGGCGTACTTCGCGAGCGTCACCACGGGTTTTGCGCCCGGCCTCGCCGGGTCTCGACCCGCCTCTCTTTTCCGATCGTGATCTGCTGGTGCCAAAGTCGGGTGGGGTGATTCCAGCTTTCGGGGCAGTGGCCCCGAAAGCATTGCAGGAATGGCATTGGCTGACTGCAGCTGACGAGCCCCCTGGCTGGTGGTAAGCAGGCGCCACCATGAGCCGGATTTACCGAACGCTGCCGCCCGAGGGCACGCGCCTGGGCATCGCATTTTCTGGGGGGCTCGACACGCGCTGCGCGGTGGCCTGGCTGAGCCGTAGCGGCATGAAGGTCTACTCCTACACCGCCGACCTCGCCCAACCCGACGAGAAGGACGTGAGCACTATCCCGGGCGTCGCGCTGCAGCATGGCGCGGTCGAAGCGCGGCTCGTGGATTGTCGTGCCGCCATGGTGCAGGAGGGCATTACCGCCATTCAGTGCGGCGCGTTCCATCTGTCGAGCGGCGGCAAGAAGTACTTCAACACCACGCCGCTCGGCCGTGCCGTGACGACCACCGCCATCATCCGCGCCATGCGCGAGGACGACGTGCACGTATTCGGCGACGGCAGTACCCACAAGGGCAATGACATCCAGCGCTTCTACCGCTACGGCGTCCTGACCAACCCAAACCTCAAGATCTACAAACCCTGGCTGGATCAGAAGTTCGTCGACGCCTTCGGCGGCCGCAAGGAGATGAGCGAGTACCTGGTCAAGGTGGGCCTACCGTACACCATGAGCACCGAGAAGGCCTACAGCACCGACTCGAACGTGCTGGGCGCGACTCACGAGGCCAAGGATCTCGAGCAGCTCGACAAGGGTCTGCACATCGTCGACCCGATCATGGGCGTGGCGCACTGGAAGGCGGATACGGCGATCAAGGCGGAGGAGGTAGAGCTGACCTTCGAGCGCGGTCTGCCGGCGGCCATTTCGGGCAAACGTTACGGCTCACTGTTCGAGCTCTTCGTGGAGCTCAACCGTATCGGCGGGCGTCATGGCCTGGGCATGAGCGACCAGATCGAGAACCGCGTGATCGACGCCAAGAGCCGCGGCATCTACGAGGCGCCGGGCATGGCGCTGTTGAACATCGCCTACGAGCGTCTGCTATCGGCGATCCACAACGAGAACACGCTCGATCTGTACTTCACGCTCGGACGCCGGCTCGGGCGCATCCTGTACGAAGGCAAGTGGTTCGATCCCGAAGCGATGCTGCTCAAAGACGGCCTGACGCGCTGGATCGCGCCGAGCGTGAGCGGCTCCGTCACGCTCGAGCTGCGGCGCGGGGACGACTACTCGATCCTTTCGACCAAGGCCGAGTACATGGCGTACGGGCCCGACAAGTTGTCGATGGAGCGTGTCGAGGACGCAGCGTTTACGCCCAGCGACCGCATCGGTGCCCTGGAGATTCAGAACCTGTCCGTCACCGACAATCGCAGCTTCCTGGTGCACCACCTGGACAGCGTGGCGCGTCTGGGCGCCGCTCCGGACGTGCTGCCGGGCCTCTTGGGCAGCAGCCAGGAAAAGCCGTCGAAGTAGCTTCAGGGCGTGACCAGCTGGGGTGACTTTTTCAAACCCAGGCTCCCTCCTAGCCGACGTCGCCGGCGAGCGAGACCTGGAACCGCTACGTGAGCCTTCTGCAGGCAGGCAGCAGATGGGCAGCCCCATCCATCGGCCAGACACGCAATTCGCAATCGCGAGGCTATTTCGAGCGGCGGGTGAGCGCCGCGCGGTATTCGCGCATGGCCTGGCTGGCACTGTCGCGATCGAGATACGAGCAGAGCTGGGGCAGGTCGATACCGGGCAGCAGCTTGCTCTTCGCGGACTCGACGTAGGCGTCGCCGCGAAGCACGTGGATGCGGAGCTTGCCACGGCGCCAGAACCAGACTTCTGGGACGCCGAGCCTGGCGTAGATGGCGAGCTTGTCGATGCCGCCGCTCGTCCATACCACTTCGATCGCCAAGTCGGGCCGCTTGGCGCCTTTGACTTGGCCGAAGACGTAGCATTCGTCGGGCTCGAGACCGGCTTTGGCGCGTCTCTTCTTGAGCGTCCAGGAGCCGACTGGCGAAAACTCGATGTCGTGCTCGAGGCACCAGACCTCGACCAGGCGACCGATCCAACTCTTGATGGATTCATGCGGCATGGACGGCGTCATTATTTCGAGCTCCCCCTCCAGGTAGGCAAACCGCGGCACCGGCGCCTCGCCCCTCACCTTCAACATCCGTTCGTAGTCCGACCACTTCATGCCGCGCAGCACGACGATGTGATCCTCGACCGGCGTGTCGTCGTGCTCATCCAGGCGCGCCAGCATGAGCGGGAGCTTAACGCTGTTCGCGGGCGACAACCAGACGGTACGCCTGCTTGTCGGCGATCATGGGCGGGCTTCCTTCCGACGAAAGACGACGCGTCGACGACCTTGGTCGACGGACGAGACGAGGACGTCGCGCGGCACGTTCTCGACGACGTTCCACGGCTGCACGAGCTTGCCGGCGTAGCCCCATTTCCCCCGCGGGCCGAGCTGAATCTTGCTAGCACCTTGTGTGAGCGCGACGAGCTCCGACCGCGCGTCTGCCGGCACCTCGACCCGGTGCAGGTCCAGCAGACACCCTAACCGCTGGACCACGGCCGGGGCCCGCCAGCGATGCGCCAGGTCCAGGAGCACGGCCCATGAGATACGCGAGGCCGCGCGCTACGCGCCGGATTTACGCTCGAGCTCGAGCACGCGGCGTTCGAGCTTTTCGCGAGCCTGACGCTCACGCTCGGCCTCGGCGGTCGCACGCTCGGCCTCGACGGTCGCACGCTCGGCCTCGGCGGTCGCACGCTCGGCCTCGGCGGTCGCACGCTCGGCCTCGGTGAGCCAGCGTCGCGTCCCCTTCCGATCGTCAGCGATGTGCAGGACCCGCCCTTCCG
>DATEDZ010000236.1:0-13205 GCA_035281385.1 Polyangiaceae bacterium
GGCTTGCTGCCACCTCGGAGCTTGATGACCGGTCGCGGCGTCGGATCATCGGCGGCATCGCCAGGTGCTTGGGTGCCGATCTGCGGCGTCGGCATGCCGGAGTTGTCTTCGGGCACCACCTTGACGACCTTGAGGCTGGGGCGTTCCGAGGTCGATGTGGTTTGGGCGGCGGCAGCCGACTTGTCGGTGCGAGCTTTCTTGGACTGCTGCACCTCCTCCACCGCGTCCACACGCTCGACCAGGCGGTCGTTCTGGTTCTGCAGCCGGGTGATTTCGTCCTGCATCGACGACAGGCGTTTCTCCACGCCTTCCAGGCCGCTGCTGCAGCCGAACAGGCCGCCTACCAGGAGGCAGAGCACGAGGGGCGCTGAGTCGGGTTTCATCGCCTCCCGATCGTAGAGTCCCACCGGCGCTTCGGCCAAACTTTGCAGCGTTTCCCGCGCCGCGCTCAGTTGTGTCAGGCGCGCGCGATCGAACCAATAAGTCTTAGGTTCCGTACGTTTGGCGTCGTCGAGACCGAACGCCGCACGGACCGCGCGAGCAGTATCCCTGAAGCTGGACGCAGCCGCGCGATGTGCGTACCCTTCCCTTGATCGTGGGGTTCCGCCGTCCCCGTCTCAAGCACTCGCGGCCGAGGCCCCCCCTCGACCTGCGAAAGACCCTGTTCGTCCTACCGAACTTGATCACGCTTTGTGGCGTGTTCTGCGGCTTCAACGCCATTCGGCTGGTGGCCAAGGACGCGCCGACCGCCGACGACGTCTACCGCGCAGCGCTGCTGCTGATTTTCGCGATGCTGTTCGACCTGATGGACGGACGGGTCGCGCGCATGACGCGCACCCAAAGCGCGTTCGGGCTGCAGCTCGATTCGCTCGCCGACATCGTTTCGTTCGGCGTCGCACCGGCGCTGCTGGTCTACAAGTGGGTGCTGTACCGGCAGCCGGTGCCCGGCATCCTGACCGCCTTCCTGTTCGTCGCCTGCGCGGCAATCCGGCTGGCACGCTTCAACGTCCTGAGCTCGGCTCCTGGGGGCGGCCCGACCAAGCCTGGCAAGTACATCGTCGGCCTTCCGACGCCGCCCTCCACCGGCATTCTGGTCTCGCTGATCATCGCCAACCATGGCGCCGGCGGCGTGCTCGGTACGCAGCCCTACACCGCCTTGCTATTCACGGTGACGATGGGGCTGTCCTTCTTGATGGTATCGAACGTGCGCTTCCGCTCCTTCAAGGAGCTGAAGCTCAATACCGGCACGGTGCTGTTCGTGCTGTTCACCATCACCTCCAGTGCCTTCGTGTGGTCGCGGTTTCGACCCCAATTCGTGCTGATCTGGCTGCTCAGCGTGTACATCCTGATCGGCATCGTGGAGTCGGTCCGGGCCCTGCTCGTAAAGCTGACGACCCCGCCGCGCGACTCGGTCCCGCCTCCCGCCTGAGCGAGAGCGAGACCGAATCAACAGGAAGGCGGGAAGACGGGAAGACTTTTTTGGGGTTTGCAGCGTTCGATGCTCAGCGGCGACGTTTAGGCTATGCAAGCCAGTTGACGGATCGAACCTCAAGATTCTTGCTCTGGCCTTCCCGTCTTCCACCCTTCCTGTTGATTCCCCTCCTCGCAAGGGGCCTGAAAGTGTGGCAGTAGGGACGCAAAGTGGCGTTGCTTGAGGTTTCGGATCTGAGCTTTGGGTACACCAACGAGGCGCTCTTTACGGGCGTGGCGTTGAAGCTCGAGGCGGGGGAGCGGGCCGGGCTGGTGGCGCCGAACGGGGCGGGCAAGAGCACGCTGCTGCGCCTGCTCGCCGGGGAGCTGGAACAGGACCGCGGTTTCGTGGTGCCCAAGAAGGGCGCGAAAATTGGCTACTATCGCCAGAGCCATGAGGTGAAGGCGCAGGGCAGCGTGATGGAGGTGCTGCTGTCGGGGTTCGGAGAGCTGGTCGCGCTGCGCCAGGCGCTCGGCGCCGCGCAAGAGTCAGCCGCAACCGGCGAAGCGGCGGCGCTCGAGAAACTGTCCGAGCTCGACGACCAGTACCACCGCGCCGGAGCCGACGCGCTCGAGCGTCGCGTCGAGGCCATTGCGCTACGCCTCGGCTTTGCGGGACGCGATCTGGAGCGCGACGTGAGCACGCTGTCGGGCGGAGAGCGCGGTCGGCTGTCGCTCGGCGTCGTGCTTTCGGGTGAGCCGGAGATCTTGCTGCTCGACGAGCCCACCAACCACCTCGATCTCGAGACCATCCGCTGGCTCGAGCAGCACCTGTGCGCCTGGCGCGGCGCAGTGCTGGTCGTCTCGCATGATCGCGCGTTTCTCGATGCGGTGTGCCCGATCACGATGGAGCTCGGCCGCACCAGCTTCCGGGTCTACCCGCTGCCCTACACGCGCTACCACGAGGAGCGCGCCGAGGACCTCGAGCGTGAGCGACGCCTGGCCGAAGAGCAAGCCGCGTTCATCGAAAAGACGGAGGATTTCATCCGGCGCAACATGGCCGGACAGAAGACCAAGCAGGCCCAGTCCCGCCAAAAGATGCTGGAAAAGCTGGAGCGCGTGGAGCGACCGGAGGACGTCTGGGCTCGCGCGGAGCGCGTGCGCTTCCGCTTTGCCGAAGCTCCGCGCAGCGGTGACATCGTCCTGGAAGCCAAAGGCCTATGCGCCGCGCGCGGCGGCAAATCGCTCTTTTCTGGCATCGATCTGCTGGTGCGGCGTGGTGATCGCATCGGCATCGTGGGCCCGAACGGCAGCGGTAAGACCACGCTGCTCAAGCTGTTGGCGGAGCGCGGCGCGCCCGAGGACGGCGGCAGCGTGCGCCGCGGCACCAACTTGCGTGAGGGTTACTTCGATCAACAGCTCGGTTCGCTCGACAAGGCTAAGACCGGCGTCGAAGAGATCCGCGGCGTGCGCGGTGACTTGAACGTCGACGGCGCACGCCAATACCTGGCTCGCTTCCGCTTCTATGGTGACGACCCGCTGCGCAAGGTGAGCAGCCTGTCGGGCGGGGAGAGCACGCGTCTGGCGCTGGCCAAGCTGCTGCTCGAGCCCCGCAACCTGCTCTTCCTCGACGAGCCCACCAATCACCTGGACATCCCGGCCGCCGAAATCCTGGAGGAGGCGCTGGTCGGTTTCGAAGGCACGGTGCTGCTGGTCTCGCACGATCGCCGCTTCCTCGAGACGGTGACCACCCGCACTCTGAACCTGACCCCGGGCGCGGTGGACCTCTACGAGGGCGGCTTCAAAGACTACGGCGACGCGCTGGAGCGCAAACGCAGGGCCGACAGCGCGGCTCGCGAACGCGAGGCCGCCAAGACGTCTGCGGGCAAGGCGGCTGCGGCCAGGGCGCCCACCAAGCCGGCCCCCGAGCCCAAGGCCGGGCCGCAGGAACACCAGGCCCGCCGCGCAGCTTCACGAGAGCTGCAGCGCAAGCGGCGCCGGGTGCAGGAGCTCGAAAAGCAGATCGCGGAGCTCGAGGCGACGCTACAGAGCTTCAAAGAGGAGCTAAAGGCCTCGGACGGCAGCAACTGGGAGCGCCTGCACGACCTGGCGCTCAAGGATCGCGAGTACAGTGAGCTTCTGGACCGAGCCATGAAAGAATGGGTGAGCTTGTCGGAAGAGCTATCCAGCTTGGCCGAGCCCGAAACAGGGGCACGTCAGTGAAGCGAACCTCCCTCTATCGCCTGCGAAGTTACCTGGCGCTCCTCGCCGCGCTCGTCCTGCTGCTGGCGGCCTGCAAGAAGCCGAGCTCGGATAAGCCGGACGACAGCGGCACCACGCCGAAAGCCAGCGAGCTGCCACCACTCGAGGTGAAGGCCGACACACCCAACCTGCTTTTGACCTGGATCGACGACAAGGGCGACTTTCACGTGGTGCAAAAGCCGGCGGACGTGCCGACCGAGGGGCGCAAGACGGTGCGGGTGGTGGTGACGAGCCGCGAGGAGGGCACCGGCAAGCTGGTCTACGTCGCGAACCTCGACGAGACCACGGCGACCGGCGCCTATCGTTTGAAGACCATGCCGCGCACCGACTGGGAGGAGCTCGGCGCCAGCAAGAGAAAGGCCCGACTCGAAGCGCTCGCCCCGAGCGTACTAGGCAGCGGCGCACCGCCCGCCGGATCCGAAAAGCCGGGCGCCAAGCCCCCGGGCGGCGGTGCCGGCGATCGCGCACCCGCGACGGGCGTGGTGGCCATCGTCTACGGCGCCGACTGGTGCAAACCCTGTCACGACGCCGAGCGCTACTTGAAACAGCGAGGCGTCACGGTAATCAAAAAAGACATCGAGAAAAACGAGGTGGCCGCCGACGAAATGCGCAAAAAGCTCGAACGAGTCGGGCGCGGCGGGGCATCGATTCCGGTCATCGACGTCATGGGACAGATCCAAGTCGGTTTCAGTCCAGCTGCGCTGGAGCAAGCCCTCGAAAGCGCGCGCAGCGCCAAGGGGCTGTAGTCAGTCGAAAACGACGGTCTTGTTGCCGTAGACCAAAACCCGATCGTCCAGGTGTGAGCGCACCGCGCGTGCCAGCACGACCTTTTCCAGATCCCGACCCTTGCGCACCAGGTCCTCGACCGCGTCGCGGTGGGAAGCCCGCACTACGTCCTGCTCGATGATGGGCCCTTCGTCGAGCACCGCGGTCGCGTAGTGGGCGGTGGCGCCAATCAGCTTCACGCCGCGCGCGTAGGCCTGATGGTAGGGCTTACCGCCGACGAAAGCGGGCAAGAACGAGTGGTGGATGTTGATCAGCCGCTCCGCGAAGGCTTCGCAGAGCTCCGCGCTCACGATCTGCATGTAGCGGGCCAGAACCACCAGATCCACTTCGAGCTGGCCGAGCAGCTCGAGCTCACGCTGCTGCTGAGCATGCTTGCTCTCCGGAGTTTTTTCGAACACATGAAACGGCACGCCGAACTGGCTCGCCACGTCCGCCAAGTCCGAGTGGTTGCTGATCACCGCCGCCACGTCCGCGGCCAGCTCTCCGGCGCGCTGCCGGAGCAGCAGATCGTACAGGCAGTGATCGTACTTCGAAACGAAGATGGCCAGACGCTTTCGCCGCGCCGCGTACAGCAGCCGGAAGCGCATGGCGAAGCGCTCCGCCAGCTCCCCAATCGAGCGCTCCAGGGCCACGCGATCGGTCATCAGCTCGGCCAGGTCGAAGCGCAGCCGCTGGAAGAACAAGCCGGCCTCGGAGTCGGTATGCTGATCAGAATCCAGGATGTTCGCGCCGTGGCCGTAGAGCACCTGCGCCAGCGCGGCCACGATGCCACGCCGATCCGGGCACGACACGAGCAGCGTGGCCAAGCTCGAGGTCATCTTGCTTCCTCGCGGCTGATTGCCATGACGCTAGTCAAGTCTTCCCGGTGCGTCGGGTTCGAGCAAGATGGATACGCCCTGCATAACTTTCTGGCAGGAATAGCACAATCGTGATACATACGATTCATGGCGAGAATGCGTACAACCGTGATGCTCGACAACGAGCTGGTCGCCCGCGCGAAGAGGCTGTGGAAGATTGACTCCACCTCTGACCTGCTGGAGCGCAGCCTGCGCGAGATGTTGCGGCGTGAGAGCTTGAGAGACCTCGCTGATGCTCTCGGGAGCGATGACGAGATGACGGCCGCGCCCCGCCGGAGACCAGCGTGATCCTGGTGGACACCATGGTGTGGGTGTACTCCGCTGGTTCGAAACATCCGGAGATCTCTCGCCGCATGGCCGAGCTATTGCGGCGGGACGAGGTCCTCGGTCACGAGTTCGTGCACGGCGAGCTGCTGCTAGGACAGGGAGGAGATGCGCGCAAGAAGATTGTGGAAAAGTATCGCGATCTCCAGCAGGCACCGACCACCACCCACGGCGCCATGTTGGCCTTCGTGAAGGAGCATTCCCTGGCGAATCGCGGCATCGGCTGGGTGGATGCCCATCTGCTCGCCGCCGCCCGCGCCACCGGCAGCACTTTGTGGACGGAAGAAGGACCTCTCAGGAAGGCGGCCGCGATGCTCGGGATCGCCTACCAGCGGGGGACGGGCTGAACGGTCCATAGCTGGAGCTGGGCGGGTAGTATGTGCGGATGCGTATCCAGTTCCTGGGGCCGTGACGGGCGCCGCGCCCAGCCGCCCCGCGGCTCATGCTGCCACGAACGCGCCCGCCGACAAGCCGAGGAAGATCGCGAACGCCGCGGCCCGGAGCGCACCTTGGCCGCGTGCCCGCGCCTCGCGCAGCACCAGCCCGAGCTTCACGCCACGCAGGCACAGATCGAAAGCATAGGCCTCGTCACCGGACAGACACAGCGCGGCGCGTAGCGCGACGCAGCCAGACGCAGGGCTGAGCGCGGTGCGCTCGAGGCCGCCCAGCATCTGCAGCAACTCTTCCTCGGGGTAGGCGCCGCGTAGCGCCTCGACCAGGGCGCCGAGCGGCCGCTGTGACAAACCGAGCACCTGATCCTCGGAGCAAGCCCCTTCGATGAAGAACACCTCGCCAGCGCGCGCGCGGCACAGGGCGGCGATGCGGCGGATGCGCTGCTCCACGATGCACTGCGTGAGGCGCTGGTTCGAGATCAGGTTGGCGCGCACCAGGCTCTCGCCCAGTTGGCAACCGGAGCGGTAACCGCTTTCGAGCACGCGCTCCAGATCCGCTTCGCTCACCAGACCGGAGCGTACCAGCTGGCGGCCGAGCAGCTCCGAGGGGTCGGTGGAAGCACTGGCGGCGGGCGCGCCCTTGTCGAAGTAGATGCGGCGTTGCTCGGTACCGAGCCGGTGTACGAGCAGGCCGCTGCGGCGCGAGGTGGCGATGCGCAGCAGCAGCGCCGGCAGGCTGGCGCGTTCGATCGTGTAACGCTCGCTCGCCAGCAGTGCCACCGGATCGAAGAAACGGTACAACGGACGGGTAGCCAGACGCGTTAGCTCGAAAGCTTGCGACAGTTTCAAGAAGGGTCCGGCCTCGCGCGCCAGCTCGGAATCGAGCCCGGCACGCGCGGTAGCCAAGAGCGCCAGCATGCTGGCCAGTGACAGCGGGCCCACGACCTCCCCGCCCGGACGGCGCACTCGGTAGCGCAAGGCCGGCGTGCTACTCGGTACTGGGCGGTTCCGCGTCGGCAGGTCATCCGGCAAGCTCGCTGGCGGCAGCGCGAGCACGATGGGCTTGAGCGCATCGGCATCGACGATGGTGGGCTGTTCGTCGCGCATCGGCGCGGGGCCTTGGGGGGCGCGAGCGTAGGGCGACGAGTCGCGGCTGGGCGTGATGCGCACGTCGCTGTCGACGCGAACGATACCCAGATCTGCCAGCCACAGGCTCAGGCCATGCGCCGAGGTCCGCACGCCCTGCGTCGTCGCCAGGTGGTCCAGCTCCTGAACCACCAGCGCGGCACTGGCGGGTCGGTTGCGCGGTGACTTGGCCAGCATCTTCTGCAGCAGCTTGATCAACGACGCGGGTACTTTGGCCGAAAGCGGCGTCAGGCTCTCCCAGCTGCGTGAGTGGAGGTTCTTCAGCACCTCGAGCTCGCTGTGTCCCGGAATCAGCGGCGCGCCCAGTAGCATCTCGGCCAGCACCACACCGAGCGAAAACAGGTCACTGCGCGCCTCCGCGCCCTGGCCGCCGGCTTGCTCGGGGGAAACGTAGCCGACCTTGCCGCGCAGCTCGCCGGGGGCCGTGCGCACCTCCGACCATTTGGACTGCACGATGCCGAAATCGGTGAGCTTGACCTCGCCGGCGCGACCCAAAAGGATGTTGTTCGGAGCCACGTCACGGTGCACCACCCCGAGCGGAGCGTCGTCCTCGTCGCGGTACTGATGCGCGTAGGCCAGGCCGGCCGCGACTTCCCGCGCGATGTGCAGCGCCGGCCCCAGCTCCATCGCGCGCTTGCGGGCGGCAACCGCGCGCAGCACCTCCGACAGCGCGACGCCGTCCACGTACTCGAGCACCAGGTACAGCTCGCCTGCGGCCTCGCCGAAGTCGAGCACGCTGACCAGGTTGGGATGCATCAGCGCGGCGTGAACGCGCGCCTCGGAGCAGAACATCTTGACCAGGCGATCGTCCATCGCCAGCTGCGGCAGGATGCGCTTGAGCGCGACGCGCTTGGCGAAGCCTCGAGCCCCGGGGCGCCGAGCCTCATACACCTCGGCCATGCCACCGGTGGCGATGCGACGCACCAGCTCGTACTCACCGAGCATTGCGAGCTTGGGCGACGATCGAGACTGCACCGACCATGAACGTATCAGTTTCATTCGGCAAATCGATGTAGTCAGTTGTGCGGCGCGCGCGCGAAAGCAGGGTTCTAGCCCCTTCCTGGTGGGGGCGGGGCACGCGCCTCATGATTTCGTCCCATTGCGCTGGAGAGAGAACGCAGGTGCACCCTACAGCGCGCTGGATATTAGCTAATATTGGCTGATAATCGGCGCGCGAGGGCGGAAAACCTGGGGTCATTGGAGCTCGATGCTCGCACCCCAAGCCCGATTGTGCGGCACCGGTCCCTCCTCGAACCGGCACGAATCATGGGGCTGCACGGAAGTATTAACCAATATTAGCTAATACGCGCGCGAATATGGCTACCGGGGCGGCGGCATGATGTGACGAATCCTGAGGCACGCGCCGCCCCCCAACGCGGCCGCGCTCGGAGTTGCTAGCTCGTGAGCTTCGTTGCCAAAACAAGCTGTTTGTCGCTCTAGCTGTCGCGGCTGCCTACATTTCACCAGTTTGGAGGCGCCACAGGCCGGCATATTGGCCGCCCCGGGCCACGAGCTCTTCATGCGTGCCGGATTCGATGATGCGCCCCGCTTCGAGCACGTGGATGCAGTCGGCGCGGCGCACGGTGGAGAGCCGGTGCGCGATGATCAGGCTGGTGCGCCCCACCACGAGCCGCGAAAGTGAGCGCTGAATCGCGGCTTCGGTCTCGTTGTCCACGGCGCTGGTCGCCTCATCCAGCACCAGGATGCGGGGGTCACGCACGATGGCGCGGGCCAGCGCGATGCGTTGGCGCTGCCCACCGGACAGCTTCTGGCCGCGTTCTCCCACCTGGGTATCGTAGCCCTGCGGCAGCTCCTGGATGAACTCGCCGGCTTCCGCGGCCTCGGCGGCGGCGATGATCCGTTCACGAGGCAGGTCCGGGCGACCATAGGCGATGTTCTCGGCGACCGTCGCGTCCGCCAAAAAGCTGTCCTGCGCCACGTAACCGATGCAGCGGCGTAGCGCCTGCAGCTCGAGCTCCGCGATATTGCGTCCGTCCAGCCGGATCACGCCGCGCGCCGGGTCGTGGAAGCGCAGCAGCAGCTTGACCAGCGTGCTCTTGCCACCGCCCGTACCGCCCACGAAAGCCACGGTTTGGCCCGGCGCGATCGACAGTGAAATGCCCTGCAGCGTCGGCTGATCCGCGTAGGCAAAGTCGACTGCTTCGAAGCTCAGCGCTCCCCTCACCTGGCCCGGATCGAGCGGCGCGCCCGCGTAGCTGATCGTCACGGGCGTCTCGACCAGGTTCATCACGCGCTCGACTGATGCCATCGAGCGCTGGTACAGGTCGGACATGTCAGCCAGCCGCGTCATTGGCCAGAGCAGCCGCTGCGTCAGGTAGACCAGCACCGAGTAGCTACCAACACCGATCTCACCGCGCAAAGCCAGAAACCCGCCGTACAGCAGCGTGACCGTGAACCCGACCAGGATGGCCATGCGGATCACCGGCGTGATGGCCGCCGAAAAGCGGATGGCGAAGGCATTGGCGCCGCGGTACTCGTTCGAGCTCTCGGCGATACGGGCAACTTCGTACTCTTCGGCTACGTAGGCCTTGATGGTGGCGATACCGAGCAGGTTGTTGTTGAGCCGCGCGTTGAGCGCGCCAGCCGCCTCGCGCACGGCTGCGTAGCGGGACGCAAGCCGCGCCTGAAACCAGAACGCGCCGTAGATGATGAACGGGATCGGGATCAGCGCCAAGAAGGCGATCTTGGTGGTGAGCGTGAAGAACACCGCGCCCACCAGGCAGGTGCCGGTCAAAACCTGAATCAGATCGTTGGCGCCGCCGTTCAGAAAGCGTTCCATCTGATTGATGTCGTCGTTCAGGACGCTCATCAGCGTGCCGGTGCGGGTGCGCTCGAACCAAGACAGCTCGAGCTTCTGCACGTGCGCGTAGCTTTCCATGCGCAAGTCGTGCTGGAGGTTCTGCGCCAGGCGACGCCACCTGACGTCGTACAGGTACTGGAACGCCGACTCGAACACCCAAACGAAGACCGTGATGACCGCCAGTACCCACAGCTGCGTGGCCGGCTCCACCAGGCCGAACCGGCTCAAGAACGAGGTCTTGCGGCTCACCACCACGTCCACCGCGATGCCGATCAGCACCTCGGGCAGCACGTCGAACACCTTGTTGAGCACCGAGAACAGGCTGGCCAGCAGCACCTGCGACCGATAGGCGCCGGCATGCTGAAACAGCCGTTTCAAGGGATGCATGCGCCGAGCTGACACGCTTACCGCGGCAGGATCAATCGTATCCGCTTGGCACCAGCTGCGGGCAGCGTGCATTGGGGTGCGGCGCTGGAGTGGGTGGGAGCCGCCCGGCGACATGCCGGCCCCGTAGCAGGCGGCTAACTGCCCGCGTCAGTTCTGGTTGCAGTGGCCGCCGGCAGGTGAGAGAGTCGCGGGTCAGTAGAAGGAGTCAGGGATGCGGCTCTCGGTCAAGAAAAGCGTGTGTTCGTCGGCCAAGCTCGCCGACGTCCTCGGCGTCCGCATCGAAGAGTTACTCGACGTGCACGCTCCGACCGGTCGCCGAGCGCTACCAGCCGGGCAAGCGCGCCGGTTGTTCGAAGAAGTGCAGAAGCTCCCGCGCCGTCAGCAGCAGAAGGTGCTCGATGTCGTCTCTGCCATTGTGGAGGAGTTCAAACGCAAGGCGAGTTGAGCGCTAGAAGTTCGCCACACTGGTCTTTGGCGGTCGCTTCGTCGCTTCGGTGGTTGTACCCTCGAAACCTATGTCGCTGGACCTGGTGTCTTGATCGCGCGTCGGCGCGAGTCCCAAATGGCCCAGCTGATGATGAAGAAGCACAATGTAAACGCCGACATCATTCGCACAACGCGCACGTCTGCGGGGCCAATGTACGTCTCGCCGCCGAATCCCGCTGCGACTAGTCTCAGAAAGTGTATCGTGGCGTTGCCAAAAGTCGCGTAGCAAAGCAGGGTCGCGCTGCGCGTCCATCCCTGGGCGGCCGGTGTGAATGCTCGTCTGAGCTCAATGTTCAGCGCAACGCGACGACTAACCATCCCGGCAGGCACCACGAGAACGAATGCCAGAATCGCTAGCCGCTCCGCAAGCCATGCTGGTGTCTCCAGGAACCACGTGCTCAGGTGAACCACCAGCGTGACGCAGAAACCGAACACGGATACCGCAGTTAGTCCTGTGAGCAGCAAGCGCACTGAGCACTACCAGGTGTAATAGCCTGTGCCGCTCAGAGACGGTCCAGGCGGGCCAATGCCAACGCCAAACTCCCAGAAGGATGCCCCCGTTGCATCGCGTCCATAAGCGATCACCGGTCCAATACTTCCAAACATGAATGAAAACGTCACTTGTCCGCTCAACATGCCCGGCGAGGGGCTTCCCGTACCAAAACACGCAGACGCGCCACCACCGGGCGTCGCGAGACCACCCCCAAGATACGGGTCAATGCCACCCGGATGAACGAATACGCCGCCCGTTCCCCCAAAGATAGCAAGGACCGGGGTGGCGTTGAAATCCAAATACCAAAGGCCAGTGGGATCCCTCCGGTTGATCGGATCGTTGGCAACGTACACATAAAGATTAGCCTGCCCTCCCTCGAACAAGATCGGATCCTTGCTCACCCACCTTCCAACGCTCGGATCATAGTCCCTCGCACCAAGGGTTACGTTGGACGCGACTTCGTAGCCGCAGCGAGAATTTCCCAGTCGCCTTCGACGGTTGCGGAGAGCATCACACTTGAGAGTGTTGCTGGGTCGAGTCGAAAATCCCAGACGCGAGTTTCGAGCTACGCGCATGCGCGGAGAGAGCGGCGGCGCGAGGCGCACGCAGCGCGTGGGTCGCTCGAGCTGGCTCGCACCAAGGCCTGACACGTTTCCGAGTTTAGCGGCGTTCGAGGCGGGCGGCTAAAGGAAGAATCAGAGAAAATGAAGCGGCTCTGCCGCTCACTGCATGGGCGCGCTGCACGGCGCTGGCGCCTAAGGGGGCATTGGAGCGGGACGGCGGCGAGCACGGCCGCAAAAACGACTCGCCCGAGCTCCGGGATGGGACTCGGGCTTCGTTCGGAAATGATCACGCGCCGCCGCCGCTCAACGCGCCCTTAGGCGCGTCACAATGTCTCGTTGCTCGGCGGTTCTCGCCCACCCTGCGCTGCGCCACTCGGCCGAGCGCGGGCCCTCGCTCCCACGCTCGGCCTCAGCTCGACGCTGGCCCCGGTGCTTACCGGCTTACAGCTTCGGGCCGCGCTTGCGATGAGCATCCCACACCGAGAGGATGATGAGCTCGTCGCCGAGCACTCCGTAAAACAAGTGGCATTCGCTGCGCTCGAGGAGCACTCGTCGCACGGGCCCGTCAAAGTGCTCAGCCTCGTACTTCGTGCCGAGTGTTGGCACGTGCATCAAAAGCTCGGTGATGTACACGACCTCGCGCAAAAACAGGTCGGGTGCGGCGGAGCGATTCTTGCGCCACCATGCATCGATGCGATCGGTTTCGCGCTGGGCGCGAGCAGCAACGCGGAGCTTCACAGCCGCGAGCGTAGCTCAGCGAGCCACTGTTCCGCCGGAATTGTGCGCCCCGCTTTCGCGTCCTCGAAGCCTTCTCGAATTGCCTGATGCAGCTCCGCGCGGTCCTCAGGGTCCATGTCCGCTAACGGATCGGTCGTCACCAGCTGCAGCTCAACCGGCGTACCTTCCGGCAAGTTGGCGGGTTCGTCGCTGACGAAGTGGCCGTTTCGGACGTGCGCTTTCACCGTACCCATGGCTTCGTGCATCTTATCTCGTTTCTCCTGGTTTCGCCCGTGGGGCTTGTCGTCGGGGGCAATGACGCGCTGAGGCCGCCGGTAGGGCGTGGCTACCGGCGGCCGAGTCGCTGAGCGTGGGGGCGGGCGGGCGCAGTGCCGGGCAGCGTGCCGCCGCTCTGCGCCACCACAGCGCCGTCGCCGGCGCAGGGTGCGGAGCGTGGTGCTCCGAGCCGCACAGCGCCGCACAGCTGGAGGAGCGGAGCCTGCCCGCCGGAGGAAACATAATACACCTGTTATGTTTAGCGAGGGGCAGGCGCGGGGCTTG